>CAYJGC010000004.1:0-39302 GCA_964369725.1 uncultured Eggerthella sp.
CTCTAAAACCCGCTGGCGTTGCAAAATTCATCGTTTCTCACTTTCTTTGCTTTGTGCAGTTGCTTGGTTGGTCGTGTCTTTGGCTTGTATGTCTCATCGTATTTTAATTAGTGGCAGTGCAAAACTTAGTTTGTATGTAGCTACCATTTAGTTTACACATACATATCATGCAGTTAAAGTACTTTATCACAGTAGAGTGCTAAAGTATCGCGAATTTCATTTTGCTTTGTTTCTACACAACTTAGTAACCAGCCATTCCGACCCAGCCAGCAGACATGGGAGCGGACGCAGATCTCGAGATGACTAAGATAGCTACCTTAAGCTTACGTTCTTATATAAGATCACTCGCTTCTCTCCAGGCCATTAGTTAGTGCACAAAATCAAAGATATGAGGATATTAACTAAGGGTCATTTCCTTATAAAAGCACGCCTTCTCCTCTGAACAGATGTTTTGAAAACATGATTTTATAGCCCACGGGCAGAAGGTTTCAAAAATTCTGAAATCCGCCTCCTACCCTTGAATTTGTGCACTAACTTCCCCGATTTTAAGAAGTTGCCACACTGTGTTGGAGATACTGTCTTACACAAAAGCCCACCTGTTGAGATGGGCTTTTGATATAACTTCTTCTATCTAGCAGCAATGCAGCACACAAACCTACAGTGTGCGCAGGCTTACATCTTTAAGCTGACGACCACTTACTACGCTTGGCGCACCCGTCATAGGATCACTTGCGCTGCTGGTCTTAGGGAACGCAATAACGTCACGAATAGACTGCTTGCCTGCCAAAAGCATAACCAAGCGGTCAAGACCAAGCGCAATACCACCGTGAGGAGGCGCGCCCAGTTCAAGTGCATGAATCAGGTGTCCAAACTTGTCTTCAATTTGCTCATCATCAAGACCAAGACGACGAAGTACGCGCTTCTGCATTTCTGCATCATGAATACGAATGGTGCCGCCGCCAATTTCAAAGCCATCCATAACAAGGTCATACGTATAGCTTCCGCATTCCAAAGGAGCGTCTTCAATCTTGTCTTCATCCCCCGCGCGAACCTGCGTGAAGGGATGATGCTCAGCAGCATATTTGTTCTCGTCTTCGTCATAGCGGAACATGGGGAAATCAACCACCCATAAAAGACTATGACCCTCACGAGGGATATCCAGCGCATCGGCCATATGTAGACGCAACGCAGACAATACCGCATTTGCAACTTCAGTCGTGTCCGCAGCAAAAAGCAACAAGTCGCCGGGCTCCACATTCATGGCTTCCTTCAGTGCGGCAAATTCCTCTTCGCTAAAGAACTTGATTATGGGGCTTTTTTCGGCACCTTCAGAAGTGAAAGCAATCCAGGCCATACCTTTTGCACCATTAGCGGCTGCAATATCGGCCAGCTTTTCTACGTCGCCGCGACTCCAGTCACCCGCGCCTTTTGCGTTGATGGCAGCAACTTTGCCACCCGATTGCGCAACGCTAGAAAATACCTTGAAGCCGGTATTCTTCACGATTTCGGTCAAGTCAACAAGCTCCATGCCAAAACGAGTGTCGGGGCGGTCGTTGCCGAAGCGCTCCATTGATTCGGCATAAGGCATGCGCTGCAAAGGGAACGAACACTCAACACCGGCGGAAGCCAAAACCTCTGCCATCACATCTTCCATAAGACTCAAGACATCGTTTTCTTCCACGAAGCTCATCTCAATGTCAACCTGCGTAAATTCGGGCTGACGGTCGGCGCGCAAATCCTCGTCACGGAAACAGCGTGCAATTTGATAGTAACGCTCAATGCCAGCCACCATAAGCATTTGCTTGAACTGCTGAGGGCTTTGAGGAAGCGCATAGAATTTACCAGGATTTGGACGACTAGGAACAATGTAGTCACGCGCACCTTCTGGCGTTGAGTTTGCCAAGATGGGAGTTTCCACTTCAAGGAAGCCGCGTTCGTTCAAAGCACCACGCATGGCTTGAGCTACCGTATGACGCAAGTGAAGCGCATTATACATTTCAGGACGACGGATATCCAAATAACGCCACTTCATACGTGTAGTTTCGTCGGTCTCAATACCATCTTCAATAGAAAAAGGAGGCGTTACAGAAGTGTTCAAAATCTCAACAGCGTTTGCCAAAACCTCAATCTCGCCCGTTTCCATATTGGGGTTAACCGCCTCTGCACCGCGCTCGCGAACGGTGCCAGTTACCTTAAGCACATATTCACGCCCTAGGTGCTCAGCGCAAGCAAAGTCTTCGGCGCTTACGCAATCAGGGTCAATGACTGCCTGCGTATAACCCGTGCGATCACGAAGGTCGACAAAAATAAGTCCGCCATGGTCACGATTGTGCCAAGCCCAACCAGTAAGCGTCACTTCACGACCCGTGTCGTCTTTTCGCAGCTCACCACAGGTGGCGCTATGCATGCAGTATTCGTTCTTAAAATCCGTCATGGTAATTGATTCCTTGCTCCTTGACCTTGCTGTATAGTGACTTGCTATGATTTCATGTAGCAAGCTATTACTCAAACCTCGTTATTGTACGAAAGAAACACGCACAAGAAAACCCACAACCTTCATTTCGCGCAAAACTTCTGCGAAATAACTCACCGGTTGACTCGCAAAGTAAGTCAGTTGGCAAGGATTCGCTGTCTCATGTCAGGGAAGCAAGCGTGCGGAATCGCAACTATATAGCTCATAAGACTAGGTAGCTGGCGTTGGATTTAAGCTAAATTATTGAAGCTTAAACCCGCATGAAAGAGAAAAGTATTCCTACAGCAAACAAAAACCTCTCACTAATTGAATTAACACGGCTAAACCTGTACGCTTAACACAAGCAAGACACGCCATGCAATAACATGCAACTAACGAGGTGGCAAAGCAAATGTAAAAGCTTTCTACCTACCGCGTTTCAACGCAGGAGAAAACAGTATTCTATCTACGAGTCAGCAATAGAAACATCGAAGGATAGCGAGCGGCAACAACACTCGACATGCCGCATGAGTAAGCGAGCGACAGCAACGCTCGGCATACCGCGTGGCAACACAAACATAGCAAGACACAACTAGTAAGACAACAATGCAGACGACAGAAGCACGCAACCAGCAACAAAGCAGACCAGACAAACTTCTGATCTTTAATAACCAGAAAGAAAAGGTACTTATGAATTTCCAGCCACTCCCCTACCACCAGCCCGATTTCTCACAACCTCTCTTCACCGAGGCTCCCAATGCTATCCTTAAGCCTTCACCAAAAGATGGCGTTGCCCCAAGCTATTATCACGCCATGAGCATCTTCCCTGAGTATTTCAAGATTGATAACACTTGGCTCTTGGCAGAAGATAGCCGCATGGACTGCGCACCGGTATACGAAAACGGAAAAATCTACGTGCGAGAATTCCGTCATATTAAAAAGGATGACTTGGTTGTGTGCGGTCGTACTGAAGCGGGCGAAGAGGGTATTTTCGTCCATACGCATGGCTTTGATGTTCTTACTAATGAAGAAGATGGAAAGACCTCAAACCGGAGTGCAGAAAATTTTGCCTTCCGCCTTGGTCGTTCTCGCGAAACCGCCTTCTCTCAAGAATACGACAGGCTTTATGAATTGCTCCGCTACGAGCGTGAGCATGGCTACATCGTGTGGGTAATGGGGCCAGCGTTTTCCTTTAATGATTTTTCACGAACAGCTTTTTCTAAAATAATTAATGCGGGATACGTCAATGCGGTTTTTGCCGGAAATGCCCTTGCGACTCACGATTTAGAGGGTGCATTTTTTCACACCGCGCTCGGTCAAGATATCGAGACACAAGAAAACATGCCTCTTGGACACTACAATCACCTTGACACTATCAACCGCGTACGTCTCCATGGCTCTATTGGTGAATTCATTGATGCCGAAGGCGTAGACAACGGCATTATGCATGCTCTTGAGAAGAATAGTGTCCCCTACGTCTTGGCCGGCTCAATTCGCGATGACGGACCTCTTCCTCATGTATACAGCGACGCTTACGAAGCTCAGGACGCCATGAGATCTCACTTGCGTAAAGCTACGACTGTCGTGTGCATGGCAACCATGCTTCATTCCATTGCAACGGGCAACATGACGCCATCGTATCGCGTACTGCCTGATGGCACGGTGCGTCAAACGCACTTTTATTGCATTGATATCGCTGAATTTGCCGTCAACAAACTTACCGACCGTGGCTCTTTAGGATCACGCGGAATCGTAACCAACGTGCAGGACTTTATAGCCAACGTTGCCAAGGGACTTGACTTGTAGAAACATCAGCCGTCTAAAACGAAAAAGCCTGAAGTTGCGCCTTCAGGCTTTAAAGAGAACTTCAAGATCTTCGCATTCCTGCAGCTCAAACGCTCATTACGAAAACAAAGAATCGAGCTCAGCAGCCACGTCACCGCTACTCAGAAAAGCTTGCTTTACCACATCAAGCGACACGGTTGCTTCTTCGTGCGTTTTCATGTTGCGCAGTTTCACCTGTCCAGCTGCCAGTTCATCAGGTCCCAAAATAGCAACCTTATCAGCTTGCAACTTATCGGCCAGTTTAAACTGACTTTTTAGGCTGCGATGCTGGTGATCCATCTCACCCACCAAGCCGCCATCGCGCGCCGCCTGAACGAGAGAAAACGCGGTACCACGCACACTGTCATCCACACATGCCACAAACAAATCGCAACGCTGCGCTGGCTCAAATTCATACCCCGCTGCTTCTAATGCAAGCACGCAACGCTCATAGCCAAGCGCCCAGCCAAAACCAGGAGTTTGACGGCCACCTACCTCTTCGGCCAACTTGTCATAACGTCCACCACCACCGATAGCATTTTGACTTCCCATACCTTCGGTCACCTGCACTTCAAACACCGTGCGTGTGTAATAATCTAAACCTCTCACCAATCGCGAGTCTTCAACATACGTAAGTCCCGCACCATCCAAGTAAGTTTTTACCGACGCATAATGAGTATGGCAATCCTCGCACAGATGTTGCGTGATGCGTGGCGCATCTTCCATAACCGCAGAACAGCCCGGGTTTTTGCAATCAAATGCACGAAGCGGGTTAATCTCAGCGCGACGCTTACACTCCTCGCAAAGCTCTTCTGCATGCTGATCCATATAGACACGCACCGTTTCGCGATAAGCAGGACGACACATATCACAGCCCATAGAATTCACCAACAAACGCGTACTTACAACAGGAATCCCTATTTCTTCGTAAAAGCGCATCAGCATAATGATACCTTCTGCATCAACGCTGGGCTCGTCAGCACCTAAACACTCAATGCCTACCTGATTAAATTGTCGTTGACGGCCTTTTTGTGGACGTTCTGCGCGAAACATCTGACCTGCATACATAAGCTTAACCGGAGCTGCACCTTGGGGTACCATGTTATGCTGAACCACAGCACGCACAACACCAGCCGTTCCTTCTGGGCGCAAGGACAAGCGAGATTTTGCCTTGATAGTACCACCCTCTACAACGCGTTTAAAATTCTCACCCGAAATGGCCGTGAACATTTCTTTTGATACCACATCTGTCGCCTCACCAATACCGCGAACAAAAAGTTCAGTCTGTTCAAAGATGGGTGTTTCTATAAGCACGTATCCGTACCGCCCAAACACGTTTGCAGCAACCGATTTAAAGTGCGTCCAAAATTTTGCCTCATCGGGCATGAGGTCACGCGTTCCTTCGGGGTATTGAATAGCCATGAAAATAATCCTTTGTTATAACCATACGAATTGCAGTATTGTAACGCACTACTAAAAGGTAAGGTAGCTTATGTTGATAAATCAAAAATAATGTCGCGTTAATGAACTCTTATTTTGAAGTGCTTGCGCTTTTCCGCACCTACGAGATGTCACGCAACCGCAACACGCAACACCTATCACGCATAGCGATATCTTACGAATAGCACACGTGAGCCCTCTCTAAACGCACAACACTTTTCCTACAGGAGACACCTTTTACACTTCTTGATACTGTCGAGGTGCCACTGCCTCTAAGGTTCTCAACACAGCGGTAAGTGCGTCATCAGGGCAATGCCTCAGATACAGGGTAAGCATATTGCGCGCCGCAACAAACATGTTTGCATCGGTCGCTGCTGCTGCCCCATCCAATAACACGCGCAAAACTTCCGACTTAGGAGCCAGCGGAATATTGGCGCTTTGCAACTCTTCGTCAACTTGCTCCTGTGAAGGAATAAATGCGCCAGTCTCTTCTAGCAGCTCTTCAAGCTCAAGCGTTGCTTGCACCGCAAAAACGGGAGAAATAAAAAGCGACTTTGCATAACAAGCAACCCCTAATAGAGTCTTTCCGGCCTTCCATACAACATAACCTAACTGATAATATATCATGGCAATATCGCTTGGTTGAATAGCAACATTCAGTCCTTCGCACAAAATTCTTTGCGCATTTTCCGTATCTCCTACGAGCATATAAGTGCGCCCAAGCTGTCGATAGCCTGCCGCAGTTGTAGGAGCAATTTCCAAAGCCCGACGACCATAAAAGAGCGCCTCTTCCGCATGTTCAAAAGAGTTTTCAAGCAACCGTACTATTTCTAAATGACATAAATAGTACGAATCTGGAAGTAGCTCTACTCGCTTGCCACCGTCCGCTGCTGCGCGAAAAGAAACGTGTTCGCCCGTTAAACACGCACGGTTATACAACACGCGAGAAATATAAGAATCGAACGTACGATAAACCGTATCATCATCGTCAATAAAGCTGTTTAAAACGGAAGTCTCGTTGATGGAATCAACCAACAAACGGACGGCCTCATCAAGACTACTTTCCGACAAGGTACGCGCACGACCATAAGCCATTAAGCAGCGATCTTCATCTAAAAAACGTCCCACGATTGCATTTTGATCATAGCGGTCAATCCTGTCGTCTGTCAAAGCAGTCATCAAACGCATGCATGCATGAGCAGCACGCACGTCCTCTTGTCTGAATGCTTCTTCTTGGGCATCACGCACAAAATGAATGGCTTCGGTTACACTTTCAGCCCGAACAATGCGATCTGCCAAACCCTCAGCCATGTGACGACAGATGCCGTCGTAATAAATCCTCATATCTGCGCTTGTTTTTCCCCCCAAAGCCTTCGACAACTCCGCACTCAGCATCACCTCGCCCACCTCCGGCAAATTGCGACGCTCATCATTGAGTGGTGACGCTGCCAAAGTTGAAAACGCACGAATACCCACCGCACCAAACTGCGCACCACATTCCCTATAAGGCTTATGAGGGTCACCTACAAGTGCTTCATTCAGTCCGTCAAATCCTTCGAAGGTGGCCCTATCAAAGCAAACATTTACCAAGGCAGGCATGTCAAAAATGCTTGCCGACTGCTGGTGTTTTGGTAAAAGCTCCCGCTCATCTTTTGAGATAAAAGAATGGATCCCCACTTCAACCCGCTCAATAACGGAGTTTATTGCAAAAGCACTTGAACTCAATATAAGGCCAATGCGCAAAGCATACCGCAAGGCCTGATCTTTGCGATCATTAAGGGCTACATCAGCCCAAAAACCTTCCGACCCATCTTCACAACCCGTCCAATACTGGAGTGGCATAAGATCTTCATCAGGGGAAATAACTTCAAAAGCTACCACCTTTGCAGAGATATCAACCCTAAAGGCTACATCTACTCTCACCGGGAGACGCAATCTCTCTATCATCAAGGCAAGTGTGCAGCGGGTATTCCACTCTCCTTGCTTTTCCCCCTGAGGAATTGCGGCAGAAAACGTAGTATCAGGAACCTGAGCACCTACAGATTCAATAAGCTTCATATGTTGAGCGCAGCATTCAGACTCAAGAGCCTGCGATGCGTGCTCACCTAAAGCCTCTTTAACAAGCAAATAGCGATTAAAGACAGACTCCAAAGCCCACAGCTTTCGCTCAGGAACCAAAGGCCCCTCGCCCGCCATACATAAGTAATACGTCTCTGCATGATTAGCTGTGTATACAAGGCGCAGTGCGTTGTCCTCGATCCCTTTTTCTGCGAGGTCTTCAAGACCGGCTTCATGCAGCCAACGCACAAAACAACTCACCAGTGCCGGTGGGCGAAATGCCACATCGTGCTTTGCCTCATCTATCAGATTAACCAAAGCACGCATACCACCAAGCACCCGATCTTCCTGCAGGCAATCTGTCACATAAGCAAACCCCCGAGCTGGTATCTCGCACGCACCCATCTGCGGTCGATACACAAAAGCGAGATAAGCGCGCCCAAGTGCCTCTAAGAGTGAAAGGTTTTCCCCGTCTCGACCAAAATGGTACCAAGAATCAAATATGCGCCAGGTATTTTCCACCTGTTCGCAACGCGCAACTTCTCGCCTGAAACCCCATTCCTCTGAAACATAAACGTAATTTTGAGATTCAGCTACGAGCGTTTCACTATCTTCATACGGTGCAATGAGCATATCCGGCTCACGCGCCGGTGGCGCGGTCAGGGCAACCGCCGTAGTAAAGGCTCTTCCATACAAATCCAAGTAGGCAAGAATACACATCGAGCCCTCTTCAGAAACTTCTACTAGATAGGCTCCTCCCGAAGTTGGGAGGGAAAAATCGGTAGCAGTGATTATATAAGTAAAATTATTGAGAGAAGAGTTTGAAAAAGACGGCATCGCATTATGAAGCGTGCAAAATGAAGTAGCGCATAATTTCTCGCGCTGGGTCGTGTAACTCATGCTGTAAGATCTGCTATCTACTTGCATTTATCACCTCTTCTTTATGACTACAATGTATCATAGCACTCTATAGATGTGTTAAGCGGTAATCATTTCTTTCGTACCCAAGAAAGCCGTAAAAGACTAAACACAGCAAATGCACCACCGTTTTTCACGATGGTGCATTTCCCTAGTGACTTCTTTACTATTTAGACAGCTGCTTCACCTTGCTCACCGGTTCGAATACGAATGACTTCTTCTACTGGTGCGATAAAAATCTTGCCATCCCCCACGCTTCCCGTACGAGCAACGTCGCAAATAGTATCAACCAGGGCGTCAACTTTTGCATCATCAACCACAAGTTCAAACTTGACTTTGGGAATCATATTCAACAAAACTTCAGTGCCACGGTAATACTCTTTCCATCCATACTGACTGCCGCAGCCTTGTACTTGAGAAATCGTCATGCCCGAAACATCTGCTTCACACAAGGCTTCTTTGATTGGCTCAAGCTTTTCTGGACGAACAATTGCGGTAATTTTTTTCATGTTTTCACTCCTTCTTCGTACCGAGATTAATCTAAGCCAACGTATGCAGGGTAGGCGCTTTCACCGTGTGCAGCAACATCAAGACCCTGAGCTTCGTCCTCTTCACTAACACGCAAGTCACCTTTGAAGAGAGCTTTAATAATGAGAACCAGGATAATATCCACAACAGCCACGAAAACCAGCGTTACCACAATACCGAGTACCTGACTTACCAAGAGCGAAGGATCCCACGTATAGAACAAGCCACCGAAGTCGGTCCATGAAAGAGCAGGTACACAGAACAGACCGGTCAAGACACCACCAACAATACCACCGATACCATGAATACCAAAGGCATCAAGCGCATCGTCATAACCAAACTTTTGCTTCAAGCTAGAAATTGCAACATAGCAAATAGGTGAAACGATAAGACCCATGATGATTGCAGCCCACGGCTCAACAAAACCAGCAGCAGGGGTTATACACACAAGACCAGCAATCAAACCAGAAACTGCACCAACAAGTGTAGGCTTTCCTACCTTCATACGCTCAACCAGCATCCATGAAACTAAACCAGCACCAGAAGCAGCAACCGTATTAATTAGAGCAAGTGTTGCGATTCCATCTGCGGCAAATGCTGAGCCCGCATTAAAGCCAAACCAACCAAACCAAAGCAGCGTTGCACCCAGTGCTACGAAGGGCACATTATGAGGACGATAGTTCATCATGCCAAAACCCTTACGCTTACCCAAGAAGATGCATAAGATAAGACCCGTTATGCCTGAACTGATATGAACAACGTCACCGCCAGCAAAGTCAAGTGCTCCAATAACGTCACCAACCAGGCTGCCTTCGCCACCCCAAACCATATGAGCCAAAGGTGGGTACACCAAGATTGACCATACTGCTACAAAAGCACACACAGCACCAAATTTCATACGACCAGCAACGGCGCCTGTAATAATCGATACAGTAATCATTGCAAAAGCCATTTGGAAAATAATGTCTACCGCTGCAGGATACGAACCATCCTCAAAGGCAAGATCATATTCAGCAAAAATATCCCCTACGATAGCGATGCCGCCTAGCTGATCAAATCCTCCGAAGAATGAAAGAGATCCATCTCCGCCATACGCAAACGACCACCCAAACAAAATCCATGTGATAGCCACGATACCCATGACAGCAAATGTCATGATCATTGTGTTTACCACATTTTTTCGCCTTGACAGACCTCCATAAAAAAATGCAAGTCCTGGTGTCATAAGCAAAACGAGCATCGTACAAACGAGCATAAACGTCGTTGTGCCTGTATCAAACATGTGCATACCTCCTTCTTGTTTCCTGTAATCTTCCACGAACACATTTGTTACAAGAACAATAATTACACAAGAAAACGCCTGTTAAGGGCACATCTCCTAGAGTTAACAAACCGGAAAAACACCTTTAACAAGCCTGAAACACGCACTTAACACACTCGAAACAAAACAACATATTTATGCACTTTAGTCTCTTAAACTGAAACACTCTCAAAACAAGACTTTTGAACTAGCAGCATCTTGTCCGATGGCTTTCTCCAGAAGGTAAAAAAACGACAACCAAGCTCAATAAAAAATTATACTTCTTACCCACTATGCGAGAAGAAGTATAATTTTGGCTTACTTTGTATTAATCTTAGACACAGAGTTCTTTATAGGAACATTTATAGGGGCAAGACTCTGCTCTACCTGACCAGTACGGTAAGATTGCAAACCTATGTTAAGAGCAAGGAGGGAGGCTGCACAGCACAAAGCATGCAGATCTCGTCAGGTAAAACAGAGCCTTGCCCCTATAAAATGCCTCACCGATCAATTTTGAACAACTAATCTGCGCTGGCAGACAATTCAATCTTGAACTCTGAAGCAACAAGACTCAATTCCTACTTCATGATAGTTGAAATTAAAAACACCACCGTCTTTTTAGCAACTTTCATCGCCTCGAGGAAACGCTCTATTTCTTCTTCGGTTGTGTAAACACCCAAACTTGCACGGAGGGTAGCCTTTTCGCCCAAGAAGCGAACGAGCGGCTCAGCACAGTGAGCACCAGCGCGCACTGCTATACGAGAACGCTCGAGCGCGATACCAACATCAAGCGAATCTACTCCTGCGATAGAAAACGAAACTACCCCGATACGGCGCGACCACAAATCAGCGGCGTCTCCATCAGAACTCCCCCATAAACGAACGTCAGGAATTGCCCTTAATCCGTCTAACATTTTTCTCGTTAAGGCTTTTTCGTGTTTTACAATTGCATCAAATCCAACTTCTTGCAAAAAACCTATTGCTCTTGCTAGCCCTATTGCGCCAGCTACATTGGGAGTTCCTGCCTCAAAGCGCGCAGGAGCCTCTGCAAAAGAAGAACGCTTTTCAAACACGTCTTTAATCATACCACCGCCACGTCTTAGGGGATCCATCTTGTCTAGCAGCTCACGTCTGCCATAGAGAACGCCTATACCCATAGGTGCATACATTTTATGTCCAGAAAATGCAGCGAAGTCCACGCCTAACTCTTTAACATGTACTGGCAGATGACCAATACTCTGAGCAAGGTCTGCTACGACTATAGCACCTACTTCATGAGCCATCTGTGAGATAAGCTCAAGCGGAACAACATTACCTAAGACATTAGAAACATGCGCAACGGCTACAACTTTAGTCTTTTGACCTATAGCTTTTTCCCATGCTTCTTTAGCAAAACATCCATCATCATCGCATAAGACATATGTTAAGCGCGCACCCGTTAGCTCCGCTACTGTTTGCCAAGGAACCAACGATGAATGATGTTCTGAAATAGGTAGCACCACCTCATCACCTGGTTTTAGGTTTTTTATTCCCCATGCATAGGCAATCATGTTAAGAGAATCGGTAGTACCACTCGTAAACACCACTTCATCTTTATCGCATCCTATAAACTCAGCCACCACCGCACGTGAGTTTTCATAAATCTGAGTGGAACGCTTTCCTAAAGCGTAAGCGCCACGTGCAGGATTAGCATTGTCATGACGATAGTAGTAATCTTGAGTTTGAAGTACACATTCCGGCTTATGGGTGGTTGCCGCATTGTCAAGATACACGAGTGGGCGTTTTTCTGAGCACTGATTTGCGAGCAAAGGAAATTCTTGAGTTATTGAGTCTATGTCGAGCACCAAAGCCTCCTAAAGCAAGTCGTCGTATCTTTGCAAACACGATGCGTGCAGCCACAACTGCTGCACGCATCAAACAAGCTGAACTGCTTCTCAGAAATAGCGAGAATCTATTCCTGTCCTATCTTTCCTACAGAGTCAAGATAATCTGCTACCTCGCTCATATTGTACGACTCCAGCGTTGAACGTTTAGGATAACCGCTGTTGTCATTGCCATCCCATTCGTAAATACGATCTTTAACGGTTTCAAATTTCTCGCGATCAAGGGTACGTCCACCTTCGTTCATGGAGTATTTCCATTCACCATCTTCAATCAATAGGCACGCATAGTTCTTTCTAGGCACATTATAAATGTACTCTGTAAAGACCTCATCGGTACGCTCACGCCCTTGCGCTACCCAGATGGCACGGTCAAGAAGTTCAATCTTGCGTCCATAATCCAAGCTCTCTTCATAGGTCATTTCGTAACCAGTAACAGCTTTAAAGAAGCGGAGTTCGAATTCTGGCGTTGCTCCCGAATTGTCTTCACCTGGAACATAATTTGCTTGATTAACTATATAAGGCCAAGCGAAGTCACACATACCCATGGTGTTTGTCCAGAATATTGAATGGTAGCGGAACCACTGCACCCCTTCTATCATGTAGTCTGAATAGATGCCTTCTGCGCTAAAGTCAAAGCATCGAGGATCAGAGAGTCCCAATTGATTTGCATGCATAGTTGCATATTCTTCTGCAGTCCACCAAGGTTCTATACCAAAAGCTCTCCATCTGTTTGGCGTGTGATAAAGAGTAAAATTGGTTGCATGAACATTGATATCACGGTCGCTCAGTATTGTTGCATACCCCCAATTCACCTCAATACGAGGATCATAGTGGAGTTGGGCTCCCCAATTTGGACGGTCGCACAATCCTGTTGCCGTATCCTCTTCCCAACGTCCCCATTTATCAATTGCAGCTGCACAACCCTCTGCAAGGTCGGCACCTATCTCTTTTCTATAGGCCACGCGCGTAAAGAAGTCTTCACTGAATTCATAGCTATTATAGTTTTCGAAATCCAAGTCGGTTTCGATTTCTTTACCTACACCCATGATGCCCATCTTGTAGAGATTACGCAAATAAGGCATGATTCTTAACTCTAATCCATTGATACCCAAGCGATTGATCAGGGTGTTTGTTTTATTGTTTAGTTCTAAAGCATTAGGAAGTCCATAATAGCCATGAACTACTGAAGCAGCACACATTGCTTCGTTTCCAACAGAAGTGTCGGTTATAACGCGACAATTTCGATAACATCCCAAGCAGCCTTGCGGACGAGAGGTCATCGCTTCGCGTCCTACACCGCCCAACATGCCACCCATCATACCAAGCCCGGGAGCGCGAACGATATCGCCATAAGGGCACGCTGTCACATCGGGAGTTTCGTTAGTTGGATTATCAACGTGATAACCAAACCGCTCCTGCAAATCAATACGAGCATCCAACAAATCGGCAGGGTCTGCTATTTCAAACGATTTCGAACCTATAAAGCTCATAGCCTTCAAGTTTTTCGATCCCCAAACAGCACCAAATCCACTCAACCCCGTAACATGACCAGCATCATGAACAACCGTGGACCAGGTAACCTGGTTCTCTCCTGCAGCTCCAATTGCCAATACAGCAGGGCGTTCTGCGCTACGTCCTCCATCTCGACGGTTGGTCAGGTTAAACCATTCTCCATCGGGCGTGTTACCCGTTACTCTATCCCAAATGATTTCTTGAGCTTCCCATGTGTCAGTTGTACCCCATAGGTCAGATGCATCATTGAAGGTAATTTCGTCATTAACAACGTTAATCCAAACAGGAGCATCAGCAACACCAGTAATAACGGTAGCATCGTAGCCAGCTGCTTTCATCATTCCTGCAATGCGGCCACCCATGCTTGAACGGGTATACCACTTTTTGGGCCAAGAAAATGCACCAATACCCGTAAACTCTACGCGTGCAGAAGAAGACGGTGTGGTAGTTCCGGAAAAAGGATTGGCTGCGATAATATTTACATTTTCTGGATCATAAGGGCCAACCGTTTTATCGGTGCAATAATCCCAAAAAAGCTTTGACGCAAGACCATGTCCACCAATCCATTCTGAGACATAAGGAGCACTGTCAATAGTCTCGGATGTGCGATCAGTCAGATTAATGATGAGTATTTTGCCAGCATAGCCATACATATTTTCAGGCATAATAAACTACCTCCTTGTTAAGCGGTGGGTTCAGGGACAGATGGATCGTTAATGCTTTCAAGATAAACAATAGGAGGCTGTTTACCTTCGTCGTCTACAGGGAAAGCGAGACGCGCATAATGGATATTACGCAAATTGGCTTCATAACCCTCGTCGGTTTGAGGAGGGACATCGTGAACAAGCGTGATAGCATTCATAGGACAAGTACTAACACAGGTTTGCTTACCACGAGGACCTCCTTCGTGATTCCAATAAGGTGCGTTTTCGCAAAGGTCACACTTTTGAGCAAATTGCTCCTCAAAATTCCATTGCACACGCGAGGGGGTAAACGGACACGCATTTACGCATTGCTCGCAACCAATACACTTACCCTTATCGACAAAACGTACTCCCGTATCTGGATTGGTTTTCATTGCACCCACAGGACATGCTGCCACGCAAGAAGGATAGGGGCATTGGCGACACTGATTCTGCGCTATGTCGTTTGGAAACGCCATGAACGAGTCTCGACGAATTTGCATACGAGATAGCGATAAATTGGGCTTGCCATAATGCGCCATTGAACAGGCAAGCATGCAACTCTGGCAACCAGCACATTTCTTGGTATCAACAAGCAAGTAACCCGTAGACAAGCGATCCACTTCTTCTTCTGCATTTGAAGCTATCGCAACAGCACCTCCACCAACTAAAGCACCTACACCAATACCGCCTACCGCTGCTACAAAGTTTCTACGCGATAAATTCGATTTTTCCGAAGCATCTGCATCAGATTGAAGATTTGTACTTTCTTTATTCATGTTCTCACTCTCCTCTTTATTATATAGTTCTGTCTTTTGACACCTTCTGAAGACCTCGCCTTTGTCAGACAATTTTTCACTTAATGATACTCATGTGCGCCCAGGCTCCCTTGAGGAAGGGTACATATTGCGTGATGCGCAACAACAACAAGTTGCTTACTACCTGCATGCGTTCATTAGGGATAGTCAAACCTTCGAGTTCAGCTTCCATAACATTTGCAAGATCTACGTCACCCACCACATCTCGAAGCCAAGGGATAAACTCTTCCGTATCCACTTCAGAAAACACCCCACGAGAAGCTATACTGGCAGGCCCCGATCGATCGTTTAAGAACAAACCTACTGCCTCAGGCAGGCTATAGATATAAATCTGGTTATCGCCAATTCCCGCAGAAGTTTTACTGCCCATAATGTGCTCTCCCCACCCAAGCTCGCGCAAAGTATGCGCAGCTAGCTCTGCTGATGGAGGGGGAAACAAGCGGTCTGCCTCAGGGGTATCAGAATCAAGCTCAAAGCTTTCTTCTTGGTCATGCAGGGGTCTTTCGCTAACCCTGTCAACACCAAACAAAACACCTTCCAAGTCTTGTGCTTTGCTCGCATCAAGAACAGGCAACTGTTGGGTAAATACCTTACGAGACATCAGCATTCACCTTATCATTCACCTTAGCCTCAGTTTCAGCTTTTTTCTTTGCCTCTTCGGCGCGCTCTTTTTCCACTATCTCTGCATACCAGCCTTGATGCTCGTGTTCTGCTTCTTCACGTGGCATCCAGCCGGTGATTATTGAAGGGAACGTTTTCCATGCCCAAGGGACTAATGAGCCCATAATGATATGCGCAACAAAAAACACGAGCATCAAAACGGCAGCGATGTCGTGAATCCATGTCATTGCATTTAAGAGACCTTCAGGAATAGTCAAAATGATATGAGCGAGCGTTTTTACTATTCCGGTCAATACCAAAAGAAAACAAACAACTAACGCCATAATGTAGGCCATATTTTCACTTTGAAAATATTTGCCTTCTACGGGATAGGTGAACTTCTTTATACCAAGCTTGCTGCCATAGTGTTGAATAGATCTTGAGATTGCATCTTTTGAAGGAAGGTGCTCCTTAAAGCGCTTGCGGGAAACAATAGCATTTCCCAAGTAAAAAAAGGTGCCGAACAAAAAGAACCATGCTGCAACAAAATGTACGTTAAACCACAAGGTCGTCTCTGCCCCACCAGATACCAATGCAGAAAAAATACGATTTCCTAAATAAATACCTGAAATGAGCAAAAACAAAGTTCCGATTCCGTGCGTCCAGTGCGAAATACGGGCTGACCCATCGTGGCGATATATTTTTTCACCAACAATTCTCGGTTCACGACGTTTGACTAAAGCTGAGCACAATAAACCTAAAAACGGTGCTACAAAAATTAGCCAAGGCACTGTGTCAAATAATGACATAAACCACTCCTTTCTACTTCTTCTCAAACCAACCTTTTGCCGATGCCTCTTTCATCGGCTTTTCACACCGAATCATACGGGGGAATTTCAAGCTATTTTGAGCGCGTTTGTGAGTTTGGTAGAAAAAGTGCGGTTTAGTGGTATTTTTTTCGAAATATTATTCCGCAGACGGTATTTTTATGCTTATAAGCGGTGTTCAAAAATTTTAGCGAGTCTGGATAATATGCATTTTTGCACCGTTTACACCTAATATTATACATTTTTATTTATCGTTTGGTATTTAATTATGCATTTGGGAAGAGATCTTCCCAGATAAAAAAAGGGCATTTTCTTCGATTTGAATCCCTCAAAAACCTTTGTGGCAGACATAAAAAAACGACCGCCTCTTTGACGGTCGTTTTTAACTGTAACTTATAGTTTCCAGAAAACTTATTCGGTTCTAAGAGCAATTACCGGGTCTTTGTCCGCCGCTTTTCGCGCAGGCAACAGACCGCCAAGAATGGTCACCACAACGCTAATTCCCAGCAAAACAAAGGCTGCAGTTACCGGCAAACTTACCTGAACTGACGTATCTCCTAAAAGGTTTTGAATGATTGAGTTTACCGGAATATTTATAAGAAGCGCACACGCTATTCCGATTATGCCCGACACAAAACCTATTATGAGCGTTTCAGCATTAAATACTTGTGAAATATTGGCTTTTGACGCACCCAATGCTCTCAAAACGCCAATCTCTCTTGTTCTTTCAATAACAGAAATATGAGTAATAATACCAACCATGATGCAAGAAACCACCAAAGACACTGCTACAAAAGCTATCAAAACGTAAGAAATCGTGTCGACCATAGTAGTCATTGCTGAAGTGAGAGACTCTACATAGTCGGTATAAATGATTTGATTCTCTTCGCTTGCCGTCTCGTTATAGGCGGCTATACCAGCAATAATGCCATCTTTGTCTTCAAAACTATCAGTGTAAATATTTATCGAGCTTGGAGAAGCATAGTCTACTTTTCCAAAGTTCTTAATATTCTCATCATAGCTTCCTCCCAACATATCGTCGTAGAGTCCGAGCAAAATTTCATTGTCAGGAGCATCAACGAGCCACGCATCAAGTGCTGCTGCAAGCATTTCGTCAGACGTTTGAGTCATGATCATACTACTTGTTTGCATTTGTGCAGAGACATCCTCACTCACACCAGCGCTCTGTGAGTTATACATAATCAGCGTATAAACATCTGCCTTTTCAGACGTGCTCATATTTTGCAAGTACTCGGTAATGTCGACGAGCTTTTCTTCATCGCTATCAGCCTCAAAAGGAGCACCCGTTAAAACATTCACATCACTTCTTGCTTCTTGAGCGGCGACAACACTACTCTCATTACTGGTTTCAATAATGTAGTCAGTCAGAAGTGAGGTATACGCAAAACTCGTATCGATACTTGCATCTACCGCATCTGCCTTAGGAGCAAGTATTCCTGTTACTTTAAGGGTCTGTGCACTATCTATAATCTGACTGTTTGTAGATAAATCTTCTTCCGAAATAAGAGTAAATGTTCCATCGCCCTGATCTATATATTTATCACTATTAGTCAGAAGCAAAAATTCATGATTTAACAGTTCCTCATAAGAAAAGTCAATCGCTTCGACCGTTTCATCGTTTGAGATTGCATCGGCATACTCTTGGTATTCATCAGCAGTGATAAAGCCGATTTGATATAAAGTTTCTGCAGGAAGAGAGTGGTTTTCATCTACAATCAAAACTACTTCATCATAACGTTCGGGCATAGATCCGCTAATGACATCGTAGTTATCTAAGATGCTCTCATTAACAACGGCACCGCTACTACTGTTATTCAGCTGAGTAAAGTTTGAAGCTCCGTTAGAAGTTGAGCCCATGCTTAGCATGGCTGTCATCGGATCACTTCCCATGGGCATGGAAAACATGCTTGAACTCTCAAGAAGCTCCGATGGATCTGCATCGGTATTGATCAACTTCCCTTTGCTGTCATAGCTATACACAGAAAAGCTTGTATCGTAGGTGTAATGCACACCATTTTCGCCCAAGTATTGCGCTATCTCGCTATTCTCATCATCAAGATATTCCTTGAAAGGAGCAAGGTTATTAGTGATTGTCATATTGCTCGCGTTTTCAAGCTGGTCAAAGTTTGAAGAAATACTGTCGGACTCGGTGTTTGTCTGACCTTCTTCATTCACGCCGGTTGGTATTGGAGCAGCTCCTTCTAAATTGATGGACTCTGCAGAAATAGTCATAGGATACGAAGACATGGTTTCTTTTTGCAGGTCATCCATATACGTGTTTACACCGTTTGACAGAGACAAAATTAACGCAATCCCAATGATTCCGATCGATCCCGCGAAGGCCGTAAGAAACGTGCGCTTTTTCTTGGTGTTTAAATTGCTCAAGCTTAACGTAAAAGAGGTAAGCAGTTTCATCTTTGAGTGCTTTGAATTGCGTCGCGCCTGAGGGTCGGCTATAACGGTCGGCGCAATAAACTCTTTGGTATCTGCAATGACTTCGCCGTCTTTTAACTTAATGATACGTGTTGAATACTCCTCAGCAAGCTCAGGATTATGCGTTACCATAATAACAAGTTTTTCTTTTGCAACCTCTTTAAGAAGCTCCATGATTTGCTTACTGGTATCCGTATCAAGCGCGCCAGTAGGCTCATCAGCCAACAATACAGAAGGGTTGTTAACCAGGGCTCTTGCGATAGCAACTCGCTGCATTTGCCCGCCCGACAATTGATTGGGCTTCTTATGCAGATGATCTTCAAGACCAACTTTGATAAGCGCTTCTTCCGCGCGCCGCTTTCTTTCCGCACTTGAAATACCCGCAATAGTCAACGCAAGTTCAACATTCGACAAAATTGTTTGATGTCCAATAAGATTGTAGCTTTGGAAAATAAAGCCTACCGTATGATTTCTATACGTATCCCAATCTCTATCTTTATAGTTTCTTGTAGAAACACCATCTATCAGCAAGTCTCCACTGTCGTACGCATCAAGACCACCGACAATATTAAGCAGTGTCGTTTTTCCCGAACCGCTCGTTCCTAAAATAGAAACAAATTCATTGTCTCTAAAATCCAGGCTTACACCCTTAAGTGCAACCTGAGTAAACTCACCCACTCGATATTCTTTGTGAATATCTTTAACCTGTAACATTTATAGTTTCCTCCCTTGATTTTGATAGGTATAGTATTCTCTGTGACTGTGAGTATAGAGAGACAACCTCAACTAAACCTCAACCGACACTCAACTCAGTTTCAAGTTTTGAAATGTGTAAAAATTTACAAACTTAATTTAGCGAACCAGCAGATGTCCTACATCGCGCAAGAAAGAACACCTTCATGATTAATATTTTACTGGTAGAAGATAACGAAGAAATTCGAAAACTTTTTTATACCGTACTAAGCGAGCACGGATATCATGTTTTTTGCGCAGTCGATGGTCTTGATGCATTTGATGTCCTTGATAGTACCCGCATAGATCTTGTGGTATCAGACATCATGATGCCACATATGGATGGATTTGAGTTTATCAAACATCTACGAGATGCAGGCATTAACATCCCCACTCTTATCGTCACTGCAAAAGACTCTGCAAACGACAAACGACAGGGCTTTCATGTGGGAACTGATGACTATATGGTAAAACCTGTAGATGTGGACGAAATGATATGGAGAATAGAAGCGCTACTACGAAGGAGTAAAATCAGCAACAACTCTCTTGTTGAAGTAGGGAATACGAAATTTGACCAAGATAGCTTGACGGTATCTAACAATACCGAAGAGATTGAACTACCCCAAAAAGAATTTAACCTCCTTTTCAAGCTAATCTCTTCACCAAACAAAGTCTTTTCTCGCCGTCAACTCATGGATCATGTTTGGGGGCTTGACACCGAGTCGGATGACCATACCCTCGATGTGCACATAAGTAGGCTACGAGTAAAATTCAAGGACAACAACGACTTCAAAATTGTTACCGTAAGAGGTCTTGGTTTTAAGGCAGTTGAAAAATGATGAAGCGAAAATATAACTTAGGCAGAGTTTTTTCTATCGTAGTGTTTCTCATTTTATTTATTGCCACACCGGTAAGCATCCTTCTTAATCACTTTTTGCCTTTTGACTTCACCCTCAAAGAAACTCCCCTGTTTCGCTTGGCAATACCGGTCTTACTGTGCTCCCTAGCTGGCACAATCGCTTCAAAAATCATCGGCAAAAAGACCATAGATACCATAACTGAAATTGATACAGCAACCAAAGAAATTGCAAGTGGCAACTATAACGTAAGGATTGACGAAACTAGTCACTTAGTAGAGCTGAGCGATATGGCGAAGAACTTCAACCTCATGGCACGAGACCTTGCGATGAACGACATGATGAAAAATGATTTCATCAATAACGTTTCGCACGATTTTAAAACGCCTCTTTCAGTTATTGAGGGTTACGCAAAACTTCTCGCCAACAAAGAACTTCCACCGCAAAAAGTAGAAGAATATGCGACCAGCATTTTATTGACCTCTAAACGCCTTTCTAAGATGACAGGCAATATCCTTCTGCTTTCAACTCTCGACAACAGTAGAGCCGACCTGAAAAAGACCTCGTTTTCCCTTGATGAGCATATTAGAGAAATGATTTTGCTATACCAAACAAAATGGGATGAGAAAGATATCAAACTACAGGTCGATCTAGAGGAGCTAGCATTCTACGGTGACCAAGACTTATTGTCTCACGTATGGCAAAATCTCATTTCAAATGCGGTCAAGTTCTGCAATGAAGGCGGCAGTATTTCTGTCAGCTTAAGCTCTGATGGCGACAAGGTTAAGATTGCTGTCACTAACACAGGAGCTTTTATCAAAAAAGAAGAGATAGCAAACATATTCGAAAAATTCTATCAAGGTGATGTTTCGCGCACTTCAAACAGCAATGGACTGGGATTATCCATCGTTAAGAAAGTAATCGATTTGCACGAAGGAAAAATTGAAGTAGTGAGCAAAGAATGCATTGGCACAACGTTTACCGTTGTCCTCCAAAATAAGCTGCCTCTTTAGCAATAATTCAGGGGTACGGAGAACTTATTTCATCGTGATCCTACTACGTAATAGAATCAACTACAAAACACCTGATAAGAAGTGTGCCTGTGTGTTGATGGATTCTTGAAGAGCATGAATTTTCTCCGTACCCCCAAATTATTGCTAAGACTCTACGCGCGAAACAACAAAATGGCCGCAGGGTGGCATTATTCGAACAGCTTCGCGAACTGTTGCTCATCTTTAAGGTTCATTACGCAGGGAAAGCGTATGCAGCTAGCCTATGATTGGTTCCCCTTCGCGAATTGTTGCTTATTTTTCGAAGCCCATGGCTGCAATATATACTGCGTTTAACACAGTAGAAAAGATATTTTTAAACAGTCGCCAACTTTCTGTTTTTAAAGCATTATTCTTAGGTATAATACAACCATAAATTTAGTTTTGTAGTCTAAATCCGCCATACACCTTTAAACAGTAAGGAAGTCTGCAATGAATTCACCGAATGCTTCAATGTCACTCGTATTTAAAGGTCTTGCTGATAGCCATCGAATCAAAATTCTTGAGATACTCCTTTTAGGCGAAGAGTGCAACTGTCGACTAAGCGAAAAAATGAACATGCCCCTTTCAACCTTAGCTCATCATTTAAGAGTCCTGGTAAACGCCGAATTAGTTCTTCCGCGAAAAGACGGGAAGTGGACCTACTACAAACTTAATCATGAGCAATTTACTAAGGCGCAAACCTTTCTAGGTGCCTTTAGATAAGCTGCTGAAAACGTTACTATCGTTATCGCAGATGTTGCTAGCAAGTTCCGTATTCTCATAAACCTTCAAGTAAGCCTATCAAAAAGCAGTTCGGGATTAGTATTTTACGTACCTTACGATTCGTAATAGTTAGTTTTTTAGTTTTAGGAGGCAATATGTGCAGATGCAAAAGAAGATTCAGGTGCCGAAGCCGGTAGCCTTCTACAACCTAAAAAAAGGCAACCGTTCGATACCTATTACTTGCAACAATGAATGAGAGAGTACGAGTATTACAGAATTACACAAAACTGACGCCTACCGAACCACACCTCAACTACACCTCGAGACATGCCCACTTTAATACACAGCGCCACGCCGCAAGAACAAAATTTGTGGTTAAAGCCTGACCAATACCACGAGGTCTAACACACTCTAATACCCTATCAAATCGCTGTATTTGACGAATGGAGATTACCCATGCAGCAACAAATCATTGACTTTTTTGAATACGCACTATCCCAAGCGGGCATCCATAATCCCGCCATTGCCAATGTAGTTGGAACATTCATATTTTTATTTGGCGAATTAATGCTCTTATTTATTCTTATCAGTTTCTTTGTAGGCCTTCTACAAAGCTATATTGCTAGAGATAAAATTCAAAAGGCACTCACTACTAAATACAAACTTCTCAACAGTTTTCTTGGAGCAGTTTTGGGTTCAGTCACTCCTTTTTGCTCATGCTCAACCATCCCTCTTTTGGTGGGATTGCGCAAAAGCGGTGCCCCTTTTGCTGGAATGGTGTCATTCCTGCTCACCTCACCCATCCTTAACCCCGTTATCATAATCATCTTCTTCGGCTTTTTTGGCTTTATCCCCACCCTACTCTATGCAGCGATAACACTTATTTTTGCCATCGCAGTTGGCTACACCTTAGACAAACTCGGGTTTGAGCGCTACTTTAAAAGCGATTCTGACCTAACGCAAAGTGAAGTCTCCGCTTGCGGATGTGATGATGTCGAGCCCGAAACACCAACAAACAAGTCAGAAATTACGCCAGCCAAACACACTGATTGCTGTTCTTCTCAGCCAGTTTCGACAGATACCTCAACTTCTTGCGGCTGCTCCCCTACTCAAAATATTCCCGTTAGCGACAGCCTAACACTCTCTGAAAGCTCTTGTTGTTCATCCTCAAGCAAAGACACGACAAGTTGCTGCGATTCCGTAGATACGTCTTTCAGAAGTCAAACGGGCACTATCCTTGAGCGCCATCTCAAAGTATGGAACTATTCGTTCAAAGATGCCTGCAGTCAGTTTAAAAAGATACTTCTTTACCTTTTAATTGGAGCATGCATTGGTTCTGTCATTTATGGATTTGTGCCCCAAGAGTTTTTAGTGAAGGTTGCGGGCGAACAAAATCCCTTTGCTGTACCCTTAGCGGCAATCCTCGGAGTTCCTATGTACATAAGAACCGAAGCTGTTTTGCCGCTGGCAAATCTCCTTATCGGCCAAGGCGTTAGCATAGGGGCGGTAGTTGCACTTACTATTGGTGGTGCAGGAGCAAGCATTCCAGAAATATCCCTACTGAGCAGCATATTTAAAAAACAGTTCATTGTTACTTTTATACTCTGCGTCTTTTCTGTGGCAATTATTGCAGGTTACGCTTTTAATATTCTTTTATAGGCAACCATATAGGCAAACAAAAGAGGTGATGCTTACCAACGCATCACCTCTTATCGTTAAGCTGCAAACTCTATCACCTTTTAAACTAGCTGTTTAACACCAAGAACTCGAGCACTAAAGCCTACTATTTCAAATCAATCTTCACATCTCCTTACAGTAACGAAGCAACCATTACTGTAAGGATCAAGAGCATGCGTAAAGGGCGCTGTTTTGCAACCTCACCATACCTCAAACCAGTATGGCAAGTGATATTTACGCATTCCAAAGATAGCCCACTCCGCGAATTGTCTCTAAATACTGAGCAAGTTCAGGACCGAGCTTAGCTCTCACGCGACGCACGTGCACATCTACCGTACGCGATCCTCCGCCATAATCAAAACCCCAAACGCGCTGCAATAAAGCATCCCGCGAATAGGTACAGCCTTTGTTAGTCACCAAAAAGGCAAGGAGGGCATATTCTAAGTAGGTTAGGTCAAGGGGGTCTCTGCCGACAGTCACCTGATAAGTAGCAAGGTTGATAGTCATTCCATCGACAACCAGTATATCCGAAGTTGCCTGATCGCTACCAATACGGAGCATTTGACGAATACGCGCACAATATTCTCTTACACTCGCTCCTCGCACAATAAAGTCACTCTTAATTGTTAAGGGCAGATTGAATTCTCCTAAAACATCCTCTTCAACAATAAATAAAGGGGTTGTCGAAGCATCTTGAGGCAATAGTTCATCCAGATGATGAGAAAGATCTTGCACCGGACTTTTGACCTCGTAAACTATTACATGGGGAGCTGGACGCCGTGAAAGAACTTCTTTGATTTTCCCGCAAGAGCTTGACAGCACTTCAACATCCAAACAAGACAAAGCCTGTCGAAATCGATACTCCAACTCCAAATCTTCAATAGCGAGCACAACTATTTTTCTCACAATATGCCCCCTTTCCCCGCTGTTCTTCGCTTCTCTTTGAATCTCGTGAACCCATAATTAAAGAACTCCCAGGTACCTATCATGCTCCCATTGCGACACAAAAGCCTGATAACTATCCCATTCCGAACGTTTTGCAGCTACCAGATAATCATGAATGTGTTCACCTAATGTTTCCCTCATAAGTTCAGAGTTTTCGAAAAGCTCAACGGCTTCTCCAAGGTTTTCTGGAAGCGTAACTATACCTCGCTCCTCAAGTTCAGAGCGTGACAGGGTAGATAAATCACAGTCTTCAAATGGATCCGGCAGGACAAGTTTCTCTTCAATTCCCTTTAATCCTGCTGCCAGCATAACGGAAAAAGCAAGATAAGGATTTGTGCTTGGATCGGGACTGCGCAGTTCAAAACGGAATGAAGTCTCGTTTCCAGGTCTGCGCCAAGGGATTCTCACCAGAGCAGAACGATTTGCGCGACCCCATGCAACGTGGCGAGCAACATCTCCCGCTACGAGACGCTTGTAGGAATTAACATGCTGATTTGTAACCAAACAAAATTCAGGGGCATACCGTAAAAGACCCGCTAAATACTGTCGTCCTTTTTCAGAGAGGTTATAACCCTGTGGATCTTGAGGATCAAAAAATACATTATTGCCGTCAAAATCAAACAAACTCTGGTGAACATCCATGCCACTACCTGGCTGGCTCGCCAAGGGTTTTGGCATAAACGAGGCATATACACCGTGCTGGATGGCAATTTCTTTTACGACAAGCTTGTATGTCATAACAGCATCAGCCATAGAAAGCGCATCGGTGAAGCGCAGATCGATTTCGTGCTGAGAAGCTCCACGTTCGTGATGAGAGTATTCCACGGGAATACCCATTTTTTCAAGTGTGAGAACCGTATCACGCCGCAAGTCAGAAGCGCAGTCAAGGCTTGTTAAGTCAAAAAAGCCACCATGGTCAAGCACTTCAGTTCCTTCGGGGTCCTTAAAATAATAGTACTCCAACTCAGGACCAACATTAAAGGTATATCCCTTTTCTTGTGCTTTTTCGGTCATCCGTGCAAGCACGTGTCGGGGATCTCCCTGAAAAGGCTCACCTTCGGGCGTGCGAATATCACAAAACATGCGCGCCACCGCATTAGATTCGGGACGCCACGGCAAAACCTGAAATGTCACGGGGTCAGGATATGCCAACATATCCGCTTCCTTCACGCGTGAAAAACCTTCGATACAGCTACCGTCAAAACCCATACCATCAGAAAACGCGTTCTCTATTTCGCCAGGGATGACAGCAAACGACTTCATCACTCCTAACACATCGGCAAACCACAAGCGTACAAAATGCACATCGCGACCCTTTATGGTTTTTATCACAAAATCTTGTTCGGGATTCAGTGGCATAGACAGTTTCCTTTCATTGTAAAAACTGCACTGTTTCATGCAATCAAAACCAACGTACTTTTCTAGATATTTGCAACAACTAAATCGCCCATGCGCGCGGTGCCAATAACTTTTTCGGCAGGAGTATCTCCACTCTTAATATCTACCGTACGCCATCCTTCATCAAGCACCGCAGTAATTGCGCGTGCTATATCGTTAGCGGCAGATTCCATCCCAAAGCTTTGACGCAACATAATTTCAACTGACATAATCTGGGCGAGCGGATTTGCAATACCTTGCCCTGCAATATCAGGCGCACTACCGTGGCTAGGCTCGTAAAGCGCTGTACCGTCACCAAGTGAAGCGCTTGCCAACATACCCAAAGAGCCAGTAAGCATAGAAGCTTCATCGGATAAAATATCACCAAACATGTTCTCCGTCACAACGACATCAAACTGAGTAGGCCAGTTAATTAACTGCATAGCCGCATTGTCTACCAGCATATCTACAAGCTCAATAGCAGGATAGTCGGCAGCAACACGATGGGCAACCTCGCGCCACAAGCGACTTGTTTCCAGCACATTTGCCTTGTCAATCGAATGAACACGACTTCCTCGAGTGCGAGCCATCTCAAACGCATGTCTCACTATACGCTCAATCTCAAATTCTCGATATTCAAGGGTGTCATACGCACGCTGACCTGCAGTATTGCCGGCACCGCAACCCGCTTCGTCATAGAAGCGTTGACGTTCGCCAAAATAAAGACCGCCAATCAATTCACGCACGATAACCATGTCAACGCCGTTAATTACTTCTGATTTAAGAGTTGATGCATCAGATAATGCTTCAAAGATGCGAACAGGACGCAAGTTTGCATAAAGACCTAGCTCCTTGCGAATTGCCAGCAATCCCTGTTCTGGCCGTGGCTTTGTTGGATCTGTGGTATCCCACTTAGGACCCCCTACCGCTCCCAACAATACTGCATCAGCAGCCTGAGCAGCGCGAAGAGTCTCTTCGGGAAAGGCTTCCCCAGTCTCATCTATGGCACAACCGCCCAGCAAAGCCTCTTCGTAGGTAAATGTGGTCTCATATTTTTCCGCTATGCGGTCTAAAACCTTAAGAGCTTCCGCAACAATCTCAGGCCCAATGCCATCTCCGGGGAGTAAACATATCTTATAAGTAGCACTCATAATTCCTTCTTTCTTGACACAAATCTACCATCAATAGAAAAGCAGCGGAAGTTTCCCTCCGCTGCTTTTACTTATCAGTTTTATGCATTCATTTTTTCTCGTGTGCGATTGATTAAACCACCCGCCACAATGATTTCACTTACGAACTCAGGAAAAGGCTGAGCCTGGAAGGACTGCCCGGTAGTTATATTAGACACCACGCCCAAGACCGCATCAACTTCAACTACATCACCTGCAGAAATAGCGTCCACTGCTTCAGGACATTCAACGATAGCCAAACCAGTATTGATCGAGTTGCGATAGAAAATACGTGCGAAGCTTTTGGCGATTACCACATCAACTCCTGCTGCTTTGATAGCAATAGGAGCGTGCTCGCGCGAACTGCCGCAACCAAAGTTTTCGTCAGCGACAATAATGTCACCAGACACCACGCACTCAACAAAACTTGCATCCAAATCTTCCATACAATGCTTAGCTAATTCGGCTGGATCTGACGTTGTTAAATAACGAGCAGGAATAATAACATCGGTATCAACATCGCGACCATAGCGATGAGCTGTTCCCTTAAATTTCATCTATTTCACCCCTAGCTTAAATCTTCTGGAAGCCCAATATGACCCAACACAGCACTAGCCGCAGCCACCGCTGGCGAAGAAAGATAGACTTCACTCTCAGGATGTCCCATACGTCCAACAAAGTTACGATTAGTAGTAGCAATGGCGCGCTCGCCTGCAGCTAAAATTCCCATATAGCCACCAAGACAAGGTCCACACGTTGGCGTAGATATAGCACAGTTTGCATCAAGAAATACTTCCATCAAGCCTTCTTCAATACACTGACGATATACTTGCTGCGTTGCTGGGATAATGATGCAACGTACGGAAGGGTGAACTTTACGACCACGCAAGACATCAGCAGCTTGGCGCATGTCAACAATACGACCATTGGTACATGAACCTATAACAGACTGGTCGATACTAACGTGACGAGCTTCCGTGACAGGACGTGTGTTTGAAGGCAAATGAGGAAATGCCACCGTGGGTACAATATCAGCTGCATTGATTTCATACACCTGCAAATACTCTGCGCCTTCGTCCGAATGATATTCTGTGTAAGGGCGCTCAACACGTCCATCCATATAAGCACGCGTAATCTCATCAACAGGAATAAGACCAGCTTTTCCTCCTGCCTCAATTGCCATATTGCTCACCGATAGGCGTTCGTCCATTCCCATATTAGCAATTGCGCTACCGGTAAATTCCATTGCGCGATACAAAGCTCCATCTACGCCAATCATGCCAATAATGTGCAAGATAACATCTTTACCTGTAACACCTTGAGCCAACGTACCTTCAATTTTAAACAAGAGTGATTCAGGAACCTTAAACCACGCTTTTCCCGTGGCGAACCCTACACCTGCATCAGTTGAACCTACACCAGTTGCAAATGCACCCAAAGCACCATACGTACAGGTATGACTATCGGCACCGATAATCAAGTCACCCGCGCCCACAACGCCTTGTTCAGGCAAAAGCGCATGCTCAACGCCCATGCAGCCGACTTCATAATAATGCGTAATATCTTGTTCGCGAGCAAAATCACGCATAATTTTTGCTTGCTCAGCGCTTTGAATATCTTTGTTGGGGGCATAATGATCCGGCACAAGAACAATTTTCTCAGGATCAAAAACTTGCTCAACACCAATCTTTCTAAACTCCCCCACCGCAATTGGTGCAGTAACGTCATTGGCGAGTACAAGATCTAAGTTGCATTCAATAAGTTGTCCAGGAATAACCTCATCGAGACCAGCATGTGCAGCCAAGATCTTTTCCGCCATAGTCATGGGACGTGGCATATTTCTCCTTTTCGCATAAACCTTTTTAACAGAAGAATTGTACCATTGACCTCGCCAACAAAAAAGGAGAGCCCCCAAGAGCTCTCCCATGTGAAGTTATCTACAGATAAAATCCTACCAACCATAGTGGCCATAAGGATAGCTCATAGAAGCTGCTGTGCTCACAACAGCACAAGCAACCATTCCTGAAAAGAGAATTGCTGCGGCAAAGCAAATAATGAACCCAATAAGACTGAATTTGATTGCTGATTTCTTAACTTCGTTTACTTTATCGAGATAGACAAGCCAAGCAAGTAAAATACCCACAGGACCCATTAAGAATCCCACCACAAGCCAACCAAATTTCGCCCCACCCGTAAGCTCCTGCAATGCAGCAGACTCCTGAGGCGCAGGAGTCACATAAGCAGCGTTTGACTGATAGGAGCCTGCAGGAGGGTATGTTCCAGCAGTCGATTGGCCTGGGTAAACGGGCACATAATTGCTAGCATCCTGGGATGACTGAGCAGGCATTGCTGCCGACTGAACAACTGGCTGCGTTTCAGAAGACGCAGAAGCGTTGCTCTCAAAATTCTCTTGATCTTTTCTTTGTTCATCACTCATCGCACTACCTGCTTTCTTGTACTTAGCAACAAAACACTTATCACTAGATTGAGCAAAGCTGCATTATTTTCTATTGCAGCTTTCGTGCTTCTAGGCACCTAACGATGGAGATTCTAATACTTCTTTCCTTATGAATATACCAGCTCAGCATATACGTTATGAAACCGTAAGAAACTAGCCAACTTTAGAGAATTACGAAAGTGCGCTACAGAGCGCATCGAGTAAGGCAATAGCAAAATGCTGAGCAGAACGACCCTCGCCCGCATCCTCCCAAATTGCTCCCGGCAACTCAACAGCTATACGCGACGGAGACGATGCGTCCGCTACACCAATTGCGGTTTCTAAGCGCAACGAAAGCGTAGACTCTTCTTCGAAAATTACACGGGGAGTGTCAGACGTTGCTTCGTCTGGCAATACAATATGTACGAGTAGCATTTTTTCGTCAGGAGCAACGGAAAGCAAGTCAGCACTGACAATCTTTGATGCCGGGTTAGTCGCTAGAGCAAGGTTTGACATACGCGAAGCAACGCTACGTGTAAATGCTTGCGTACCAAAAAGACACAAGGCATTGCTTTCCAACACATCTGCCGCACGAGCAAACCCTAAATGAGTAGAACCGTTAACTGCTTCTTTATCTGTCCACGAATGATGCAAGTTTCGCAAAGCCGCATAGGTATACGCACCAGCAATTCCATCGGACGGTAATCCCATATTAAGCTGAAACTTACGAAGAGCAAGCTCAGTAAAGGCTCCGAATATCCCATCTGATACCCCACAAGCAAACCCCAATACGCTTAAAACACGCTGCAATTCCAAAACATCATGCCCATGAAAATAGGGCATGCGTAAATACAGCGTGCGGTCACCTAAAGAAAACGATGCATCAACGAGAGCGGACCAAACACGCTCATCAACTTCTTCAGTTTCGGGCAGCTGGTATTTCTTACAAAACTCACGTACTGCACGCCCCGTTAGCTCACCAAAAGCACCGTCTGCTTCCCATTCATCTAGCAAACCAATTGCTATCAAACGTTGCTGAATATCCTCAACCGCAGGACCACTGTTATCTCGCTTAATGATTTCCACAGGCACTCTACTTTAATCTCGTAACAAACCAATCCGACATTGCAACAAGCAAATCCAATGAATAAGATGCGCGAAGAGCCTCAACGAGTCGAGCTTTAGCTGTTGTCGTAAGATTCTCTGCATAGGCACGCGCGTATTCGATTGACCCGCTGTTGTACATAATATCAACAGCTTCAGCAAGAATTGCCTGGTCTTTTTCTTTTGACGAAAGAATCTCAATTAAACGCTCTTTTTGGGGAGAGTTTTGCAGAGCATGAACAACTACGAGCGTGCGCTTACCCTCGGTAATATCATTGCGGAAATCCTTTTTGGTGCTCTCTTCTGAACCAATGAGATTAAGTAAGTCATCTTGTATCTGAAAAGCAAGACCCGCATCAAGTCCATAACTGCGCAATGCTTCGATTTCTTCTTCTGTTCCCCCGCCAATAATGGCTCCTACTGCTAAAGGCGTAGCCCCTGAATAGTGCGCAGTTTTATGCGTAGCCATAACAAGATAATCTTCGGGAGTAATATCGTAGCGGCCATCTCGCGCCCAGCCTATATCAAGAGCCTGACCTTCAATGGTTCGATGAGTCATTTCAATAAGCTCTAAAATCACTCGCACTTTAAGAGCGTTATCAAGGCGTTCATCATGCGCCACTGGCCCATTGACCAAAGAAAGAGCAAGGTCTCCGGTATTTATAGCAAGTCCTATTCCTTGCTTTAAATGCATGCAAGGTTCTCCGCGACGTAAGTCTGCTTCGTCTGCAATATCATCATGAATAAGCGCTGCTGTATGAAAGTGCTCGATAGCGGCTGCCGCGCTCATGGCATTATCCATGTTGCCACCTACTGCCAAACAGGATGCAAAGCAGATAAGAGGACGATGCCGTTTCCCAGCATTTTGACTATACGCATGGAGCGGATCATACAGATAACGATCCATGTCAGGATGCGAGCCGCGCGGGATATAGGTATTAACTAAGTCTCCTACTTTATCGGCATATGCTGTTAAATACTCCTCAAAAGATTGAGGTGTTTTTTCATTTGACGTAATAATTTTCGTTATAGTATTCATAGGGCTTTCTTGGTAGATAGCGGAAACTACTCGACGCGATATACTACCACAAATAGTAACAAGCGGGGTTTTTATGTATTAAAGTGGCTTGTTTTTCTTACTTTATGCATACCTATGACACAAAGTGAAACAATTATGATTAAAAGAACTGGTAGGGGCGGTGGGACTCGAACCCACAAGACCGAAGCCGACGGATTTTAAGTCCGTTGCGTATGCCAATTCCGCCACACCCCCAAATTGCCCGTACTATACTAACAGACAGTTTGACATTGCGCTACCCTAAAGCAGCATCAAAAACCATACCATACAAAATATCTGATTCGCTTGTCGTAAAAGACTCCATCTGAGCAGCATCTAGTATCGACTGCAATATTATTGCGCCGGCAACAATAACAGGAGCACGACGCGGGTCAAGCCCTACTATATCCTGTCTCTCAGACAGTGACGCTTCATAAAGCTGTTGATATACTACATCAAGCTCGTCTCTCCTAACAAGTGCTTTATGAACGCGCGTAGTGTCGTAGTTTGTCATCTTCTCACGAATTGCCACGATTGATGTGGCAGTGCCTGCAACCGCCACCAATCTATCAGGACGAAATCCCTGCAATACAAGATCTTCAAAGAATAACTTGATTTCATCTCGTATCCAAAGACGCGCCTTTTGTATCTCAGAATGGGGAGGCGGATCTTGTGTAAAAAATCTTTCCGTAACTCTCCTACATCCTATGTCAAACGAATGAAATTTAACCGGATCTTTTCCTGCTACACCCGCTACAATTTCAGTTGATCCTCCCCCAATATCTACAAAGAGTAACGACTCACCTAAAAAGTCTCCCGAAGCACCCTTAAACGACAGGGAGGCTTCTTTTTCGCCAGAAATAACCATAGGTACAATATCTATATCTGCGAGTAGCTGCCTAAACTCATGAGCATTTTTAGCATCTCGTGAAGCAGAAGTTGCCATAACGGTCGTATTAATTACGGGGCACTGCACTGAAATATAACAGGTCAAAACCTCTTGAAAGCGCTGCAGTACATCACGAACACGAAACATAGCTTCTTGTGCAAGCTTACCCGTTGCGTCCACACCTTCGCCTAAATTGGTAATTTCATACGCGCGCTCAAGTTCATATAGACGACCACACTCGTCAACATCTGCAACGAGCATACGACACGTAACCGTGCCAATATCAATAGCTGCATAACGACCTGGTTTATTGAAACAATCATTTGATGTTGCCGACATTGTTAGGCGTCCTTACTCAATTCCAAAGAAATCATCAAGAACAGACGAGTACCATGTTTGAGGGTAATCGATGCTTTCTGCCATGATGTTTGCCTGAAAGCCTTCAAGTGAGTCATCTTCTTGCGGTAAATCCAAACCAGAAACGTATGCCGTTTGCTCACCAGGATAAACCCACCCAAATTCTTCGTGAGCTTGTTGAGCAACGCCTTCATCTGTCTCAAGCGCACTAACCTCACGCTCTAATGCCTGGTCGCGGCTTTCTAAAACTGCATATTCCGCTTCTAGTCGATCAAACTCGCGCAACTCTTCATAGTACTGCTGTGCAGCAGGAAATAAAAAGTAGCAGGATAGAACGCAGCACAGGCACACAGCAACAATACCAATCACTTTTGGAGACGAAGAGAAGCCGGCAAAAGAAAAAGCGCCGAAAATTCTGCCACCGAAAGAAGACTCTTGTCCATTTTTTTGCATACGCGCAGCCTGTTTATGCTTGGAGCCCATTTGCCCCTTATAGAGAGCTGCACGCGGTCCAGAAGCAGAATGAGGTGCTGTCGACACTCCCCCAAATTGTTTGTCAAATGCACGAGCGGCCTTATCTTTTGCGTGTGCCTTTTTAAATGCATCTATTCTTGAAGCCTTTTTCTTACCGGATTGAAAAGATGTTTTATTAGGCTCCTCCGTTTTGCGTGAAGGATTGCTATAGGCATCTGATCCGTCAACATAAAATGCCGGACGTCTTGCAGACTGTCCAACACGGCCTTGAGGCATTGCATTTGGCTTTGATGCTCTTTGGAAAGGAGAATCGAACGAAGGCAGATTACGCTGTGACAAAGGTGTCTGACATACCGAGGTAGATACACGAAAAGCGCTGGGGATTTGCCCCGCAGCACCGTATGAAGATATGTTCGCTTTACGCGACAAGTAAGTTAAACTCCTTTGTGCATATGATAGTTCGATTAAATGGTATATTTGATGCAAAAGTGGAACGTAGAATAGCACAAATAATAGGAGTTAGCCACCGTAAATAACCTTACCGAGCAATCGTTTTTAGACGATTGACTTATGGTTAAAGATATTACATTCCTAATAAGAACAGGCATAACAGCAGAATAAAAAAATGCTCAAACCTAAAAAGTGGCTTGAGCATTTTTTTTCTAACAATATCAATTCTCTACAATTTCAAACCCTTGATGTATGCGCTCCATTTTACAAATGATTCATCACTAATAGCATGTTCCATGAGACAGGCTTCTTTTTCTGCCTGCCCTTCATCAATGCCGAGAGCTTTCGTCAAAAAAGAAAACAACATGGTATGGCGTTTTTGAACCGATAAAGCATATTCATAGCCCTCTTTTGTCAAAGTAATATCACCATAATATGGCTGATCAACTAACTTCTTTTCTTTAAGAACCGAAACTGCTTTGTTAACCGATGCTTTTGATACGCCCATTTTTGTAGCAACGTCCACAGAGCGAACCGAAACACCCGTCGTTCCGCCTAGCATTGCAATAGTCTCAAGATAGTCTTCATGGGACATGGATATTTTTTCCAACGTATCCTCCTTTGTTTTTCGTCATGGTACCACAAAAAAAATGAAGGGTAAATATTCTCCGGTTGGTGAAAGATTTACCTTAACGAACCTTGCAAGACAAAAAAAATGACCAAAGACTAATAATACAGTCTTTGGTCATAGTCAAACGAATTTGCAGCTCAGGAAATTATGTATTGTTACCAGTCTTTTCCATCTCTGCCACCATATGTTCAGCACTACCACAACCGTCTCCGCAGCAACCCTCTCCACCATGCTTATGAGATTTTGCGTTAGACCCGGCGCAGCTACAGCCAATACATGTCACGCCTTTTCTCTTTTGGCGCACAATATAGATAACAGCAGAACCTACGATAACAAGAATAACAAGTCCAACAATTACATCAATCATATTTCACCTTTTTTGCTTCCTAATTGTTTGCTGTTGCCTTAGCATTAGAAACAATAGGCTTTGAAGGGGTCAAGGCATACTCTTCAAGTTTTGCTTTTCCACGACGAACCAAGTACACCAATATACCAGCAAAGACTAACACAACAATCAGACCAACTACAAAGCCTTCTCCGAAAGCACCCGTGGTAAACAAGGTACCAAACTGATACACACAGAAAGCCAAGGAATAAGCAATGCCGAACTGTAGACCAATTCCACCAAACAACCACTTTTTGCTGCCCATTTCCGAGTTCATAGCGCCAATTGCTGCGAAGCATGGTGGCGTATAGAGGTTAAACATCAAGTATGCCAAAGCTGCGACTGAAGTCAGCCCCATAACCGACGCAACGTCACCACCAGCACCAGCTGCCATTTCCAAAGCATCAGTGTCGATGAAGTTGGTGATGCCGTAAACAACTGCTAATGTACCTACAACATTTTCTTTAGCAATAAAGCCCGTAATGGCAGCAGCAGCCAACTGCCACGTACCAAAGCCCAAGGGAACAAGCAAGAAAGCAAAGGGGCTTGCTAGGGAAGCCAGGATGGAAGTATCTTCCATTCCCTCTTCTACAACCTGGAAAGACCAGTCAAACATCTGCATAACCTGAACAGCCATATTGCAAATCAAAATAATAGTAGCAGCTTTAACTATGAAACTCCAAGCACGTGATAACATTTGCATAAGAGCACGGTATAAGCTAGGAGCTTTATATTCAGGTAGCTCGATAATAAAGAATGACTTACGAGAAGCAGCTCCTGTAATCTTCATAACAAGCAATGAACAAAGAACAATCAATACGATACCTACAACATACATAAGGTAACTTACCCAGGCCTCGCCTGAGAAGAACGCTCCGCCAAATAATGCTATAACAGGAAGCTTTGCTCCACAGGGAATAAACGGCGTAAGCATTGCTGTAGTCCTGCGCTCGCGCTCATTACGAATGGTGCGAGCAGCCATAACTCCCGGGATTGCACACCCTGTACCAATGATAATAGGAATGATTGACTTACCCGAAAGACCAATCTTTTTAAAGAAGCGATCCAAAATCATGGCAACGCGCGCCATGTATCCACAATCTTCGAGCAAGGCGATTAAGAAGTACATAACCATAACCAGCGGCAAGAAGCCCACAACAGCACCCACGCCACCAATGATACCATCAACTAAGATTGCCGAAAGAATAGGTGAAGCTCCTTCAAGCTGTCCCCCTACCCACTCTTGGAAGGTTTCAATCCATCCAACCAACCAGTCCGCCGCGACAGGCCCTACCCATGCTTGAGAAATTGAAAACACGAGATACATCACCAAGGCAAAAATAACAATTCCGCCCCACTTGTGACCTAAGACGGCATCAATCTTATCACCTGTCGTCTTTTCATTCGTTGCAACCTTGCGCGTTTCAACCTTTGAAACCAAGCCGCTGATGTACTCAAAACGCTTTTTGTCAGCCGCAATAACAGCCTCTTTGTTATGAACATCTACTTCACCTTGACTGTAGGGTGCTCCCTCATACTGAGCAGAAAGCGCAACCTTCACAGCTTGAGCGATACCTTTGTTTGAGGCATCGGTCGACACAGTTTCCACAACAGGACAACCAAGCTCTTCAGAAAGATTATTTACATCAATTACAATATCTTTCTTTTTGTTAAGGTCAGTCTTGTTAAGTGCAACAACTACTGGTATACCAAGTTCCAAAAGTTGCGAAGTAAAAAACAAACTGCGGCTTAGGTTGGTTGCGTCAACAATGTTAATAATTGCATCAGGATTCTCATTTTTAACATACGCACTCGTAATGCTCTCTTCCGAAGTGAAAGGAGACATAGAGTAGGCACCTGGGAGGTCAACTATGCTTACCTCATCAGATCCAGAAATATAAGATTTTTTCAGGGAGCCTTCTTTTTTTGCAACCGTAACACCTGCCCAGTTGCCGACCTTCTCATTTCCGCCTGTCAAAGCATTGTACAGCGTTGTTTTGCCGCTGTTTGGATTGCCTGTTAAAGCAATTCTCATAAACCTTCTCCTTTTCAATCTTTATCCTTGCCTACAATCCGCACCCATTCACTAGGGCACATCTTGCTAAGTTAGAAATAACGAACATATAGTGACAACTCAATGCAATTTGACTTATTTTCACTCATGATTACTCGCAGATTTCAATTACCTCTGCCAAATCGGGACTCAAGTTATAGCGTCCGTCTTTAATAGATACCACGTAGCTGCTGCTAACCTGAGACACCACCGTAATAGCTGCTCCCTCATAGCAACCCAAAGAGAGCAAAAAGCTTTCAAGTTCTTCATCTTGTGCAGCAAAGCCTGCGACTACATATTCTCTCCCAATTTCGGCATCTACTAGCGTAATAGTCATGCAATCTCCTCGCGCCTCACTATGTGTTAGTCAATCCTAACTCAGACGAATAGTAACATACGCCTTACTTATATGTAAATAATATTTCTGAAATAAAGTAACAGTAGCTAACTTTCTCCCTTAATCATAAGCCTCTCTACATAAGCGAGCTCTAAAGAAAGTATCCTAGATAGCTATCTTAACTGAAAAATTCTTCTACATATCCGTTCACGTCAGTGATAAGAAAGTTGCAGCGGTCCAACTCTCGCTTAATAATTGTTTTTGAATGAAGATATGCACGCTGAACGCGCGAAGCACTCTTGAAAGCCAACTCTTTCATGCCTCATGTAAACGTTATCAGTTTTTGCATATCTTTATTTAGTAAAGGGAGCTTTGCTCGACACACCGATGAAGCAAAGCCTTCGATTGACTCATTGGAAATAGTCTGAGCATGCGAGACCAACTCATCACTAAATCCGTTATATATCCCTGCTGCCATCTTAAGTGCTTTTTCTGGGTGAGTACGAGAAAGATCACGCAAGCGACGAGCTTCCCCAACAAAGCCTGCGCGCATAACAAAAGAATCGAATAACGGTGCTCCATCAATAACGACACGATTCAAAGCAATGAATTTTTGATCTAAATAATTAAAATTAGCTTGCGTAAGCTGGCCTGAAAGCTCAAGGGCAACAACCGCACCCAAAGACACTCCTAGTAGCACAGAAATTTCTTCAATGCGAGACTCCTGAAGATACTGCACTATGAGACCTGCATCATGAGCAGCAGATACAAAATCTGGAGACCCCTCATAATGGGCGTTCATAGTAGGCATTATGACACGATATCTTCCATCGAGTTTTGCCAATAAATTATCGAAACAATGCTCATCAACCAATAAAGCATGAACCAGGAGCGCTACGGGAGCATCCTTTGGCCCACACTCAGTAAATCGCGTATCTTCCTCCTGTTTTTTCGTCTAAAATAGTACCTGCTGTGCAGCTTCTTCAACTCCCTTTTTGAACATACTCTTGTAGCATACGCTCCCACCTATTCAAGATGATACACAAAAGATAAGCGGAAGGAAGAAGGGGGAATCTTCCTTCCGCTTTAAAATGCGACAGATGGCCAGACGAGAGGTTGCCTCTGCCGCCGGATAGGCGGTTTATGGTGAAGTACACGAACTATCTTCGACTCCAAATACTGTAATTGCGCTTCACTGTTTAGTTATATTACACTAACTTTTTTCTATTGGCAACCTAAGTTAACTTTCGCACACAGTCTCTACATATGCGCTCCAGCCCCGAAGTTTCACAATGGCTCACGTTCGGTTGCGGGAAATTC
>CAYJGC010000004.1:39402-62168 GCA_964369725.1 uncultured Eggerthella sp.
TATGCGCTCCAGCCCCGAAGTTTCACAATGGCTCACGTTCGGTTGCGGGAAATTCTTTGGCCAATCGAGTTAAAACAAAAACTTTTTCTTTTGTGTGCGCTTATTTCGTTTGACTCTCATGTATTGCGCGGCGTTTGAGGCATGGTTATACTGCAAATGGATAATTCAATCGTTTGGCAGAAAGCACATATCATGACTGAGAACCTCTATGTAGACACACGCGGCAACACTGAAACTCCTGTGACCTTTACCGAGGCCGTTGTTGACGGACTAGCAGCAGGTGGTGGCCTGTATGTTCCGAAGCACATTCCTTCACTGACGCTCGATACTATTATTAAACTAGCGGAACTTCCTTATGCTCAACGTGCTGCATATATCTATAGGTCCTTTGGTGTTGACTTACCCATAGAGACCATTGATCAGCTTATGCAAGATTCGTATGGTGAGAATTTCGACCACGAAAGCATCTGTCCCATCACCTCACTTGATGATAGTACGCATATATTAGAGCTGTGGCATGGACCAACCAGCGCTTTTAAGGACATGGCTCTCCAGTGTCTTCCTCGCTTTTTTTCTGCAAGCGCTCAACAACTTCGAGAGCAAGGTAAGCTTGACAATGAATTTTTGATTCTGGTAGCAACTTCAGGAGACACGGGTAAAGCCGCTCTTGAAGGATTTCGTGATTTGGACGGCGTAAGCATTGCCGTTATGTACCCCGACGGTGGCGTAAGCGACATTCAATTTAAACAAATGGCAACTCAATCAGGCGCAAACGTCATGGTTTGGGGCGTAGAAGGGAACTTCGACGACTGCCAAACAGGGGCAAAAGAAGTATTTGGCGACAATGAATTTGCACAGCAATTATTTAGCGACCACAAAATTGCTCTTTCGAGCGCAAACTCTATCAACTGGGGACGCCTTCTGCCTCAGGTTGTTTACTATATTTCAGCCTACGGTCAGCTTGTTGCCGAAGGCAAGATTGCTTGTGGAGACGAGCTGGATGTTTGTGTTCCTACCGGTAACTTTGGCAATATTTTAGCAGCCTATTATGCAAAACTCATGGGCGTGCCTTTGGGAACGCTCATGTGCGCCAGCAATGAAAACCGTGTACTTACTGACTTTATCAATACAGGCACGTATGACATTTCTGATCGAGCCTTCACCCTAACCCCTTCTCCTTCGATGGATATCTTAGTTTCTTCAAATCTAGAACGACAACTTTTTGAATTAACGAACCGCGATAGCAATGCTATAGCCACGTGGATGAAAGATCTAAAACAAGATCGCTGCTTCCGCGTTGACCCTGCCACCTTTGCACGCGTGAGAGAACATTTCGTATCGGATTCAGTAGACAATGCAACCTGTCTACAAACTATTAAAGAAGTGTTTGAAGCGTATGAATATCTTTTGGATCCCCATACGGCAGTAGCATATCGTGCAGCAGAAAATCTTCGTGGAGAAAATCCCGTTCTTATCGCAAGCACGGCTCATTGGGCAAAATTTGGAGACAATGTTTATCGGGCCTTGCACGATATCGATTCAAACGAAGCACTGCCTACAGACATAGAGGCTCTCACAGGTTGCCAGCTCAACCAGCGTATTGCAGAGGAAACAGGAGCTCACAACATCCCCAGCGGCCTTGCCGAGCTTGACAATCTTCCTATTCGCTTCACAGAAGTCATCGAAAGCAGCACCACAGATATTGAAAACGCAGTACTACACTTTTTGAAAGACTAACCTCAAATTCATTTACCAACAAAAGGCCAACACCATGAGTGAGCTCTCAGACCTCAAGCCAACCATCAGACTTTCAATCATGAACCCCAAATCCGAAAGCACTTCGCTTTTTGGATTTGGGGTTGCTCAGCTATGCTTAGGCGTTCGCGATACAGGATCGCTTAATGCAGCTGCAAAAAATTTAGGTATGGCCTACAGTAAGGCTTGGCGCATCATCAAAGACACTGAGGAAGCCTTAGGTGTCCAACTCCTCAACCGCGACGGAGCTCACGGCAGTACGCTGACCCCCTCATGCGATACACTTCTTGATACCTACGTAAAAGTTGAAGCAAAACTTAAAGAACAAGCTGCCGAAGAATTTTCGGATATTTTTAGTTAGGGGCGAATCCTTTATCACGGCGCCCGCATACATGACACACGATATTAATACACCTCAATCCCTTCATAGCGAGGAACATACCAGTGTATATACAACACCACATCTGATAAAACACGCATACTTGTTACAGGAGTGCCAACTGCTTCTGGCAGTGCATACACACCTCGCTGTCCTATAGCCTCACGGATCCGTCCCTGATCTTCAAACCACACACTGCCGCAGCGCTCAAACAAGATTTGCTCTTGATAGTATATTTCTTTCATTTGAGGTAGAAGCACTTCCGCTTGTGCTGGCTCAAGCAACGCTCTGTCGCTAAAAAGCTCTTTTTCAGAAAAAAGAGTCTTACTTTCGTTAGTCATGTCAAAGCGAACGGTTACCTTATTGCGTCCATACAAAGCAAGGTCTCCCTCTAGTCCTTCACCCTCGCTGAATAAAACCGTGCATTCTCGATCAATATACCACCCTTCAAAACCAGAGCAGTTTGCTTTTGTAGCTTCAGCAATTGCTTCAGGGTTCGTATAAAAAGCATGTCCCTTTGTAACCTCTTCCGTGAAAGCAGGAGCTGTTTCATTGTCGGCAAAATAATGCACCTGAGCGGTTGTATTTTGCACCTTAACCGACGGGCATACCACCTCCCCCTTCAGCCTGTATTCACCAAAACGTGTTTGAGCATGCACCACGCAAGTTAAGAATAAACCTGCATCGCTTTCCTGAATAAGGTAGTGCGAATTTTCAGAAGCACCTTGAATTTCAATCGAACGAGCTCCTTCGACATCTCCTCTATACCAAGAGTAAAGATAAATCATTCCATTGGTTCTCGGATAGTTGTAAGGATAACAACGAGGTTTCTCTTCATCATTTTGCAGTACTTTCTCCTCAGGGTTGCTTACCCACAGTTCTTGTCCCACTTCTGCGTTACCAAGAATGCTCATAAGACCAGCTTCACGTTCGTGAAAGACTGCCTCTTCCATCTCAAAAAGAGAAGCAGTATCAACCTTAGACACCCCTGCGGCAAAACAATTATACTGAGCTGCAGCCGTCCCATCTGAAGTGCCCGCATAAACACAGTTGAGAGCAAAGCCTGAAGAATCAAAAACCGGATAGACGTATCCGTCTTCGCATCGATGTAGCCAAAGATGTTGATTTTGAGCCCCTCGGTAATCACGCAACACAGCAGCTCTAAAATTTGTCCAGCGATTCTCCCCCGCTTCTCCATCGCAAATCTCTAGACACTTATTTGCATTAACATGGACAGGTATAAGACGCATAAGCGACGAGGAGTGCGAAGGCTCAACAATCCAGAGCTGGTTAGTCGTATGGGTTCGCGTCCAAAAACAAGTTTCGCTTAGGTCTGAAATGCGACCAGCTGTCACATCTAGAACAAGATGGCTTGAGCACTTTGGAGAGAGAGTGTATATTTTACCCTGAAGCGAGTCATCATTTATCAACCCGTGAGCAGGGATAATTTGCGAGGCTTCTGCGGTAGTATTGATCCCACGAGCATGATCCCAGCCATTACATTGAACGTTAACACCCGCCCATGAAGTCCAATCTTCTTTATCGCGCCTGACAGTAAGCTTCACTGAATCAAATGGGCCTTGAAAATATTGAGTACCACTATTATTGTCGTATACACCATAAGCAGACGCAAGCCATGACCCCGTGTTGTTTTTTATGTAAGAAGTCACTTCTACATCCTTGTGGTCAGTTGTCCAGGTAGCCGAACCCCATGCACCCCAATTTGCATAGTAGGATGAAACTGCAATCTCGCACAATAAATCACTCATGCGCGCGACTGTTGCATTTGATGATACGGCAAGCCATACTTTATTCGCCGCAAAATAGCCGGGAGTTCCCGGTGCATAGAACCAACCACCATCGTAGCCATAATGAGAACCGATCCAAGCGCGACCCCCGTAGTTTCCCCATGCCCCACCTCCAACACCTCCCCAAGCAAAACGAGGTGCCAGAAAAAGAGATAATGTCGCTATTGCTCCTATCCCAAGAAAAGAGCGGCGGGTAAGTATGCGTTTTTTATCTTGATTGTAGTTTTTATTATTTTTCATCAGTATCACCCCATAGTGTTATTAAGGAAGGCAAGAAGGTCTACTACGGTAGGAACCACAACGAGTGCCACAGTAGGGGGCAAGAAGCAGACCGAAAGAACAATATCAAGCTTTGTAGGCATTTTCTTAATACGTTCCATTTTGTCGGCATGTGCCTCTTCTCGCAAAAGCGTCGCCTGCCTCGTAAGATTTCCCGCAACGCTAGACCCTTGAACTATCGCCTGAGTTATATAGGCAACAAACAGATCGACTTTGCGAGAATTGCAACGTTTTGAAAAATTTGAAAGCGCTGTTTCACGCTCGCAACCCAACAAATTTACTTCTTGATCAATATGAGCAAACTCTTCAGAAAGAGGGCCATCTAAACTCATTGAAATCTCACGAAAACACTGCTCAACAGGTGCTCCAGCACTCAATGCTACACCAAGTAGCTCCATTGCTTCAGGCAAGCGTCCCTCTATCTGTATTCTACGATTGCGAGCCTTACTTGATAAGACTAAACGAGGCATCAGTAAGCTGACCGAAAGAAACACGATCAACAATGCAATACTTGCAGAAACTGTTAGCTCAAAAACATTGCTTGCAAAACTAGCGCCCAAAAAACCTACAACCAGTGCTAATACACAGAGACTTCTCCAAGTCTCTGGCGTCATACTCAAGCCTGCGTACATAAGTTGCTTTTTCGTGATTTGCAAATTTTTCTGACCCATAGGAGCAATGCGTTCAATAATTTTTGACACTTCGACAAGCAGAGGAATTTGAAGTCTTGTGAATTTTCGAAATCCATTTTTTTCTTTTTCTCTCGTCTCTAACGATCTTGTTCCCAAAAAATTCTCTGCACGCGCAGTCGGATGATATCGCCTCACCACCACCTCGTAGCTCACTATCCCACCCACCAGCGCAAGACCGATAAACATTCCAATAATTAAGTATTCTGTACTCATAGATAGCACCTTTGCTTTTATACACCCATCCTCGGGGTTTCATCTATAGATAACGTTATCTGTGAATTTTCGTAATTTGCTGACAGGCAATAAGCCCAACAATCTCAAGCACTAAAGCAATGCCCAGCATTACCCACCCTAAAGGATCCTCCTGATAAAACTGAGCGAAATCTTTATTGGACAGGTACATCATAGAAAATATAACTGGCATAGCTGCTGCGACAAACCATTTCGCTATCTGAGTACCTGCCAATTCTGTCTTTAATTCTCTATTCGCTTTGAGACGCATTTGCGCATGCTGTGCAATCATTTCAAGTACCGGAGCAATTGCCCCTCCAAAGCGCTGTTGAATGCGAACAGCAGCTGCTAGTGACTTAATGTCACTACTCTTGTTTCGTTGTGCCATTCCTTCAAAAGCGTCTGCAAGAGACACTCCATAAGCAGCATCTGCCAAAACTAAAGCTAGTTCATCTTTTAGAGGAGAGTCGGCATGATTGGCCGCAGATTTAAAAGCCCTCTCCAAAGTAAGCGAGCTTCTTACGTTAGTAGCAACCTGGGGAACAAATCGAACAAATTGAGATTCAAGAAGCTGACTACGCTTTGAACGTTTTATAGCGAGCCATAAGCCAACGAGACAAGATCCTGCTAACACTATAACCAAACCGCCGATAAACTCACCCGAAAAAACTATACACAAAAGCCCTAATATAATCATTACCGAAACCATCTGAACAAGCCATAATAACGGCGCAGTTGTTACACCTGCTTCATGGAGTCTATGGGCAAAAAACGTATTAGTGAGGTGAGATTTTAATCGCGCTGAACGAGCTCCTTCAACATACAATTCTTCATTGCTGAATCTTTTCTTTTGTAGCTCTGCATGGTCTTTGCGATACAGCGAATATGCCAACAATCCAAGAATGCCACAAACCCCTATCAGTATCATGGCTACAAAAATATGCATCATGATACGGCTCTCATTTCTCCGTACGAAAACTCTTTTCCCTGCTCAAAAAACCAATGAGGCTCATAATTTATGCCCGCTTCTTGAATCCGCTTTTTTATACCTTGCGGCTGAACCCCTGAAGCCCTCCAAACACCGAGCACCATTCCCTGCCCATCGAGACCTTGTTCTTCAAAAGAAAATAATTCCATACGAGGAATAACTGCACTTCCTTCAGGAAGAGAATCGATTGCAACAATACTGACAATCTTTCTACTGCCATCCTGAAGTCTTTGTGTATGAACAATTAATCCACCTTGTAAGGACTCAGCAATTTGTTGCGTTATAACCTCACAATTTAAATCACCATCAGCATAACCAACCATGGTGCGCAAGCGATTAAGTGCGTTATTGGGGTCATTGGCATGAATAGTTGTCATAGAGCCCGAATGATCTGTCTGCATAGCTTGCAACATATCATATGCTTCAGCCCCCCGACATTCTCCTACGACAATTCTATCGGGTCGACGTCGTAAAGACATCACAACTAAATCACGCACACTCACCGCCCCTTCTCCTTCAGCATTCGCTTCACGGGTGCACATGCGCTCTAGATGGGGAGTAAAAAGACGAAGCTCAGGTGTATCTTCAATGGTTATAATACGCTCATCTGAAGAAATAAACGCAGACAGCGCGCCCAGAAGAGTTGTTTTACCAGAACCAGTTCCACCCGATATAAGCAAAGGACAACGAGCCTGCACGGCAGAACACAAAAATTCAGCCATCGATACACTCAATGCTCCTGCAGAAATCAAATCATTAATCGTAAGCTTTTCAGCAGAGAAAGTACGTAGGTTAAGCGCCGGCCCGTCTGGTGAAATAGGAGGAACCACGTACGTAGCACGCACGCGTCCACCTGGCAACATTGCGCATCCCATAGCATGGGATTCGTCGCAGCGCATACCAGCCTGTTCGGCTATCTTATTAATAATCCTTCTTACATGAGCGGCGTCATCAAATACTACATCAGGTCGATACTCAAGTAGTCCAGCACGCTCTACATACACAATGGGATTGAGAAAAGAGGAAGGGAGAGACCCCTCCTCTACCCCACCACCGTTAACCATAATCTCGGTTATAAAAACGTCTTCAAGAAGTGGCTGTAGAGGTCCATAATACAAAAAGTCGTCAACTATAGATTGAGCCAGAGACTCAAACTCTTGACGAGCGAGATAAAGGTCCCATTCTTGCGCAACATCATTCACCGTATCTCTAATCAACATTTCTGTAGTCTCAGGGCTCACTTGGCCACCACGCAAACGTGCCGCCACTTCCTCACGCGCAGCACTTCTTAATTTTTGCAATATTTCTCTATCCATGAGACTCTCCTTCGACAAGGGTATCTAACGAAGAAAGCAGCGTTAAACTCACCGTACCCATCTGTTGCGCTTTCCGAATAGCATTAGCTTCATCGGGAGTCACTTCAACAGTAAGAGAGGAGTATGTGCCTTCCGATGAGGAAATATTCTCACCTACCGCTAACACCCTTACGCGAGAACACAATGTATTGAGGAATGACCCTCCTTCTGAGGTTCCCTCAACCGTCACTATTCGAACATAGTCATAAACACCTATGCGACCCGCCAATCCACTTTCGGCATCAACATTGATGGTAACTGCTTCCATTCCCCTTGGTAATTGTGCGGCTAGTTTGTTGCCTCCCTCATTTCCCGTTATAAAACTACTCGACAACTGTGTTCCAGCAGGCATATCAACTAAAGCACGCGAGTTCAGCAAAGAGCCCTCGAGCGCCTCTACGTCTACCAATTCTGTCGAACGAAATGCCTCAGGTATCTCTTTAACCTCAAAATAATCAAGACTCAAAATATCTCCGGCTGCAATATCAACTGTAGAAACGAGGGTTTTTGCGGAATTTGAAGACGTATGCTCTATTGATGCCTGCGCAGTTGTTGTTGCCCAGAGGCCATATAGTATTGAAAACAAGGCAACAGCTATTGATATTGCCACCAAAACAGCTAAACTTTTCACCCTTTGAATACTCTTGTTTTTTACAAGCGATGCAGTTCCTTCAGAAGAATGTACGGAAGTATTCGGGGGAAAATGATCTTTAAATACTATTTTCTCTCGGTTCTTTCTTTTTTCGTTAACAACGGGTTGTACTGCATCGGAATTACTTTTCGAATCAGATGCCCGTGTGGCAAAGCTTCTGCTACGCGAGGCGAATCTTGAGCTGTTATTTCTCATTATTACTCCTACTTATTAGACATATTATTCACTTTGTGCAGCCTGCAAGGCTTCAAGTATTTCATAAGGGAAAAATCCCCTCGCATGTATAGCGGTAAATATGAGACTTTCTGGCCCTTCATTAATTCCTGCCTCATACTTTCCGCAAATTAACTCATCTGGCCGCCACACCTGCTCGCTTGCGTAAGGTCGCGCCGTAATAACCCGAGTTGATGCCACTTCTATATCGTCGAGAGCAAAACTCTGCAAAAACATTGCGGGGACTGCTTCTTCTAACTGAACACCCACAATCCAAAGACGCTCTGATTTCGCAAGAAGATGAGGGTCTTCTTCATAAAACCACACGGTAATTTTCCCATTAAATCCCTCATTTCGTGCTGTTTCAACAATCCTTTGAGCAGTCAATACGCCAGGGTTTTGAACATGCTTAGCAGTTAGAGCAAATGAAGAATCCATACACGCATCACGAACAACCTGCAGGGTGTTTTCTTGCCTGGCCTTCACGGCATAAGCTACCCCCTGATCAATTACCAACCCAACAACCGCAAACAAAACCAGGCAAGATGCTAATATGATTGGAAGCATATTGCCCTGTTCACAAAATGATCTCACCTTGGTCATACCCGCTCCTCAATCCGTACCTCAATAACTCTTCCTTCAACAAACGTACAGGCAACATGACGCGCAAGCGTTTTGCTTGAAAAACCTGGGAGATGTATTGTTGCCGGAATCTCATATCTGACAACATAATCCAATTCGACAATAGAAGAAAACTGCTCTAGAGACCCTTTGCCCTCAGCTAACTGCACCACCTCCGAAGGAAGACGCTTGACTTCTACCTCACTAACCGCAAGTCGATCTGAAACAAGCTGTTTCGACTGATCGAGAATTGATTCCTCAAGATATGTCTCATGATCAGACGAGGCAAGAAGAGGGCTTACATCAAGCTGCTGACACGAACGTGTTATATCGGAAGATACTTGAGTTGCTATTAACATCACGCTTGCAAGTTGCATAATTGCGACCACGATAACAAGCAGCAAGGGCGCCACAAAAACGAACTGAACAATTTCGCTACCTCTCTCTTGCTTATTCATAAACCATCCACCCCACCAAAGTCATCAAGCATAGTTGTCGTCTTTGACTCAAATAAAAACTCTGCCTCATTTCCGCTATCTATGTTTGAAAAGACGGATCCTAAGACGGTAAGATAAGATCCTGTGAGCTTTAACTCAACCTGAGCTTGCTGCCGTAACAGAGGAGACTCATATTCAACAAAGCTATCCAAAGATGCATCATAGGTCTGTCCCACATATAAATCCAAAGCAGCATCTTCATAGTAAATTTTCACATCAAGCTGCAATTCTTGTGCTGCCAAAGCCGGGGCTGCATCAAACGCAGTTTTCAGAATCTTTGTATCATTCGATTCTAAAACGGGGGAAACTGCCACCTTTTGGGCAATCGCATGAGCGGCATCATCGAGCGCTGCATGCAATACAATAATCCTGCCTATATCTACAACTGCACACATAAATACAAGCAACACAGGCACTGCTGCTACAAACATCACGATGCTGCCGCCGAATTCGGTGGCACCCCGCCGCAAAGCGTGTGCGACGGGGAATACCTGAAACTTCATTAGGATGTTGGTGTAAATTCAGACATATCAGTAAAGGTGCTAATTACCGCATCTCCTGCGTTGTCAATAGCGGTAGTAAAATCACCTTGCAAGAGCATAAGCGCCGCACCCAAACCAACCGCAAATCCTAAAACAATTACGGTCTGAACAATTTCCGAGCCGCCTTCTTCCTTCCGTCTAATAATTCGACTCATGGTATTAACCACATTAAGTTTGCTGTTTCTTTTCATTTTCATATTTACTCCTTTGATAATTATTGAAATACTATTAGTTATTTTTAAGCAGCAAGTGCCCCTACAGAAAAAATTAGCCACACAAAAAAATAGGGAGCCATAGGTATGCCGTCTCTCGATGTAAACTTACGTAGCATCATGCCTCCCAGCGAATACATCCCTGCAGATAGATAGCATGCACACAAGCCTATGGGAACCGATGCGCCACATGTCAATGCAAGCGCTACCATGCAGCGCACATCACCTTGCCCAATGGCAACAACCTGAGACTTCTCTCCTAACCGAGCAACCAAGTAGCAACCTCCGACTATGACAATTGCTGCAATTCCTCCTAAAAATACTCCTTCAAAACCTGCAATCATGACTTGAAAAACAGAACCTGCCAGAGCAATGGTTGCGCAGCATTCAAGGGGTATTACGCGTGCCTTGATATCGCATACAACTGCTACTGCCATAGCATATCCGCAAACGATAAGAGCAAAACACGACACGTACGACAAACCCAACAGCGATACAAATCCGCAATACAAGGCAAACCCTACTGAACAAAGTACTTTCTGAACGAGCGATGCTTTGAATGTGTAGCATTTTTTTTGCTGCGCCTCACTCCTCTTTGCATCTTGAGCATCGATGCCTACATCTCTGTCCTCCAAATCCTTTGCTCGCTCATGCGTCAAAAGGCCTACTTTTGCCATACAGCAAGCATCATTCACCCAAAGAGCTAATGCTCTTTCCTCTCCTCGTGACGACAAAGATGGCTGTCGCCCTTGATGAGCTTCTCTGAATTCAAGATAAGCTTCTAGCGATTCACGCCACCATCTTTCAGACCGATCATAAGCGCGACTAAGCACCAGATTAACTCCCGAAGGCAGAGCAAATCGTCCTACTAGAACTCCAATAGCAAGCAATACTGGCCAGGCAGAACTAAACTCCATAGATTTACCTCAACGAACAAGAGGTACGGGTGTGTTTCCCGACTGATCAACACGCGCATGATTACCTTGCGTATACCCTGCGCGACTACGCTTTCTCTGTTCAGGAAATACATCGGGCGCAACTCGCACAACCATTTCGTTCGACAGATCTTCTTTTGATGTATCATTTCTTAAAAACGAACATTTTTCAACGCCGCCTCGATAACGAAACGAGATCCCTGTCTCAGCAGCTACTTCACGAGCCTCTGGGACAAAGCCAGGCAATTCAAAACGAATAACCACATCTTGACGTGCGTGTTTTTCATTCATCTGAAGACTTTTGCCGCGTTCTACACTTTTTTCCGCGCTGATAAAACTTGATCTCACTTGCAACTGACCATCTGCTTTACCTGCTTCAATTAAACTCTTTTCGCGACAACGACCAGTCGTCGAACTGGCTATTTCTCTGGAGGGGGACGAGGCAATTGGTACACCTCGCTCCTCATGTTCGCCATAACGCTGAAGACATCCAAAACAAATCTGCGCGTCATCAAACGCTCCTGCATGACAAATTGGACAAGTTTTCATATTATTCCTCCTGTAACCACACTATTCCTATGCGATCTCCCTTACTAAGCCAAGGGGTTTGGCATGTCGAAAATCTTTCCACTACTGCACTTGCTCGCGAATTCTTTAATCTACGAAATGGGCCTACTTCGCGATGCGCTTCCACCACGCAACCACTTTCGTCAACAAACGCTACGTCTAGATGATGACGCATGCCGACGGTGTGAACATCTTTACAAGGAATCATAATCATTGCCGCTTCATCAGGCTGTGCACCCAAAAGTCCCTTGCATTTATGCGTCAATCGAGTTGCAATTTTTAACGGAATACCTCTACCCATATTTCACCTCCCTTCATTGTGTATTGAATAATGGATAACAACGCTTGTCGAACTGCCTATTGAGTAACCTGACGACATCACCCAATTAAACATCCCCGACTCTTTTGCAAATGTTTCATTAACTCCCGTGATGCCACCCGTACTAGTCCATCCGTTTTCCACCAGCTCATCATGCAAAACCATGAGAACTTCCTCACATCTCCCTTGAGCAACAAACCCCAAAACACCACCACCCTCCTGTGCCTGAACATCAATCTCTGAATAACCTTGCAAACTGAAAACCGTCTCTTCAAATCCCTCTGGCACCACAACTTCTTTGTCCGACAAACCAGCAAGACCAACCAACTGCTCTAACATCTCATCCTCATTCGCCATATGCAGTACAGTCTTTTCTAATATCTGAGAAGAAGTCTTGTTTTCAAAAAAGCTTGTTATTTGCAAAGCAGTCATTAAGACGCTGATCACACATAGGGCTTTCAATATACGATCCCAACTGAGTCTTTGTAGAGCTTTTGATGAATCAAAGCTGCGACTATTAGGATTACGTTTTTCTCCTCTTCTCATATAAAAACACCTGGCTTATAACCATCAACTGTCAACGAAACGCTGTGCGACACAGAAGGCAAGGCAACGCCAAAAAACGATGACTTTAAACCGATGCCAAACAACGTAGGATTGCAACGCAAAGTTCCCGTAAAGCGACTATGACCCAATGAGACGCCTTCAACTAATACAGTTACCGACTGAAAATCTTTATTGAATGAATCTTGTAATTTTCTTTCTATCATTAAAGAACTATCTTCGACTGTCTGCCCATACGCAGGAGAAGTTGCGCTAATACGAACTGCTTCTCTAAAAGCATTATCAAACGCAGCACATTCGGAAAAGAACAACAATGCGTTAGTAGCAATTACTGCAATCAATAGCAATACGGGAAACACTACAGCCAGCTCGACCGTCATTTGGGCATCTTCATGCTTTTGCCTTACTCCCACACTCTCACCCCTGTCACTTGCGCATATATTCCTCTCAAATAATCGGCAACAGACCTGATTAGACCTTCACCAGCCTCTGATACAGCCGGAGGTAAGGTGATTTCCACCTGAAGCGACGAGCCCTCTTCACCTAAGATTTCAATAACTGCAACTTCCACAACTCCTTCATCCGACCAAATACTCTCAATCATTCCCTGCTCAACCTCTCCCACAACCGATGAAAACAAATCATTTGACTGCAAGGGAAAGGCGATCGCTTTCTTTTTAAGCTCGAGCAGCTGCACCGAAAAGCCAGAATCATCAGCAGCTAACACATGAGCTGAATTAACCAAAACCGGTTTGAGGGCATCAAGATTTGCAGGTTCGAGTCCAACTAAAGAAATCATCTCGTGCAAAGCATCCGCAGCCCATGAGCCAAGTCCGCTTGCCCCCATTAGAGGCAATGCATCTAATGATGAAGAGATCGTCTCTTCAAGTGCTTCCTGTCCTTTTGAGTATCCCTGCAAAAGTCCTGCCCAACAATCAAGAATTATCCCCGCTGCTCCCGTGCTCGCAGAACCCTCTTCTGCAAACCCATCAAGCAAAGATGAAATAACGTTTGCGCTATCTTCCGCCGGATCCGGAACAAGCGTTGCAGCAGAAATAGCTACGCGAGCTCCAATAACTGCTGATGTGTTAACAAATGAACTTACAAATCCATCTGAGGCAGACGTTTGAGCTAGGTTAACGGTCAGGACAACCATGCCCTCGCTTCCCGGAGGATGCGCCTTTAACCGCATTGATCCCACTTGTTTTAAAGCTTCAAAGATTTCATCGAATAATCCTTCAACAGATTTTTTTACTTCTGTAGTAAGAGGGTCAAGCTTTTCCCGTGCCTTCTGATAGTCCTGAGCAGCTTGAGCAACAATGTCATAGTGATATTCAAAACCGTTATCAATCGAAGACGAAGCGGCAGCAACTCGCCCCAAGCTAGCTGCAGAAAAATCGCAAGTTTCACACTCAGGATACAATCCCGCCTCCATATCCGATAGTGAACCATATCCTTCTATGGAAGATATTGCTGGACAACCATCCCAAGCATGCAAGATTGTAGTGCCTTCATTTGAGGTGAAAGGATACACGCTTTCTCTGTAAAGCTCGCTTTCGCGCATTTCTGAAGTATTCTTAGGCAAGCGAGGAAAGTGTGCTTCAAAAGAATCTTGACTTTCAATTACATATCCCTTTTTAAGCTCTTGAGATGCATAAGAATAAAATTGCTCTCGCAAAGCAGAGCGAGCTTGCTCCTCGGTAGACGAATTAACAGGAGTTTCTGTTGCAAGACGTGTTGCGTAGTAAACCTGCGCGCGCTCAAGAGCCACAGAAAAAGACCACGTGTCAACCGTGTTATAGAGGGGGTTCTCTGTTCCAGATAGTCCCGCTAAATGACTGGCTCGTTCATACATACAGTAGGACGGCATAAGCCCACAGTCGTGCTCGAAAGCCCGCGTCTTAGCTGCATTAGCCTCCTCTGCAGCTAATTCTGCCTGCATAGCAGCTTCTTTTACTTCTGGTGCCCGCTCATCAACATGTTCCTGAGCTTGCTTCATGAGGTTGGCACTCCCCACAATAATCTCTTCACCCTCATACGAAACAGGGATTGCGAGCGCAAGATACTGTGACGTATCGTTATTGTTCGCAGTGGCAACTGAAGCAGCGTTTGCGGCAGCGCAGAACGGAAGAAGCTTTTGTAAGGAGTTAAGGCTTTCTGCTGCTTTTTTTGCAAAAGAATCTCTTGCTTGAAAAATCTCATGACCAGCCTTGAGAAAAGCTTCTGATGCAGCCGCAGTCGCAGGAATACAAAGAGTGACAACACCCAAAGCAGTAGCGACAAGTCCCGTTAACGACAGAGAAAGAACTATTGCGTCACACACACGAACAACTATCATGAACTCAGCAATCTCATTTTGAGCTGCAAGAACTGCTGCATCTGAGACATTCTGCACCTCGGAAGACACTGATTGAATGCGATAGACTTGACCGGATGTAAAAATAAGTGATAGTGTTATAAGAAGGGCAATAACCATTCCTGGCAAAGTAAACCCTGCTTCGTCTATAAAAGGATCGCGATATTTTTTCATGAGAGCCACCCTCCAATCCACTCAGCCGGACTATTTCCCACCGCTCCACGATTAAGCCAATCTGGCTGCGTTTTTTGTGAGCAAGTAACCTCTATTTCCAAGTGACCTTGTTCATTAACTAGGCCGAGCAACGCAGCTCCCTGATCCAATAAAGGCAGCAACCGTACTTCATTTCTAATGGTCACACTCACCATTTCTGATTCCTCGCTACCTTCCAATTGAATATCCCAACTACAATCACCTTCATGCACATGAAAAAATGAAACGGGAGGCACAGATCCCAAACGGTGCCGCACAAAAGCTTCACACGACTCCTCCATTGACCCTACAACGTCGCTTCTTGTTGCCAATAAGCGGCAAGCCTCCGATGCAGCAGCATTCATTACAAGTCGGTCGTACAAAATGATTCCAGGCTGCAAAAGAAGCAACATACCTAAAAATAGTATTGGTATAAGAAATGCCGCCTCGATCGTCGCTTGCCCGCCTTCATTCGTCACTTCCCGCATCATTGACCCACCTTACATTTCACACAAGCAAACCTGCTGCGCATTAATACAAGAAAACATCCGCTATATTCCCTGGCGATATCAGAAGTACGTGATGAGAGGCTGAAGAGAGAGCATGCTCCACAAAAAGGCCCTCTGCTAGCACCTCCCATAGTTGACCCAACGCCACAACCATGATTAAACCCGCCATCAACAAAGCCACAAATTCCACGGTTGCCTGCCCAGACTCATCGCTTATAAAAGAGGCTTCCGTCTGCCTACAAACCATTGATACCTTCAGCAATAGCAGTCCACAATTCTTCAAGCCGCGGTCGAAAAAGCGTGATGGCAATTATTGCTATCACCACAAGAACACCGACCAAAATTGCATATTCGGTCGTTCCTTGACCATCTTCTCGATGCTTTATGCGACCCATAAAACACGTTGCTTTTGCAAGTAGACACTGATACCTTTTCATACAAACCTCCTTGTCGGGATCTCTAAATCCCTTCCATTAACTCCAACAACACTGGACCCAAAACCAACAACAACATAGCCGGCAAGATTAATACACCTGTTGGTACCATCATTTTGATGGGGGCTTTAGCCACCCTTTCTTCAACATTTGCCCGCCGTTGCGCCCGAGCCTCAACAGCACACGCTTCAAGACTTTCAGCCAAGGACGAACCGAAGCGAAGAGAGCGAACTACACTTTCAACAACGCGAGAGAAAAGTGCTGAGTTATACGTTGCTGCCAAATTGCGCAAAGCATCTTCACGCGCTACAAGTCCAAAAGTCCATGCACGTTGAGCACTTGCGCACTCTTGAGCAAAAGGCACATCGAAATGTGTTCCATACAAACGAAAACTCTGATCAAAAGAAAGACCGCTACGCAATCCCAAAGAAATAACTTCAAGCATTTCGGACAAATGATGTTCTAACAACTCTTCTCTTTTTTTCTCTAAATTGACAATCTCACGCGGCAATCTAGCTGCACCTACAATCAACCCTACAATTCCTCCAACTATGCCTAGCTGAGCTGACAATGTCATTCCCAGAAGCAACCCCATCAACAAGCCTGCAATACTTAGTCTGAAAGATGCTTCAAAAAATCCTTCGAATGAAACCTCCTCACTCAATCCCGATTTCTTAAGATGTACGTCAAACCAACGCCTTGCTTTTGCGTGAGGAAGGTGTCGAGAAAATGATGTTGTAGCTCTTAAAGAAAGTTTATGGGTTACCTCTTTTACAAAACGAACCGTCCAACCCTTTTCGGACATAACGTATTTACGATTCTCTTCCGTAAAGGAAGTACGCATTTTTTGCTTCTTTTGAAAAGTCTCTTTTCGATAAAACCAAAGTCGCGTAAAACACCACCCCGCCATACCTGCCGCAAAAATTGCTATACCCATCCATACAAAATCGACTAGCATTTCACTCCTCAACTCATTTCTACCGCGAGCATGCGCCTAACCATCAAAATACCTATCAACTGCATCCCTAATGCCAAGCAAAGCAATCCTATTCCTGCAACACTGCTAAAAAATGGATCAAGAAATCCCTCACTAATCAAAGAAAACAGTGCGATCAATAAAAATGGCATTATGCTTACTACCCGAGCTGAAAGCTTTGCCTGAGCTGTCTGGACACGCAGGGATCTTTTGAGAGAAACCTCGCTTTCTACCGTATCGCGTGCAGCATCGAGCACTTGCTTCATGCTGCCCCCACTCTGATGTTGCACATCAAGAGCCACTGCCACAAAACGCAACTCTGAAACCGATGTTCCTTCTTTAAGGGATTGAAGAGCCTCTTGTACGGTTCCTCCTATTTCCATTCTTCTAGCGCACTGTTTAAAAAGCGTCTGCAAAGGACCACGTGTCTCTTGCGCTATTTGCTGAAAGGTTTGCATAAGAGATAGCCCGGTATGAAAACATACACCCATTGATTGCAAAGCATCAGGAACCGCTTCTTGTAGTGCATCGCGTCTTTTGTCTTGACTGGTTTTTAACCACACCATTACAATGGCACAAAGCCCTGCCATAACAGCAACTACTGCTAACAAAGAACCAGCTAGCAATCCTGCAAAACAGGCAAATACCGTTAACGCACAGAGAAACACCGAGAGCAGGGGCTCTACTGAAGTTACATAACCACGCAGTACACTAATCCGAACAGCCTCTTCGGTAGCTGTTCGGATTGATTTTTGTCGTAGCAGCAGGTGTGCAAAAAAAGAAAAGAAGGATACTCCATTACGTAAATACCAGGCAAGCCAGCCTGAATACTGAGCATTACTCCTGGCATCAATCTTAGTAAGACTTTGAGCTTTTCTTAAAAAGCTATTGGTTAAAGTCAATCCACATGCAAATGCTGACACAAGCCCTACGCCTCCAAAAAGATATGAGAGACCCATTCTTCCACCTCCTCTTCCCTTGCAACACCCTTCTCCGCAAGCTCATCTAACCAGTAGGGCAACACTTCCCAAACCCCTTTAGTCTTATTAATTCTGCGGCGATAAAGTGTTTTTGTCTGAGCTACGCGACGTTTTTCATCAAAAATAATCTCCGCAATCTCACTCACGTATCTTTTTCCTTCAAGCGATCGAGCTGTTTGAACAACGACATCAAGGGCGCTCGAGACATTCGCTTCAACAACATCAACGGGTAAATCTGCACCATAACGAACCATAGTAGTCAGACGAGAAACAACATCTCGCGGAGAGTTTGCATGCAAGGTAGTCAACGAACCGTCATGTCCAGTATTCATAGCTTGCAACATATCAATAGCTTCTGCGCCACGACATTCACCCACCACAATACGGTCGGGTCTCATGCGTAGTGCGTTAATTACTAATTCCTGTATTGACACTTCGCCACTACCTTCTGCACTTTGGGGACGAGCTTCCAAACTCACCACATGGGGGTGTTTTAGAAATCGCAATTCTGCAGAATCTTCAATAGTTATAATGCGTTCATCGCCAGGAATCACGCACGACAAGGCATTAAGCAACGTAGTCTTTCCACTCCCAGTACCTCCCGAAACAGCAATGTTTTTACGCAACAACACTGCCCAAGTAAGAAAGATTAGTACCCTTTTATCAAAAGATCCGCTTTCTGACATTTCTTCAAGGGTGATAGTTTGACTTGCAAATTTTCTCACCGTAAGAATTGGGCCAGAAAGAGCAAGGGGTGGCAAAACTACATGCACACGATGTCCAAGGGGCAAACGCGCATTAACCAATGGCGAAGACTCATCGACGCGTCTCCCCAAAGGACCTAGAATCCTGTCTATGAGAGCTCTCAGCTGTCTTACATCACTGAATTGATGAGAGCTCTTATACAGCTTCCCATTTTGTTCATAAAAAATCTTATGAGGTCCATTGACCATAACCTCAGTAATGCTTTCATCGCTTAAAAGTTCTTCCAGAGGACCAAAACCAAACATCTCATCAATCAGCTGAACAACAAGACTCTCTCTGCGTTCTTGAGGAACTTCTTCCCAAATCTGGTTCTCGAACTCTTGGCGACAGATACTTTTTACCTCATTACGCGCACGTCCAAGATTCTCTTTCATCATAGAAGCAAGGTCATCTACCGATACTGCTTTTTGAACCTGCTCTCTTAAAAGTCCTAATCCTTTCTCCTCTAACTCTGCAGTCTCTGTGGAAGCATCAACTGCTAGCGCGCGTTGTCGTAAAGTCACAACCATCACCTCTTTCTGCGTTTTTGCTTATTGCTCCCAAAAAGTGGCAATGCAAAAAGTTTCTCCTTGTCTTTTTCCTCCAAGACAAGTTCATGAGCATTTGGCAAAATATCAAGTAGAATCTTTTCGACACTTTCACATAATTCGTTTCCCGATTCCATAAGATCACGTGCCAAACCTTCGTCAAGCGATTCTTCTACCTCCAAACCACCCTCCATAAGTTCCACCACATGAGCACCCTGCAGCGCATACGAAGCATCAATGGAGGTAAGTCGCGCTTTTTTTCCGCAGCGATTAAGTCCGAACATAAAAGGGGTCGAAGCTATCCCACACCGTGCGCATAGTTCAAGTGCATGCTTGCAGGCACGTAAAGACGATGGTCTTTGGTCAATTAAAAATAAAGCCTTGGATGAATTCTCCAGAAGCACCGCATGCTGCTCTGCCCAAGCAGCACCCGTATTGCAAACTATCACATCAAAATTTCCCTTTAACTGCTCGATCATTCTATCCGCCTCTTGCATAACAGCTTCAGCGTCCTCCAATCGGCTCGGAGCAGCCAATACAGCAGGAACTCCTTCCGAAGACTTCAGTTGTGTCATACGCGCCGGCGCAGCTATCACCTCATCAATACGCAGAGGTTGTTTTATTCCTAACAGATGCTCCGAGTCTCCAAATTGCAAGTCAAAATCTAGTAGCAACGTATTGAGTCCAAATTTTTGCGAAGCAAGAGCCAAAAGAACTGAGATGGTGCTTTTACCGGCTCCTCCACTACCGCTTACTACAGGCAAAATAAATGCCGATTTCTTTTGGCTATCGTCCACCTCCGTATAGAGAGACCGCGCTAAAGATGCTGATTTGCCCACATCAGCAAACGAAGCGCCCTGTCGCTGACCTGTGTTGATAAAATCCTGCTGAGAAACACGAGCGACTGCCGGGTTTACCAAGCTTGCATCGCCTTGCTGCTTATACAGTAAATATCGAGCAACGAACGCTTGCTGACTCAACGTTGCATCTATTCCTGCCGCACTTACCCGACTCTTAAGCGAACCTGTCTCTTGAGGTGAAATCATGCAAACAAAACGATCACTCCTGTCGCGCTTAAGCGTGGCAGCAAGGTTTACTGGTGCAATTTTTTCATTTGAAAAAACCCATACTTCATTAATTGCATAGTTGCTTTTTAAGCAATCTCGTGCTTCCTCTGCAGAAGTAAATATCTGGAGCCATGATTGAGCAAAAAGATTTTCTGCATCCAAACCCATAATTTCTGGATGCTGTAAACATGCCCTGTCTGCACAAAGCGCCACTCTTGCCGTTGACATTAGTTTTCCTCCTCCTCGTTACTAATTTCAGTATTATTTAGGTTCTGAGATAAGCCTGCATCTGGCAAAGCGAAATACAGCTCTGTTGTTTGAGTTGCCGCAACAATTTCTTGAACTAATGAAGAGTCCACCGCTATAGTTATCCAAGAAATGTCGTCTCCGGAAGAGTCATTCGACGCACTCGTACTTGTCTCAAGAACCAAGATGTTTTGAGCAAGAAGTCCTGTTTGAGAAGACCCTGTTGCATATATGTCAACATATGAACCTGCAGAAATTGCACCGCCAACCGCCTGCACTTCTTTTGCAGAAACACTCACTGCATGCATACCCTCTGGAACCTCAAGACTTGATAATCCCTCTTGAAAGCGATGTTGCGTAATAACTTCTCCAGAGAATATGCTTGAGGAGGCGGTTTTTCCTACTACCAATTTAGTGTCGAGAATTGCTTCGGTAGGCAAGAGATCCGCTACCCACATTTGTTTTTCAACAGCCTGAGATGAAACCACCTCACCAGCAACAATGTCTTGCGTAGCAACACATACTTCAAGCTGCTCTCCTCCATAACGAGCAAGAGCTTCTGCACGAACCGCTTCTGCCTCACTATTGACACTTTGTACATACAAAAAAACTGAACCCGCGCACACTAAGCCGCAAACAATACCGACAATTGTTGTCTTACCTCGCCTCATAGCTTTCCTTCCTTCTAGCTTGAGATTCAGTATGACCATCGAACCTAGCGCCTAGTTGACGCAACCTTCTTTAAAAAGTCTGATTTTTCTTATATGAATCCAGCACAACTATCATTTTGTTATCGCAAGTTTTTTTCATCGCTTTACTGCAATACTAGTAGCTTTTCAACAAGCATCTAGCCAAGCGTGTCCCTTTTAAAAACTCTGTTCGCGAATACCCTTCACCTGTTCTCATTCGGTTCAGAAAAACAAACATTTCCGTAAAACTAACCTTATAAAACATGATTCTTTTTTATGCTGTATTCATATGCCCTATCCTTCGGGCAAAAAATATGATTCACATGATGCCCTGCTATCAACTTTGATCTTATCGGTCATGCATCCAGGTCCTTTCAGCAACAAAATACCCGCTCTACAAAAAAGCCCTTGAGCCATCTGCAAAGCGGGTACCATCTATCACTGCTTTATAATCTACTTTACGCAGTCTTTATTGAATTATATAAATCAGGAAAGCCAGGGGTTTGCCTCTTCTAGGCAATAACGCTAGAACAAGTTGTCGTATTACAACGAAGAACTTTTTCTAAACATTCCTCCTATAAAGGAATATTCGATTTAGCGCTTTTCATAACTTAAATCCACCATGCCGTTGTATACCTTGGTAGATTTTAGTCTCAACTTAACTTCTTTCTCAGTTTCATCAAAAAGAGCAATACCCTTTCCTAATATCACCGGTACTACCGATAAAATGTACTCATCTACAAGCGACTGCTCATGAAGCTGCCTAATGATGCTTGCTCCACCGCAAATCCAAATATCTTTTCCATCTTCACGCTTAAGACTCTCAATAAACGATACCAAGTCTTGAGAGACGAATGATATGCCCTCAATATCATCAACGTCTCTATGGGTAAGCACATAGCTTTTTTTGTCTTCATAAGGCCATTTGTCAGGAGAAAGGTCTGTAACAATTTGATGGTAGGTGCTATATCCCAAAACAACCGTATCGACTGTTTCAATAAAATCAGGGTAACTTCCGAAATTCTCTGGATCACTACCATCTCCCCCAAGCCACGAAACACCGCCATCTTTGTTGGCAATATAACCATCCAGGCTCACTGCTAGATACACTATTACTCTTTTCACAATGCACTCACTTTCAGCTCTATAGTTCACCTATTCTCGATTATCCAGTCCCTGTGCACTTTAACAGCGAACGTCGCAAAAAGCCATCCACACTAATTCTTAATTCGAAATAAAAAATAAAAATATCTCTTGCATAGACTAAAATGTTGTGGGACAATGTAGCTCTGCTGAAAAGCGGAGCACTAAAGGTCGATTGGCGCAGCGGGAGCGCAGGTGCCTTACAAGCACAAGGTCGTAGGTTCAAATCCTACATCGACCACCACTAACTCTCAAGGTCAGACTTCGGTCTGA
>CAYJGC010000005.1:0-57547 GCA_964369725.1 uncultured Eggerthella sp.
CTGCTAGGAACTGCTCTTGCAGCAGGTGCAGGTGCCTTAGCTTTAAGCAAGCGCAGAAAGACATACTAGACGGTCTCGTTATAGCTTGAGAAATGCAAATCTCTATCCTATAGCTTCTCTACAGAGCCTGATGAAAGCAAAAAGCGACAGCCAAGGGGTTGTCGCTTTTTTATTAATGAATTGTTGATGAGGCTAAGGCAACTAGCCACAAACAAGAGCTACCGACAAAAGAACCCCCAACGCAACATCATGACAATCTGATTACGCTAAGAGCAAGTCTCGTACAGGCAATTCCTGCTCTCTCGTATATAACTGCAGTACGCAAGCTTTTAAACCTACAACAAACACTATTTCAAAAATCTTCTTTATCAGCAGATTGACTCAAGTCTCCACCTCTCTAACGCCTAGCGCTTATCCCTGAGAATTTTAAGCTTAGCAAGAACCACTGGATCAATGCGCTCGGCAACGGTGTTTTTACGTGCAACGCGAGGATTCTCGCTTAAGCGCTCTTCTGAATAATGGAGATTCATTTCATGACTGAAGCCATCAGCGCTCATTCTATCTACGCCGAAACCAAACACGGTATCTTGGACTGTTGCGTCACTCGTAACCACCAGCGTTTCCACCTTGCGCGCTCGCGCGTCATGCGCAAGCTTTTCGATTACTTTATCTGCCGACTGTCCCGCAGGACTAAACATAATACGCACACCACCTACCGTTTGCACATTACCGGTAGAAAACTCATTACGAGCTCCATCAAAAACGACAATTGCACTCCATAGAGCTCCGGCATAATTGACAACATCGTTGATGAGCTTCTCTCTTGCGGTATTGAAGGCATCGTCTGTATAATCGGGAGAACTCGACAAACGATACCGACTTCCGGATCTCAGCACATTATAACCATCAACTATCAAAAGTTTTTTTCTCTGCTTAGCCATACATAACCCCACTATGCCTATGCAACAACAGAATTCTGTCTTAGCCATTCATACATACACGCCGTCGCAGCCTGCGCTACATTCAACGAAGCAACCTCTCCTTCAAGCGGCAGCTTGGCATACAAGTCGCAGTTTTCTAAGACCAGGCGAGAAACACCGTCATGCTCATTACCCATCACAAGCGCAACTTTACCCTTAAAGTTAGTGTTCCACACCAAATCCTGCGCATGCTCAGTTGCAGCAACTACCCAAAAGCCTTCGTCTTTTAGGCGGTAAATCACTTGGACTAGATTTGAAACCTGGGCAACAGGAACATGAGCGATAGCTCCTGCAGAACTCTTGTACGTCGAGGCTTCCACGCGTGCGCTGCGCTTGTTAGGAATCACGAGACCACTTGCTCCTACAGCTTCCGCACTGCGCGAAACTGCACCAAGATTACCCGCATCAGTAATGTGATCCAGAATAACAACTAAAGCACGTCCATTGTGCTCAGCTGCGTACTGGGCAGAAGCATCTATAACCTCACCAATACCTACATAAGGGAATGGCTTCGTCTTTGCCATGACTCCTTGGTGACTGCCACGATCAGACTTGGCGTCAAGAATGTGGCGCGGTACTGATTCAACGAGCGCGTCTATTCGCTTTGCTTTTCGCAAAATATCATTAACGAGACCATCGCGCTGAATATTATCTGCCATCAAGATGCTCTTAATAGGCACACCCGTACGCAATGCTTCAACAACGGGGCGCTTTCCTTCTATGTAATCAGCCATGTAATTTGCCTTTCGAAAATGCTGCGCTCAATGCTGCAACAATAACCTGATGAACGCAAGTGTACCATTCGCCGACAGCTGCTTGCCTCACAGAAACAAAGAGTACAAAACAAGTAGGAGAAGCCTAGTCGCTGCTACCGTAAGGCAATTCTCACCCGCTGTGCTTCTTCATCGATTTCTATATCTTCTGTTCGTAGTAAAACCATTTTTTTATCCAAGCCACCTGCAAAACCAGTGAGCGCGCCGCTAGCCCCCACCACGCGGTGACAAGGGATAATAACCGAGATGGGATTACGCCCTACCGCACTACCCACCGCTCGGGGTGACGTGTGATGACCATCTTCCAGCTCAATGCGACGAGCAATTTCGCCATATGTCACCATATGCCCATACGGAATTTTCAGCAGCTGATTCCATACAAGCTGCTGAAATGCAGACCCTCTTGGCTTAAGAGGCATATCAGTGATTGGTTTATTCCCTTCAAAATAGCAATCCAACCAAGTTTGAGCTGCTTTGAGCACTGAAATATCATCGCTCATGCTTGCCTCGCGCAAAGAAGCTGCGAAGTGCTTTTGCCCCTCAAACCACAATCCAACAATTGCCTCACCGTCGCTTGCGATGGTGACACTGCCTAAAGGTGAGTCATACGAGCATAAGTAATCTGACATACATTTCTCCTTGTCGAATTTAAACTACGGGAAACTCATATCTTGGATATACGTTCACTATGTTTTCTTAAAGCCGTGGAAATTGTAATCCCTTTTCAAAGAATATGCCATGACTTTTACCTCGAGAAAACTACATGAGAAATTTGGCAGCACTATCTCTTTTAGAAATAATCAAGCGATTACTACTATCTCTAGCGAGACTGTAACTTATAGAATATGGTTAAAAATAGGTACAATTGTATCCCATTGGATATATTTTCTAGTAAATGCTGTCCTTTTAGTAACAAAAAGGCAACAAAACACCGATAAATACTTTGATTATCTAACAAAATACCCTTGTGAACAGGTACTATACTTTTTGTGACGTTCTTGTGTTGAAAGAATGCAGGTTTGTTTTTCGAGTATAATCCGTCATTCGTAAAACCGCTGGACCTTACAAAACAACCGCATAAAGACGAGAACTTGACGTAACATCGGACAGGAAGGTAAATCCTACATGAAAAAGAAACTTTTTGCAGCTGTATTCGCATGCATGATAACAGTCTGTCTACCCATGACGGCTTGGGCAGCTCCTAGCCCACAAGGAACGACTCCCGAAGGAGGCACAACATCCACAGAAACCACCTCGCCAGTAACGGGCGTTGAAGCAATGACAGCGGCAAGCGATTCATCGGATTTAGCTGTTTATGCTGGCGGCACCGCAGCTGCTGCCGTTGCAGCTGGCACAACGTTCGTCGTTCTTCGCCTGTATGCTCGCAGCTTAGCCTCATAAATCACAAGGATGGACGAGCGACGCTAATCAAAATAGAGTTACTTAATTAGCGTCAAGCCAGCTGCTCTAAAGCACTACTTATTACAAGCCCGACCAGCTTGTTATCAACTATTCAACCGCTATAAGACGAGTTTTCGGAGATATCCACTACCTGACTTTACCACAACAGGATGCTTTCGATTTATATCGACTTATAGGAGCAAATCGCTTGAGTTAGGCTTTGGATAAACACCGCGTGAGATTATTTGCTGTGACTGGGTTGGATCTTTCACGCGCTATCGCTTATCAAGCTCCCCCAAGCAATCTCTACAAAAGACCAGCTATTTTAATTGAAAGTGGGTTTGTCTCTTATGAAACAGGACAAGCACAGCAAAATTGAATATACAAGCGATTCACTGCAAAATGATATCGATAAATGCGCCACACAGAAATTGAGTCACAAGCGTAACATGATAGGTTTGAAAGTTATGTTTGGTTTTTTTCTTTCTCTTACTCTTGTGGGCGCTACGCATATTGCTTGGAAAGCCTATAAGGCCATTGCGTCAGAATCCGCTATCGCCGATACCTCTACATCTGAGACAACACACATAACTTCACGCCCAGTAATAGAAGAGGGATCAGAAACCCTAAGCAATCCGATAGATTTTGCTGCAGTTCAAAATGAGAACCCCGATGTATACGCTTGGATTTATATCCCAAACACCCAAATCAACTACCCTATACTACAGCATCCCAATTCGGATAATCTCTACCTTGAACACGATAGTCAAGGCAATACCTCCGAAGAAGGTGCCATCTATACTCAAGCCTCTAATTCAACCTGCTTCAGTGATCCAGTTACGCTGATCTACGGGCACACCCTTCCCGGTGACACGAGGTTTACAACACTGCACTATTTTGAAAACACTGATTTTTTCAACGCGAACGAATACTTATATATTTATACTCCTGACAGCATTCTCACGTATAAAATTGCCTCAGCATACATGTATGACGACCGTCATATACTAAATTCTTTTGACTTTTCTGACCCGGTAGTTTTACAAGAGTACTTTGACTATGTTACCAACCCTGATTCACTCTTAAAAAATACTCGTACTGGCATAGAGCTTGACATTGATGATAAAATTGTTCAATTGAGTACCTGCTTCAACGATTCCGCGTACTCTAACAATCGCTACATTCTTACGGGAGTTTTAGTTAGTGAACAGCCAACAATCTAACACGTCTGAACCATTGCACTCACAGCAAGTCGATACAGACAGGCAATCTCAACAGGTCTCCTTGCAAAACAGCTCAAGCGAAGTGCAAAAGACCGTTATCCGCAAGAGTAAACGCAGGAGAAAAAAACTCAGCAAACGACTACGAATTTTTCTTATTGCTCTAAGCATTTTTGTTGCTATTGGGACTGGCACAGCACTGGCGATATATACCTCCATTAAGGCTGGTGAACAAGCTTTTCATTCTGCAATGCAAGAAGAAATGGAAGCGGTTGCCTATTCCGAGGGCAAAACGCTTACCCACAATGGAAACACCTACACCCTCAACGAAAATATGATAAGTATTTGCGTTATCGGCTTTGACCGAACAAGTCAAGCCCAAGAAGGGGAGAATCCTGGACAAGCAGATGCTATAGCGGTTTTTGCTCTTGATACCGAAACAGGAGAAGCTGCCGTTATCGCTATTCCGCGTGATAGCATAGTTGAAGTTGGCACTTTTTTAGGCGAGGACTATTTCGGAGTTGACGAAATGCAGATTTGTCTTGCCTATAGCTATGGTGACGGCGGTGCAACAAGCTGTGAATACACGACTCAAGCCGCCTCACGCGTTCTTTACAACATCCCCATCTCATATTATATCGCCATGAACATGAGCGGCGTTGGGGTTATGAGCGATGCCATAGGCGGAGTTGCGCTCACTCCCCTACAAACCATCCCCAATACCAATATAGTTGAAGGACAAGACACCGTTTTATTCGGAAACAACGCCCTCAAATATGTTCAATGGCGTGACACTTCTGTACTCAACTCATCTCTCGATCGTCAAGCTCGTCAAGTTCAATTCGCTAGCACATTTGCAACTCAAACTTTTGCTTTGGCACAAGGAAATATTGGCACACTCCTTGACCTCTATCAAACAGCAAGCGACTACACGGTGACGAACCTCGGCATCACTGAATACACTTACCTTGCCTCCTCACTACTTTCAAACGGCATAAGCAGTTTTGAAATGATCTCGCTTACCGGAGAAATGGTTCAAGGTCCTGTTTACGCAGAATACTATTTAGATCAAGACGCCATATACGAAACCATTCTTGACGTGTACTATACCCAAACGAACTAGAAGAAAATCGCTAAAGAACTACTCTATCGTCGGGGAAAGAAGGTTTGTTGTGGATATCAATCTTGTACTGCACTGCAACCAAGTATTCAGCGGGACAGACCACCTCACACGTCCTGCAAGCCTTGCTATCGCACAAGATACCATTGTTGCAATAGGTTCAAGAGAGGAAGTAAACACCTTTGTTCTACAAAATCATACAGGAGCACGAGCGCCCTTAACGCGCGATTTTGGGGATGCATTCGTTTTGCCAGGCTTTCACGACTCTCACCTTCATTTTTTTCATTCTGCTCTCTATTCATCTCCCTTTGCAACAACTTTTTTAGGAAGTAGCGAAGCCGATTGCGTTGAAAAGCTGGTTGAGTTTTCCAAGCAACGACCTCATGGTTGGCTTCTTGCCCAAGGCTGGCGAGAATATCGATGGAACCCTCCACAACTACCCTCTAAGCATTCTCTTGATGCGACCTTTCCCACCCGTCCCGTTGCTTTATATTCGGGTGACGCTCACACGCTTTGGCTCAATTCAGCAGCCCTACAAGAGTTAAATCTTGACTGCAACAGCATTGCTCCTGACGGAGGATCTTACGACAGGGATCATACAGGTGAGCTAACAGGGATTATTCGCGAAGCAGCAGCAATGGAACTCATGCCACGCATTATGAATTCTTTTAGTGACGCTGAGATTTACGAAGCGTACAAGGGGTTCTTAATACAGCTTGCAAGCTCAGGAATTACAAGCGTATGCGACATGTCACTTATGGCGAGCCCGGGACTTGACTTCATTCGTGATGACATCCATGCAAAACTACTTGCGAACAATGAACTAACTGCACGCATTCATCTTTTTCCCACCCTATTAGACGATACGCAACGTTTTGAAAAAATGCTCGATTGCTATACAGACCCACTCTTGCAAGCATGCGGATTCAAGCAATTTTTTGATGGCGTGTCAAGTCAACATACTGCATGGGTAAGTGAGCCCTACAGTAATGCCCACTACGAAGGAGATTGCGGAAGCCCTACAGTCAACCCTGCAACCATGCGTTCCTACATCATGAATGCATCCTCGAAAGGCTACCCGGTTCGGATCCATACTATTGGCGACGCCGCAATTCATGAAGCACTCAACATTTTTGAGGATGTTCAAAAAGAATTTGGGAAGCTTCCCCAAGGCAAGCATCACTGCCTAGAGCATCTCGAAAATTTGCTGCCAGAAGATCTTGAACGCTTAAGTAAGCTTGGAGTCATCTGCGCAGTACAGCCACCGCATATGACACTTGATCCTGGAGGTCCCGAATCAGATCTTGGTGCTGAACGAATTCCACTCATGTGGCCCTTCCGCTCTTTGATTGACTACGGCAATACTCTTGCTTTTGGGACAGATGCGCCTGTCGTAAGCATTAATCCACTAAACGTACTTTATAGCTCAGTCACCAGACAAGACCCAACCACGCACGAGCCCTCAGAAGGATGGCTCCCCGAGCAACGCATTAGCATGGCAGAAGCTTTGTTCGCCTATACACAAGGAAGTGCTTCTTGTGCCGGAAGAAGTCATGAACTAGGAACGCTTGAAGTGGGCATGTTGGCAGACTTTGTTGTCCTTGATCAAAATCTTCTGACCTGCAAAAATGAGGAAATTCAAGGAACCAACATTGTTGCTACCTTCGTTGGGGGAGCCTGCGTGTATGAAACCACACACACCATCTAGCTTTTTAGATTATTTTCCAAGCTAAACACTCTTACAACAGCAGCTACCCTTTGTAAGCTCTCATCTTTGAATTCTTGACACTATACGTAGAATCAACTAATGTAGAATTTATAGAAAAAAAACACTATACGCTGCAATAAGAAATGTGAGGTTCGCATGAAAAAAAAATTGATGGCAATTACTCTTGTCTTTACGCTTGCAATTGCATTCCCTTTAATGGCATGGGCAGCTCCAAGTCCCAGCGGAAACGCTGCTACCGATAGCGCCGGAATATCTGTTAGAGCCAATGCTGCATGGGGTAATATCAGATCCATAACTGCAAGTGCCACATGGGCAAGCAATACAGTAGTCGATAATAATCAAATTGTTGTAGCTAGCTTTGAAGTTGCTGGCGATGCCACTGATGTTACCTTGACTTTTAATATTGGTAGCTCATATGTTGGAGCAACAACGACCGTTTATGTACAGCATGAAGATGGAACCACTGAAGCCATTAGCGCCATCGTTGATAGCAACGGCGCTGTTATTATCAATATTGACAAACTAACTTCAGCCATATTCACCGTTGTCGCTGATCCCACTACTGCGATTGGGGTCAAAGGTGACGAGAGCTCAATTTCACCTAAAACTGGCATTGATATGACTGCCGTAGCCGGGGGAACTGCAGTTTCTGCTTTTGCTGCTGGCATAGTATTTGTTGGGATTCGCAAGAGAATGGCTACATAAACCACCTCTTTCGATTTCAATCTTGCAAGATTTTTTAATAAAATTCATAGAGTCTGCCACTTGACAGGCTCTATCTCTTATAGCACATTTCTAGCATCCGCTGCATACCTGCAAGACAAACGAAAGTAAGCCTGTATTCCATGTCCATAGATACACAAGTTCCCCCGAAAAATCGTGAACACCCCCCGTGCAAGAACACAAAACTCACGACTACTGAAGACTGCAAAAAAACGCGCAGTGTTATACTCCTCAGCACAATACTGACCCTGCTTTTATGTTGCACTCTAGGCGGACTTAGCTATATGGTATGGGTGAACTACCAGGCTAGTCAGTCTTCTGACAACATGAAGAGCGCTTCATTTTCCAAATCCCCTCAAGAAGAAACCAGCCTAGAACCTCCTTCAGAAACTTCTTTACTTGACAACCCTGTTAACTTTGAAGTGGAAAGGACTGAAAACTCGGATATCTATGCCTGGATCTACATTCCTAACACCAACATAAATTATCCCATTTTGCAGCATGCCATTCTTGACAATTATTATCTGAGCCACAATGTGAAAGGGGAAAAAGCCACCGAAGGTGCAATCTATACACAGATGGCCAATACTCTCGACTTTACTGATCCCGTAACGGTGCTCTACGGACACAATCTCATCGATGGAACTATGTTTTCAACTTTACATTACTTTGAAAATCCTGATTTCTTTAAAGAAAATGAATTTATTTATATTTACACTCCAGGGCGCATTCTTACATATCGAGTTATTTCTGCCTATATGTACGATGACCGACATATCTTAAACTCTTTCGATTTTTCAAACCCTTCCATTACGCAAGACTATTTCAACTATGTAACCAATCCCGATTCTTTACTAGCAAATGTACGCGCAGAAACCGAGCTCGCTTCCGGAGATACTATTATTCAACTAAGTACCTGTTTTAATGAATGGATTTATTCGAACAATCGCTATATAGTTACAGGGGTGCTCGTTGATAATCAAGAAACGAACTAATGCTTCAACGGTCACATGAACTGAGTGGCTAAAAAATCAAACTCTTTGAAGTCGCTCTAATCTTTAAAAACTTATATTTGTAAACTCAAAGCAATATCACTGTTACGCTCTTAACAGAATTTATTTTACACAATTAGGCTTTCTGCTCACATAAATATTTGTAAGATTCGCCCGTCAGCGATATCTTAAGAATCCCGCTCCCAGAGATGGTTCAAAGGGCCACTTCCTTGCCCTAAATCCAAACCTGCCCCCAAAGCACCCCTCACGTACCTCTTAGCGCGACGGACCGCTTCTTCCACTGTGCATCCTTTTGCCAAGCCGCAAGCAATCGCCGAAGACAAGGTGCATCCTGTCCCATGAGTGTTTTCTGTTTTAATACGCGAAGAGCGAATCCACACCATTTCCCCAGAGGGCAGTAGCAACAAATCATCTGCGGTATCACAACGATGCCCGCCCTTGATTAAAACTGCTCCCTTACTCATCTCCGCAATACAATAACCAGCACGCTCCATATCTGCCTCACTACATACCTCAAAACCGCATAAAACGGCTGCTTCAGGCATATTAGGAGTAATCACATCCGCTAAAGGAAGTAAGTCTGACTTAAGCGCAGCAATCGCATCATCAGAAATCAAGCGCGACCCACTTGTCGCAACCATAACAGGATCAAAAACAATCTGTTGCGCTTCATACTCCCGTAGCTTCAGGGCAATAGCTTCAATAACTTCAGCCGAAGAAACCATACCTATTTTCACGGCATCGGGTCGAATATCCTGAAAGACAGCATCTAGCTGCTTTTCTACAAATTCTGGCGACGTAGTGACTACCCCTGTCACTCCTAACGTATTTTGAGCAGTTAGCGCAGTAATGACCGTCTGTGCATATACGCCACAGGCTGAAATAGTCTTGATATCTGCTTGAATCCCTGCTCCGCCGCTTGAATCAGAACCAGCAATACTAAGCACGACCTTCATAGCCTCAGGCTCCCTTCACGTAGTTATTTTCCCAAAACATCTTTGAGCAATGCGCGTAAGGCCACCGCTTGTTTTTTTATATCCTCCACAGCAAACAGAGCAGAAACCACAGCTACTCCTTCAAATCCCGAATCTCTCAAACACTCAATATTGTCAAGAGAGAGCCCTCCAATAGCGACAACGGGGATATCGAGCGCGTTACAAATGCTCTTTAAACCCTCCATGCCCACTGGTACGGTGTTTTTCTTGGTTGATGTAGGAAAAATTGCCCCTACACCTACATAGTCTGCACCCTCTTCCTGCGCTGCGATAGCTTGCTCTAACGTATGTGCAGTCACGCCAATAATAGCATCTGAACCCATACGTTTTCGTGCTTTTGCGCACGTCATATCATCTTGCCCCAGATGCACGCCATCAGCACCCACAATTTGCGCAACACGCACATCATCGTTGACGATAAAAGGAATTCCTGCCTCCTTACAAAGCGGCATCACAGTTCGTGCACGGAGAACCATAGCAGCTTGAGAAAGATCCTTTTCCCGCAATTGGAGAAGCGTTATGCCTCCTTCAATTGCCTCTTCGACGCACTGAACTAAAGGGCGATCGCCAATCAAAGCAGTATCTGTTACCGCATAAAGAGTTAAAGCATGACGTAATTTTTCACGTGAATACACAGACAAAAGCCTTTCTCTTATCCGCCCATCACTTACCCTCGACAGCTCTTTTAAGGCTTACGAGCAATAAGAATACGGGGTCGATTTGCTAAATCGTTCACAATACGCACCGATAAAAATCCCGCTTCGCGAGCAAGCGCGGCAGCAGCATCTAAACAGGTTTCATGCAGCTCGAACACAAAGCCACCCCCAGGCTTTAGTGCAGTTTTGCACCAAACAAACAAACGACGCGCGATATCTAACCCGTCCTGCCCACCATCCAAAGCAAGCTCGGGCTCAAAGCCCGCCACTTCATGTTCAAGCTCCTCTAAAACGGCTGTAGGAATATAAGGCGGATTAGATACCACCAAATCAAACTCACCTATCAGAGAATTATCAATGCGCTGACCCAGATCGCCTTCAATTATCTCAACTTGATCCTCTAAGCCCAACACATGAACATTGTCTCGCGCCAACAAGACGGCTTCGGGCGAAATATCTGTTGCTATAACACGCGTGCAGGGATGCTCGTGTGCAATAGAGCAAGCAATACACCCTGACCCCGTACAGATATCAGCAACGAGATAGGTTTCTTGACTTGGCGAAAAAGCCTCATCAATTGCACCCTGCAGCTCCTGAACTGCAATAGAACTTAGTTCGGAGAAATCGAGATTGCTCATCTGCTTTTCACCAAGCAACTCGCTTGCTGAAGGAACAGTAAAGCTCGCATTTTCCTCTTCTTCCCTCGCGCGCGGCCGCGGCGCTACAGGCAGCAAAGCAAGAGCTTCACTTACCAGCACTTCGGTCTCGGGGCGAGGAATCAAAACGCCCGGTCTTACTCTTACCACAATGTGCCGGAATCCAACTTCCCCTGTTATATATTGAAGAGGTTCACCTTGGCCTCGGCGAGAAACATATTCTCTTAAAACATCGCGCTCTTCTATAGAAAGAGGTCTATCAAAATTGGTATACAGTTCTATTCGACTTAAGTTGGTTGCCTCGGAAATAAGCCATTCTGCCGAAGGACGCGGGGATTTATCTCCCTTGTGCGCAAGATAGCCGCTCGTCCAATCGAGAGCAGCTTTAATTGTCCAAGTTTCATGCGTGCTCAAAACTAGCCCCGTATCTTATTGTCCGCAACCACTTAAATCAATAATACTATACAGCTGCCTCAAGTTTTTTTGCACGGTCAGCTGCCTGAAGTGCCGTAATGAGCTCGCTAAGACTTGCTCCACCTGCGCCCATTAAAACTCCATTGTATGTTCCGTTGTAGCCAATACGATGATCGGTCACACGATCCTGAGGCCCGTTATAGGTACGAATCTTTTCAGAACGGTCACCCGTGCCTATTTGACTACGACGCTCCGCTCCTTCTGCAGCCTGTTGTTCCGCAAGCATTTTTTCGTACAAACGCGCGCGCAAAACACTCATAGCAGCAATCTTATTTTGGAGCTGTGATTTTTGATCCTGAGACTGCACAACCAACCCAGAAGGAATATGGGTAATGCGAACAGCAGAGTCGGTAGTATTAACACATTGTCCACCCGGACCGCCCGCACGATATACGTCAATACGTAAATCATTTTGATTAATATCTATCTCAACTTCGTCTGCTTCTGGAAGCACCGCAACCGTTGCTGTAGAAGTATGAATGCGTCCCTGGCTTTCAGTCTTAGGGACCCGCTGTACGCGATGAACCCCCGATTCAAACTTCATAACCGAATAGACTTTGTCACCTTTTACTTTAAATTGGACTTCTTTAAAGCCTCCTGCTTCAGATGCAGAAATGTCTAACGTCTCGGTCTTCCATCCTTGCTCTGCAGCAAATCTCTCATACATTTTATGAAGATCTCCCGCGAAGATAGCAGCTTCATCACCGCCAGCACCTGCGCGAATCTCAACAATAATATCTTTATCGTCTGCTGGGTCTACCGGAATAAGCATGAACTTAATATCGTCTTCAAGCTCTGGAAGCTTTGCTTCGATTTCAGCAATCTCCTCTTGAGCAAACTCTTTCATGTCAGGATCACCGAGCATCTCTTTTGCTGCGGCCATGTCATCTGCAGCCTGTACATATTCGGCAGCTCTATGAGCAAGTGGGCCTTGGCTGGCATACTCTTTTGCTAAGCGATTATATTCTTTTTGATTTGACAAAACTTCTGGATCGCCCATCTTTGCCTGTAAATCTTCATAGGCTTCGATAATCTTTTCTAGTTTTGCTCTCATATCAGTATCTTGCATAATGAAGTTATCCTTCACATCGTAGTTTTTAGTGCAACTTATGTATGATATCAGAAGCTGGAGTATTACACAGCACTTCTCACTAGATTGCCAAGTATTCAGCCGCCTGCTCGGCACATACCGCACCGTCTGCTACTGCGGTAACCACCTGTCGCAAGAATTTAGTACGCACGTCCCCGGCCACAAATACACCAGGAAGCTTTGTAGCACCCTTTTCGTCAGCAATTACATATCCCGCTTCGTCTAAATCAAGCGCACCTTGCAAAAAATCAGTATTGGGCTGAGTTCCGACCGCGACAAACAGTCCACTGACTGCAACATCTCGCTGAACGCCCTCTACCGTAAGATCTAAAACCACGCTCGCAAGTGCACCCTGTTCAGCCACGAGCTTAACGGGTACTGCGTTCCAAATAATCTCAATATTGGATATCTCTTTTAAACGCTCATGATAGATTGCTGTTGCACGTAACTTGTCGCGGCGATGAACCAAGTAAACCTTTTTACATATACGAGAAAGATATATGGCTTCACCCACTGCCGTGTTGCCGCCACCCACAATCATGACGTCTTTATCCCTAAAAAAATTGCCATCGCAGGTTGCACAATACGATACACCACGTCCCGTAAGATCTTCCTCTAGCTCTAGCCCCAACTTGCGAGGACGAGCTCCCGTAGCCACAATCACGCTCTTCGCACCATATTGGCCAAAAGCTGTCTTTAATATTTTAGGATTTTGCTGAAGATCAACGGAAACAACCTCTTCGCTTATATTAGTTACGCCGAACAAATCAGCTTGTTGCTTCATTGAAAAGGCAAGCTCAAAGCCATTAACAGCGCTCGGAAAACCGGGATAATTTTCCAAATGTTCAGTCAATGCAAGCTGACCACCCGGTGATATACGCTCAAACACTCCCGCAGAATACCCAGCACGCTGCGTATACATGCCTGCTGTCATACCTGCAGGGCCAGCCCCAATAACCGCCACGTCAAACACTTCAACAGTCTTGTTTTCAGAATCCTGATTACCATTGTTCTGTATTTCCTGCATATCATATCTCCTGTCAAATTGGTTTCTTTTAGTATATCAGTCCTTGTTTTTTTGAGGAAAAACCGTAAGACCACTGCACCTTTGTTTATGTCGAACGCGCAGCAACCACAAGATTACTGCACTCAATAATACTTGAACCACAACAACCGAGAACCAAACACCATCGACGCCAAAAAGAACAGCCAGCAACGTTACCACGAGAGCCACTAAGGCCGCTTCACCATACACAATACCATTTGACGCTCGCGCGTCATCAATGGCATAGAAATAAGAAATGGAAGCATGGGTAAAACCATAAAACGCATAGGCAATAGAGAAAATGGGGAGCGCAACCAAAACAATAGCTGTTGCTTCTTGAGACAAACCAAAAGCTAGCGGAACCTGATTGCGCAACAAAATCATACCCATTAAACCAAGAGCTCCCAAACTCACCGAGATAAGGTAATTCGTATTGCGAATTCGGCGGACTTTGTCATAGTCGCTTGCGCCCCAGTATCTCGATACCAACGGCTGAGAACCATCGCCAACACCTTGGATGAGAATTTGCAATACAAAAGCTGCGTACGCAATAGCAGCATACGCAGCAAGGTCGGTTTCGTTGCCGAACCAAGCAAGATTCATGTTGATGGCTACAACGGTCACTTCAGGAACCAAAGTCAAACCGAAAGGCGCTGCACCTAAACGTACAATATGACGAGCTATGGTTAAGTCCAAGCGCAGGTATTTTTTTGCAATACGATTGTCTTTACGCAGAAAAAAACTCACGATAAGAACAAAGGCCACAATTTGCGAAACAACTGTTGCGGCGGCGGCACCAGCAATTCCTGTCCCCAAAACTATTATGAATACGTAGTCAAGAAATGCATTCATGAATCCTGCAAGAATTTGCACAAACATGGCAAACGCGACTTTTCCACGATTTCGAATAAGAGGAATACACCCCGTTACTATCACCTGAAACGGAACCCCCAACGCAATTACACTCAGGTAAGTGGCTGCTTGCGTGAGAGTTTCTCCACGTCCTCCCAATAGTTCGCAGAGCGGCGCGGCAAACACATTAAGAATCACCATGAGGGGAAGCGACGATAGAAACAGCATGACAAAGGTTGTCCCTATTGCGCGCTGTGACTCATCTTCCTCTTTAGCTCCGTGAGCAATAGAAGATATAACACCCCCGCTCATGCCAATACCCGTACCAGTAGCCAAGACAACCGCGACAAGAGGAAACGCCACATTTACTCCGGCAAGTCCCGCATCCCCTACGGCATGTCCAACAAAAATGCCATCTACAATACTGTACACACCTGTTAACACAAAAGTTAGCACCGTGGGAATGATATATTTTAAGTACTCGCGTACCATAGTTTTTGTAAGAATTTTCAACCGTTCAACCATCCTTGACGCTTCATCGCAATATCTTAGTGCGTACTCTATACACTTCCCTTGCCAAAGAAAAGACCTCACGGTTACTTTTATCAAAATATTGACGTTGTTATTACTTGGAGCATCCGTCAACTTGTTTCAGGATTTCATTGCTTAAACAAACTGGTATTATAGGAAGAACAGTAGGATACAAAATGAAGCACCTGTCCATACCGTAAAAAGTGCGAGGAGCACACCATGCCCGACACCCAAGCTCAAAATGACTCTTCTTTCAAGCGACAGGTATTCCTCTCTTTGGAAGACCTACCCCACGCGCGAGGGCTCGCTTTACTGGCGGGCATTTGCCTATTTGTGCTCATTAGCATCAATGCAATTCTCGTAATATTTGATTCTCTACCTACCGTTTCAAACAGCTTAAAAGGAATGATTGACGCGTTTGGTATATTGTCTAGCTTTATATTTGCTGCAGAATACATTGCGCGCCTTTGGGTTGCCGACATGACCTACCCCAAGCTGACACCGCGACGAGCTCGCCTACACTACGCAACCTCCATCATGGGCATTATTGATTTGCTCACTTTTTTGCCTATTATTTTTGTCCTATTCTCGCCCTTCTTAAATTCTGTCATTCACATGACCTATGTTGTCCGCCTGGTTAGGCTGTTTAAATTGACAAGATACATGAAAGGCATCCAATCGCTTTCTCGCGTTTTTAAAAAGAGCCGCTCAGAGATTGTTGCAGCGTTTACTGTTTTGGCGCTGCTCACTATAACTGCAAGCGTATTGATGTACGAAATAGAAAACCCGGTTCAACCAGAGGTCTTTGACAGCGTACTTACGGGCATGTATTGGGCTATTACCACTATAACCAGCACAGGCTTTGGCGACCTGGTTCCCATAACGCCACTGGGGCGTTTCGTTGGGTCGGTCACTATGGTGCTATCTATTGCCTTTGTTGCCATTCCCGCAGGTATTTTCTCTGCAGGATTTGTTGCAGAGTTCCAAAATCAGGACAACGAACGACGCCGCCTCCGATCTGCCCTGAGAAATAAAGGTCTTGACGATGACTCTCTTGAAGACGATTTCGTAAACACCGAACACGGCAGCGACGATGCCGAAGAAACTGCCTAACCTCAAACAAACACACGTGACGAAGCGGCTAGCTTTCTAAATATTGCTTCAAAGCCGGCCATTGAAGAGCTGCCTGCATATAGCCTTGCTCATATAAATCCATCAATTTTGCAGCGTCTTTTTCCATAGCGCCAACAGTAACAGGTTTCGCAGGCCGAATAACAAACACCTCACCCTTATCATGCATGCGCGCTAAATTGCGATAGGTTCGATTGTATTCGAACGGGCGATGCTGAGAGCGCTCAACAAAATGTGGATAATTGCCATAACGCTGACGAACCAACGCCATCAAGCGCTCTGGTCCTTTTTTGTATTCTGCATCTTGAGTAAGAACAACAATATGCTTTTTCGCGCCGGTCAATAGTGAATAGAGAATAGGCACGCTGTCACATACGCCGCCGTCAAGCAACTCCTTGCCATCTACGTTCACCGTTTGACTAAGCAGAGGAAGGGAAGAAGAGGCAACAACATACAGCAAATCCTCGAGCGCGTCTTTGACTTCGTGGTAGTCCGCCTCTCCTGTCACCAAATCGCTTGATACAACCGTAAGGCGCATGGGAGACTGATTAAATGCTTCGTAATTAAAAGGGTCTAATTTGTTGGGTATTTCATCAAAGGCAAACTCACGTCCATAAGCATTTCCTGTACGCAAAAAGCTTTGCATAGAGATATAGCGCCAATCATCGCAGTACTTCGTGTTTAGATAGCAGGTTCTGCCTATATCTCCGGCCACATACATATATCCACACAAAGCACCCGCAGATACCCCAATGGTGTGCTCGCAGAAAACCTTATTATCCATAAAAAAATCCAGCACACCTGCAGTGAACTGGCCTCTCATGGCACCCCCTTCAAGTACGAGATTTGCGGGAGTAGTAGCATACCCACTCCATGAAGGATGGCGAAGCGCTGACTGTGGATACACAAAATCTAGAGGCTCAAGGGTGCTCATATCAATCCTTTCTTTGATGGGTATATTATAACGGTTGAAATAAAAGATGTACTACTTATGGATATGTTGCCTTTATCAAGTTTTGCCATCCAAAAAGCAACAATACCCAACCAGGCAACACAAGCGGCTATACTTACCTTCTGTTTACGCTGTGATTTATTAACATTGCCAATAATTGATAGCGTCAGACTTGATAGCATAGTAGGTGTTTAGCAATACGGTATCATCAATAAGGAGGTTTTAGCATGAGTGAAGTATTAACAGTTAGTAATTTCGAATCAAAAGTGCTTAACGTTCAAGGACCCGTATTAGTGGACTTTTTCGCAACGTGGTGCGGTCCTTGCAAAATGATTGCACCAACAATTGACGAAGTTGCTAAGGAAACAGAAGGCAACGCAGGCGTATACAAAGTAGACATTGACCAAAGTCCTGAACTTGCGCAACATTATGGCGTAATGAGCGTACCGACGCTTATTGTTTTTGAAAATGGTGAAATCAAAACTCAGGCAGCCGGCGTACAGCCTAAGCAAAACATTCTTTCAATGCTTGCGTAGCCAAAGCTTTTCAAAAAAACCCTTCAAGCCCATTCTTTAACGGATGGGCTTGTTTTTTCTTGGCAAAAGCTGCTCTTCGAAAGAGCACTGGGCTACTTATCAACTTTGATACAGCAGATATATAAACACCTCGTTGCGCTACAATGGTATCATTTAAAGTTCGATGCAATTCACCCCAAGAAAGGCATGCCATGTCAGCCGACCTCATCTCACTTTCTATCATTGCCCTTATAGCATTCGCAGCTCCCATACTAACAAGACTAGTTCCTAACAAACTCGTTCCTGAAACTGTTTTACTTTTGATCGCAGGTGCTCTCTTAGGGCCTTACGTTGCGAACATTATTCAGGTTTCGCATTCGGTTGAACTACTGTCTGAACTAGGACTAGCATTTTTGTTTCTCTTGGCTGGTTATGAAATTAACCCGAGTAACCTCACGGGCTCTCAAGGCAAGCGCGGTGCTGCCACATGGGTGGTTTCTTTTGCCATTGCTTTTGGCCTCATATATTTTCTCCCTCTTTTTGAAAATGACTACATTCAACACATTGCTCTCACCATTGCGTTTACCACCACCGCGCTCGGAACTCTCTTGCCCATCATGAAGGAACGCAATATTTTAAGCACCCGCGTAGGTGATTCTATCTTGGCGTACGGCACGTGGGGCGAACTACTTCCCATTTTAGCCATGGCCCTTCTTCTCTCCACCCGCGCAGAGCTAGAGACTATTCTCATTCTCATCGTTTTTGCCGTCTTATGCGTCTTAGCTGCGGTCGTTCCCGCCAAAGCTCGAAAAACTGGTCATGCGCTCTTTACTTTCCTTCACAACAACGCCGAAACAACCTCTCAAACCGCCATGCGTGCGGTTGTGTTGCTTCTGGTAGGACTTGTCACCTTCTCTAATCTTTTTGAATTGGATATTGTTTTGGGTTCATTCGCGGCGGGCTTTGTCTTGCGCTACATCGTTCCGGAAGGTAATGATTCCCTCGAAAGGAAGCTTGACGGCATTGCATACGGATTTTTCATTCCCATTTTCTTTGTAATATCGGGCGCAAACGTTAATATAGCAGCAGTATTTGCTCGACCTGAACTGTTAATAATGTTCATTGTCCTTCTGCTTCTCATTCGCGCCGTTCCCATTTTTGTCGCGCTTTCCACCGGAAAAGACACGCGCGACATCTCAGCACATAACCGCTGGACTGTCGCCTTGTATTGCACCACAGCACTCCCTCTTATTGTTGCCGTAACATCAGTTGCTGTTAATGCTGGAGCCCTGACGCAAGACACCGCAAGCGTGCTTGTTGCCGCTGGAGCCGTTACCGTGTTTTTGATGCCGCTATTAGCATCCATTACCTACCGCATAGCAGATGCCCACCCGGTAACTGCCGTGAGAAAAATTTGCAAGAATCCACGCGATATCGCCTGCATTGTCTCTGACCATGTGCAGATGGAGCGCCTCATCTCTCGTCAAGAAAAGCTGTTACGCCTCCAAGAAAGCGGCAAGATTCCGCACGATTTCTATGGCATGCGCAAACTCGACAACACCTTAAAAGAGGCTCTTTTTGAGCTTGAAAACAATCAGGATTCAACCAGCAATTCAGACTCTTCTTCGCCGAGCGAAACCGAAGCCTCAAGTTCTCGCGAAACTAGCAGACACAACATGAATAGTATTCACCTTGCAAAGCAAGCGATTCAAGAGCATCGTCAAAGAATGAATGAGCTGCGCAATCTGAGCGAAAGCAAACATGAAGACCCCTCTTTATCTCCTAAAGAGCATGACTAGCCTGGCAAAACATCCTTGCTGACTAACCTTTACGATGCTTGTGCATCTTATGGGTGACGCACAAAGAAACCATGACACCTAACAAAAAGTGAGGAGCTCTCATTTATAAGAGCTCCTCACTGTGTTGATACCTACATTACATAGCGACTTATTTTACCTAGACTACAAAGCAGTCTCTCTAATAATATCTACCAGTTTCTCTTTTGGCCATGCGCCCTGGTCTCCTTCGTGGCGATCGCGCACCGAAACCGTTCCCTGCTCTATCTCTTTGTCTCCCATTACAATCATGTAAGGAATCTTGTTACTTTGCGCCTTAGCAATTTTTACGCGCATAGGCTCATTTTGGTCGTATACTTCTACGCGTCCACCAACTGCTTTGAGCTGCGCAGCCAAATCAAATGCAGCATCTTTATGGCGATCCGCAATAGGCAATACTGCTACTTGAACAGGCGCAATCCACAAGGGCAAGGCGCCTGCATAATGCTCAATCAGTATACCAAGGAAACGTTCAATTGATCCAAATATAGCACGATGCAGCATCCAAGGTCGCTCTTCGGTGTTTTCCTCCGTGCGGTACGTTAAATCAAAACGTTCAGGCATATTAAAGTCAACCTGCACGGTTGAGCACTGCCACGTCCTGCCAATAGCATCTTTTACCTTGATGTCAATTTTCGGACCATAAAACGCGCCGTCGCCTTCATTGATTTCGTATACGAGGCCATGCTGAGCACAGGCTTCTTTAAGGGCATTGGTAGCATGATCCCACATGTCGTCAGTACCAATACTCTTTTCGGGGCGCGTTGAAATTTCTGCCGTGTAATCAAACTCAAAGGTGGTCATAATATGATCCACCAAATCCAAAATAGCGATTACCTCATCAACCACTTGCTCCCTTGTGCAGAACACATGGGCGTCGTCTTGCGTAAACCCGCGAGCGCGCAAGAGGCCGTGAACCACGCCGCTCATTTCATGACGGTATACCGTACCAAACTCAAACATACGCAAAGGCAAATCACGATATGAATGCAATTCGCTCTTATACAACATAACATGTCCAGGACAGTTCATTGGCTTAAGGGCGTACTCCAACAAACGAGGATTGTCATCTGAGCCTTCGTTAATGTTAAAGAAGTACATATTCTCATGATAAAAACCGTAATGGCCGCTTGTTTTCCATACATCTGAGTTATAGATATGGGGCGTAATAACCTCTTCATAACCGCGCGTATAAAGGTCACGACGCAACCATTCTTGCATGGTACGAATAATGCGTGCGCCCTTAGGTAAGTACATAGGAAGACCAGCGCCTGCAAGAGAATCCATAGTGTAAATACCCAGCTCACGACCAAGTTTGCGATGATCGCGCTTTTCAGCCTCTGCCACATTGGTTAGATATTGATCCAGTTCTTTTTGCTTAAAAAACGTCGTGCCGTACACGCGTGTAAGCATTTCTCGTTCGGCATCGCCACGCCAATACGCACCAGCAACCTTTGTAAGCTTAAACGCACCCAATTTGCCTGTCGAAGGAACATGAGGACCACGACACAGGTCAGTAAATTTTCCAATCGTATACGTGGTAATTTCTTCGTCTTCGGGCAACTCCGCAATAAGCTCCAGCTTGAACGGCTGATTTGCAAAAATCTCTTCCGCTTCTGCACGCGTCACTACGCGACGATCAAACAGCTCATCAGCTTTAACAATTTCAGCCATGCGTGCTTCAATAGCCTCAAAGCTCTCAGGGGAAATTGTCTCATCAAGCTTTACATCGTAGTAAAATCCCTCTTCTATTGAAGGACCTACACCAAACTGCACGCTTCCATATAAGTCAACCAGTGCTGCAGCCATCACGTGTGCAGTAGAATGGCGTAGTACCTCAAGAGCTTCAGGGCTTTTAGTTGTAATAATGGAAACCTGCGCGCCATCATGCACCGGCGTGCTCAAGTCCACTTGGCGACCATCAATGACGCCGGCAAGTGCCGCCTTTGCAAGCCCTGCACCGATAGATGCAGCAACATCACCAATTGTTGCTCCAGCATCGATTTCTTTTTGAGATCCATCAGGCAATACAATATTCATAGCAATTCCTTTCTTGTGCCGGGTGCATACAAAGCACCTGCACAACAGGTTCCGACGGATACGCCTTTCGCATCCTAGTATCGGGGATTAAACAACGAAGCCGCCTCACAAACGAGACGGCTTCGGTGATTACAATTTACTCGCTTTGCTCTGCGGGAGCCGAGCGAGGACGTCTCGTTTGTTGGGGAGCCGCTTGAGGCGGCTGAGCTGTTCGCGTGCGAGCAACACGAGGTGCTCCGCCAACGGGAGTCGTACAATAGGGACAAACAGTCCATGAGGAATCAAGGGCATGATTACAGGTTCCGCAAAGGTTCTTTAGGCGCTGCTGACAATTAGGACACAATACATAATCAGATTCAACAGGGTATCCACACTGTGCGCATTCACCATACTTCATAAGCTCACGCTGCTTGAGTGCAATTTCAAGCTCCTGCTCGTCGCGATCTATCTGCATCAATGGTGGGCGAAGAAGCAAATAAGCTATTACGCCAACAAAGGGAATGAGTGCTAGAATGGCCCACACATACCAAAAAGAACCGCGCAAGTACGCATCACGAACTACCCAAACAATGGAGAGCACGTATAAAATCACGAGCAATACCGCAATCATAGTGAACGCAGCTTGAAGTTCTGGCGTCCATAACTGCGACAGTAAGTCTTCCATAAATACCTCGTTTTCTTCATTAACAAATGCTTGTGGTGCCCCTACATGAACATCGAACCTTCTCGATACATGCACAAGCGGACTTATTATAACAAAGATACTCCAAAGCAAACCCTTATACCGGTAATTTTTGCAAACGCGTACATGCAAGCAGCAGAAATGAGCATTTTTCGGCTGCTAGAAAGATGGTTTTGAGCATGCAGGGCGACTCATGGCTGTTGTTTTAATCGGTAAAGGTTACGCCACAACAGCCCTAAAGCAAAGAAAATCTTACAGCAGGCGCATACGTCACAAACTTATCTGATTGACCTCAAGAGGCAAGATTCCAGAAGCAACACTGTCTTAAAGGGCTACTTACCAGCAAGCCCCGAGAGCTCAAAGCATCCCCTGTAAACAAAAGCGACCGAGTCCGGTCGCTTTATGATGAGTTAGTTTCAGTTTTTGCTTATTTTGCCTTAAGCAAATTGTTGAATTAGTTTTAAGCAAAATCAACTGCCTAAGGTTTTGTCTAAAATTTATTCAGGCTTCTCAGAAGCGTAAAACACAGCTTCTTCAAAAACATCATTAATGGATTTACCCTCCATAAAGGGCAGCGTCAAAAACTCGCTTACCATAGGAACAAGTTCGCTCGCATCAACGTAATGACCCTTTTCATTGATTTGATTGGTATACTGCGCTCGCCAATACCCGTCATTCACGTCGGTAAGATAATAGGTTGTCTCTCCTACTTCCATATAGACGGAATGTTTGGCTCGCAGGTAGTTAGTTAGATCTTCGAGTGATACGTCTAAAACCTCTGCTGCTTTAGTGCCCATAATGACCTCGATTCATTCGGGATTGCCGTACACTCATAATAGCAAGAAGCCTATTCGTTTTGAGCGAAAAACGGATAATCGTCCGAAATTCACCCTGACTACCCAGCAAAATGACGCTCTGCTATACGAGCAGCCTCTGCAGCATCTTTTCCGTAATAATCAGCACCCATTTTAGTGGCAAATTCATTTGTAAGAACAGCGCCGCCAACCATAATCTTCACATCAGGCGCATCCCTATGCAACTGCTTGATAGTTTCCTCCATCGCCTTCACCGTGGTGGTCATAAGCGCAGAAAGCCCTACGAGGGTTGCCCCCTGCTTAATTGTCACACGTACCACCTCTTCAGGATCCACGTCGCGCCCCAAATCAATCACCTCAAAACCGTAATTTTCAAGCAGCATCTTCACGATGTTTTTCCCAATATCATGAATATCACCTTTGACTGTTGCAAGCACAATAAGTCTCTCGCCTGATTGCGATGCCGAAGCAATCACTTCATCGCCTGACAAAGCAGCCCGTTCATTTAGATAAGATTTCACGGTATCAAATCCCACCTTCACTACTTCAGCTGCAGCCATAAGCTGCGGCAAGAAGAACTCCCCTTTGTCAAAACGCCTGCCGACTTCATCTAGAGTAGGAATAAACAAACCATTGATAAGCTGAAGTGGTTGATAATGCTCAAGAAGCTTATTCGTTACTTGCGCCATAGGGGCTTTATAGCCAGACAAAACGAGGCGAATAGCTTCCATAACGGTGTGGGAATCTGCATCAAACTCTGACGACAAGCCTACTCCCATAGTTTCTTGAATATACGCTATCGAAACATGCGGAGCTTCCTGCGTTTTGCCATATGTCTCCGCATCTCCCGCCTGAATTGAGGTTTTCTGGCAAGCGTTACCACTAACGGTTTCATCGTAGGGGTCGTGCGCCTGCGCATACGATTGGATAAATGACACAGAGCCTCTGTCTTGCCCATTGAGCACCCTAAAAGTCTCCACCGTATCGCGATAACGCGCTGAAAGCGGATTAAGAATAGGGAAATCAAGTCCCGCACCCAAAGCTGCCGCCAAAAAAGTTGCGTTAACCATATTTCGCTGCGGCATTCCAAAACTAACATTTGACACACCAAGCACCGTGCGAACGCCTAATGTTTCCTTTACCAGAGATATTGCACGCAATACTTCGCGCACTTCATCTTGATTTGTTGCCGCTGCCATAGCAAGGCAATCAACCACCACATCTTGACGGGGGACTCCGTGCGCTTCAGCTGATTCAATAATGCGTTGAGCTATCTTGAGTCTGCCTTCAGCATGAGCGGGGATTCCCCCTTCATCAAGGGTAAGTGCAATCACAGAGCAGCCGTATTTTTTTACAAGAGGCAACACTGCCTGCAAGCTCTCCTCTTTGCCATTAACGGAATTAATGAGCGGCTTTCCTGCATATCCGCGCACAGCTGATTCAAGCGCTTCAGGGTCGCTCGAATCAACAACCAGCGGCAACGTCACCGTTGCTTGCAACTTTTCGACCGCCAATCGCAAAGCGGTTGGCTCATCTATATCAGGCATCCCTACATTTACATCGAGTAGGTTTGCTCCAGCCTCTTGCTGAGACACCGCTTCACCCACTAAGTAATCAAAATCACCACTACGCAAAGCCTGTTGCAAGACTCGCTTTCCTGTCGGATTAATGCGCTCACCCACCACCGCAACACAAGCTTCATGTGGCTCAATAAACACCGCATCTTGAGCACTCGTTATCGCACAGGCTGCAACAAAATCTCGCGCAATGGGCGCCTTGTAAGAATCAACCACGTTACGCAGTTCAGCGATATGGTCAGGTCCCGTACCACAGCATCCCCCCACAACGCCTGCACCAACATCAAGCATTGCGCGCATGGAATGCGCAAACTCTTGCGGGGCGACATCATATACTGTTTGACCGTCTTCTACGCGGGGCATACCAGCATTTGGTCGCACCACCAAAGGACAACGCGCATGGCTCGCCATAATACGCGCAACGTCCAACAACTCGTCCGGCCCAAGAGAGCAATTAAGTCCCACCAGGTGAGCGCCCATCGAAGAAAGCATGGTGGCTGCTACCTCGGGGGGCGTTCCCAAAAAAGTACGGCCATCTTCGCCAAACGTCATCGTAACCAACACCGGCAAGGTAGAACACTCCCGAGCAGCTAACAACGCTGCTTTTGCCTCACGCAAATCGCCCATAGTTTCTATAAGAATAATGTCACAGCCTGCCTTTTGAGCTGCTTCAACCTGTTCGGCAAAAATATCATACGCCTCTTCAAATGTCATGGTGCCCATAGGCTCAAGCAACGTGCCCGTAGGGCCGATATTGCCCCCCACATAACGCGCGCCCGCAGCGCGCGCGCAGCTCACTGCCGCTGAATACACTTCCTGCACCGTCGCACGATTCCCTAATTTATGAGCATTTGCACCAAACGTATTTGAGGTAATGATTTCAGCACCGGCCGCAACATAGTCCGCATGAACAGCAATTATTTCTTCTGGGCGGGAAATATTAAGCAAGTCGGGAAGCTCTCCCGCTGTTGCCAAGCCACGTGCCCATAGCTGTGTACCCATAGCTCCATCAAGCATGAGGATATCTTCACCGCGCAACCCGCGCGCAAGATGTTCATCTTTAATTGTGAGTCCAGCCAAGGGGTCAAAGGTATGATGTGTGTCAGTTTTGACATCAATCAAGTCGGCCGAACCAAAGACAGTGCTGACGTCAGCCGCTAACACGTCAGGATTACTCAACGAATCGCCAGCAAACTCACTACGAGAACCACCTAAAGACGCAACCTTTTCCTTTAGAGCTTGGTCAGAATTAGTATTCTCTCCTATTTTAGAGAAAAGCAAATCTGATGATGTTGATACTGCTTGACGAGAGCTTTCTTCACTCATGACACATTCCTCCACTAGATTTAATGGGACAACGTTCGCGCAATACACAGGTGACGCACTGCTCTGCTTGTCTACATTGACCACGCTTACCGCAATCATACTCTGGCTTGATAAGGCCTATCACCGCGGTCACACTTTTTTCTGGCAAAAGCATCGATGCTTCATTGACTCTTAGTCCTATGCGACGTGCTGCATCTAAAGCTTCCAAAAGCTGAGGCTGGAGGGAAAGGGGGAAATCCCCGTATCCCGGGCTAAAGCGTGTTGTTGCGTACAGATTTCTTTGGTTGGCACTTTGCTCTATGGCTGTCTGAACCTTTCGCAATGCAGCTTCAATTAACGCCGAAGCCGCCGCATTAAACAGCAAAGCATCAACCATGCTCAATGCCTCATATTTAGCCAGTTCGCGTACGCTATTAGCACCCAACGTACAGGCGAGCAAAATAACTTCATTCGCCTGCGCTACATGCGAAACAATATCACATCCCAGGAGCTTCAAGCCACTTCCCTCAAGAGCAATAGAGGGCATGCAGCCGCAAGCAGCAACCTCCCCCACCTGTGCCACTTTGAACGTCGCGTACACACAGGCTGGTCGCAACTGTTGTTCGCAAGCTGCGGCAAGCTTTTCAAAACGCTCCTGCAAAGCATCGTCCATTTCCTGATCAATATGACCCAGGTATCTCAACGCTTCCGCGCGATCGAGCTTTAGGCAGTCAAACACTAAGACTTCAGGGCGACCATACACAACTGGAGTTAGCAAGCTAGACGATTTCATGAACGCCACGCCATTCGCAGCGACCGCATGGCAGCGTAAGCAATGTCTGGTTGATTCATTGTATAAACATGCAAGCCATCAACGCCTTCAGCTGCAAGATCTTCAAGCTGGGCGCAAGCGTATTCGATACCAGCATGACGCAGATCTTCGGGAGAATGCTCATAGCGCGCAATGAGCTTAATCAGCGATGCCGGCAAAGAAGCTCCGCACATAAATACCATTCGCTGAAGCTGGTCTTTACTTAAAAACGGCATGATGCCGCAAGCGATAGGAACTCTCACTCCCGCAGCATAGGCGGCTTCCCGAAAGCGATAAAAATAACTGTTCGAAAAGAAAAGCTGAGTAACAAAAAATGATGCGCCTGCATCTTGCTTGTATTTCAGATGCTCGATATTGGTACGACTACAAAAGCAATCGAGGTGCCCTTCGGGATAGGCAGCAGCCCCCACACAAAAATCTTCTTCAACCAAGAATCGTATGAGATCACTAGAATTGCGAAAAACCGAAGGTTTGCAGCCATGAGTGAGATCCCCGCGCAAAGCCAACACATTGGTAATACCTTTGTCTTTTAAGTCATCGCTCGCTCGTCCGATAAATTCTTCCGTGGCGCCAGCACAGGTAAGATGTGCTACGGTGGGCACGTCAAAATCCCCTTGTATCATAGAAGCAATGTCTGCGGTAGCCTGCTTATTCCCACTGCCGCCAGCAGAATACGTTACACTTATGAAATCCGGATTAAGATCGGTTAGCTGTTCTGCCATTTTATGAGCAACATCCAGCGTAAGGTCACCTTTGGGCGGAAAAATCTCAAACGAAACAGGCTGTATACCCTTCGCGCGCGCTTCTTTATATATGTTATGCACCGTTTCCATGGGTTTATTATACGAAATAAGACCGCAGGCGCAAGCAACTAAGTTGACAGGACGCAAATGGTTGACTTTTCCGCCTGCGATCAGCACTCTCCTCATGACCCCAAACGAGCAGGGAGAATTTTCTACTCGATAAGCGTAGAAAATTCTCCCCGTCTCACCACCCTGCATGCCGGTCAACACAGGGCGATTCGTTTATTGACATATTTCTTTCATCTCCAAGCTAGCGCCAACGTCGTGCATGCAGCACAATAAACGACTACCTATAAGCTTATAGGTAGTCGTTTCGAAAATCTCTTTTGATTGAGTGATCAGGCTCTAGCGTATCTGTTTAGAACATGAATTATCCCTTATGAACCATTGAAGAATTTTCGAATGCTTTTTGGCGAAACAAAAATGCAAACGACACCCACAATGCTCATAAGGTAAATTACGATAGCAAAGACCGCAGATACTTCGCTTACGTGCACACCGACGCCAACAACCGCCCAGACAAATACAATTGCAGGAATAAAATCATCGTAGCGACGATACAGTACATACCCTAAAACCAAAACAGCTGCAACCAATAACAAAGTAGAAATTTCATTAAGTACGGGGATACCGCCGTTGAGAGCACGCGTAAGAAGATTAGCAAGATTTGCAACCACCGCAACAGTCAGCCACGATGCATAGATTGAAATAGGCATCCAACCCATCCAAGATGTTGCTGTCTTGCGCACCTCACGATACAACGCTGCAAGCACAACCCAATCTATTGCTATAACAATGAGGCATAAAAGAATTTGCGAGTAATGCCAAAGAACAAGCCAGAGCAGGTTCAACACGCAACTTACCGAAAATAGCAGTGCCTCGCGCCCGAACTCACGAGGTCGCGAGGGAGCATTGCGCGTAAAATTCACTAGCCAAAAAACGAGTCCTATGTAGATAATTGTCCAAATGAAGAAGACATAACCTGCAGGAGTAAACCACGTATAGACCTCAAAAGCCACCATTGCGGAGGTCACCCCACCAAGAGCCAATCCTTCAATCAGTCCATTGCCTGCCACCGTGATAAGAAAAAGAGCCCAAACCACCATGGTTTCGAGCGTCACAAGTCCGCTTCGTTCAATTCTTCTGCCTGTCCGCGATTTTCGCACACGCTGTACGGTTTTTGAAGTTGATGACGGCTTGCTGGCATTGTTTTGCATATTGGGCCTCGTTTCTTGAAAGTCTACACGTATCACATCTACTAGTAAGTTTAACTTTCAAGAAGTTCAAAAGACGTAACGGGCTCTTTGCAATATCGCATCGCTTCGGTTCGCTAGGGGAAGCTGCCGTCACATGCGACAAAACCTGAAGTTAGCAGTGTTGCTACCATCAAACAACTTTTGATCAGCCCTCTTCTATGCGAATGCTCAAATAATCTCCTGCTTGTAGGGGGATTTCAGAGGTAAAAGTATAAATCTCAGACGCGCGATTTCCCACCTCTACTACAGCAGGCTCCAAATAGAAGTCATGGTTTTTAGCACGTTGAATCCATTTAAGATCACGCACAACTAGTTGTGCAATCGGGCTGCGTGGTGAAAGCGCTTGGAGCGTTTCGCCTTGACGGAAGCGATTATGGCAAGTTACTTCTATAAGCCATTGATCATCTTCAATAGGTTCGCAATCACGCACCGTAGCAACATGCACACATTCCTTGACATAGCCGTCGCGTTCATGCGCTTGGTCTGGCTGACCATAGAAAAAACCCGTACCGTATGGCCGATGCGAGATTGCTAGCAATTCTGGGTAAATAAGCGCGGGATCCGCACCATCAAGAACCGCTCGATATGCATGAACTACTGAAGCCACATAAAATGCTCGCTTATTGCGTCCTTCGATTTTAAAAGAGTCAACACCAGCTTCAGCCAGATCATTGAGATGCTCTAGCATGTTTAAGTCTTGTGCATTCATGAGATAAGCGCCGCGTGTATCCTGTTCAATAGGGAAATACTGTCCCGGTCGCTTCTCTTCTACCAAGGCATAATTCCAACGGCAGGGCTGCGTGCAATGACCCTTATTTGCCGAACGATCCGCCATAGCCGAGCTTATCAAACAACGACCCGACACCGCCATACACATGGCGCCATGAACAAAAGCCTCAATCTCAAGATCGCGTGGAGCATCGGCTCTCAAGTTTGCAATATCCTCAACACTCATCTCCCTCGCACACACCACACGAGAAGCCCCCAAATTGTGCCACATGCGTGCTGCTTCGGCATTCGCAACCGAAGCCTGTGTACTTACATGAAGCTCAACTTTGGGTGCATGCTTCTGGGCAAGAGCAAACGCACCCAAATCACTCACAATAAAGGCATCTATCTGAGCAGCAGCAAGAGCCTCAAAATATGCAGGCAACGCAGCGATGTCCTCTGCGTGCATCAGCGTATTGAGTGCAGCAAACACACGCACGCCCGCCGCATGAGCAAACGCCACCGCTTCGGGTATTTGCTCGAGCGAAAAGTTGTCTGCCCGATGACGCATACCAAAACGGTCCGCCGCCAGATACACGGCATCGGCACCGTAGCGCACGCAAGCTTCTAGCTGGCTCGGCCCTCCAGCAGGAGCGAGCAATTCACGCGTAGATAATGTTGTATTGTTGTGCATTGTTCAGTTCCAAATCTTTAACAATAGATGAGCGATAGCAAACTTTACTGTCTTTCATAAGATAACAAAAGGGTTTGAGTGTCTCACGCTGGCGCAAGTCAAAGCTTCAACGCCTCAATCTTCAAATCTCTTGGACAGCAAAACAATACGTTTTTAGACAGCAGAAACCCTTGGTCCTTGAGGGGTGTCCTCGATTGCAAGACCAAGATCGCGCAATCCATCACGCACCGCATCAGCCTTACCCCAATCTTTTGCCGCACGCGCTTCTCCGCGAGCATGCAACAAAGCATCTACTGCCTCGACAGTATCAGCGCCTGCATAACCGGCAACCTCTATCGCAAGCTGAATAACCTCAACAGGATATTCATTGCCCGCTGAGCCATCTGCCGCACCTAGACCAATGCCAAAGGTGGACATAAGTTCAACTATTGTGTCGCGCGCAGCTTGGACTGCGGGTATATCAACTTTCACTAAGTCTTTCCCCACTACAGCAGAATTTACTTCTACAATATAATCAAACAGCGATCCTAATGCGCGGCAAGAATTAAAGTCATCATCCATTGCCTGGATAAAGGCAACTTTAATCTCGCGCGTGGAATTCTCCAGAGCTTTTGCATCCAACGAAGACGCGCCCTCTTTTGCGTTTTCGAGCTGCCATTCAAGATTTTTTACTGCGTTTTCAATGCGAGCAAGCGCAACTTCGGCTTCACCCAGACGATCGTCAGAAAAATCAAGAGGACTGCGATAATGCGTCTGCAGCATCAAAAATCGCAATATTTCAGGACGTGTCGTCTCCAAAACATCACGCAATAGCATAAAGTTGCCAAGCGACTTGCTCATTTTTTCTGCATTAATTTGAAGCATGCCGCCATGAATCCAGTAGGTAGCAAATGTGCAGCCACATGCCGCCTCGCTTTGCGCACGCTCATTTTCGTGGTGAGGAAATGCCAGGTCAGCGCCGCCTCCATGAATGTCAAAGGGTAAGCCCAAATACTTTCTCGACATTGCGGAGCATTCAATGTGCCAGCCCGGACGTCCCATACCCCAAGGCGATTCCCATGCAGGTTCGCCCGGCTTTGCCGCTTTCCACAAGGCAAAATCAAGAGGATCGCGCTTGCGGTCTTCCACTCCCTTACCATCGGCACGCAACTCGCGATGTCCGGTTTGCATTTCATCAATATTACGTCCTGAAAGTTCCCCGTAAGCAGGATAAGAGCGAACACTAAAATACACATCTCCATCCACTGCATACGCATGTTCACCCCTGATGAGCTCCTCGATAAGCTCGATCATCGCAGGAATCTCTTCCGTTGCCTTGGGGCGAATATCTGGGTCAAGTACATTTGCTTTGCGCATGTCTTCAATAAAAGCTGTCGTATATTCTGCCGCCACTTCGGCAGCATCACGACCTTCTTCAATAGCGCGCCCGATAATCTTGTCATCAACATCCGTTACGTTTTGCACAAAATTAACCTCGAAGCCGCGCCACATAAGGTAACGGCGAATCATGTCGAAACTAATGAACGTGCGCGCATTGCCAATATGGATGTAGTTGTAAACGGTTGGTCCGCACACATACATACCCACTTTGCCATGCTCACGTGTTTCAAAAGGCACCTTTTCACGAGCCTTGGTATCATATAACTTAATCATGCCTGCCTCTTTATCTTACTTAGCTACTTGTTTCATACGACAATAATCTGGTCAACCTCTTATCTGTTTTACAAGAGTTCGTTGAAGTTCACCTTATCTATTCGCTGCTTTTCTCGTTCTTTAACTCTTCAAGCTTCTTTTCGAGCTCGCCGATGCGCTCACATAGTCCCTCGCAGCGCTCCTCAATAGGATCAGGTAGATTTTCTTTGTGGCGCGCTGCATCACTCTTCTCTTGAGCAACACGCTGTCCATCACGAACAACCACTCGACCAGGAATGCCAATAACGGTTGAATTATCCGGCACGTCGTTAACTACTACGGCTCCGCCGCCCACTTTTGAATTATCCCCTAAATATATATCACCAAGAACTGCTGCATTGACGCCAACCAATACGTTGTTTCCCAAGGTAGGGTGGCGTTTCCCTGTTTCCTTACCCGTACCCCCCAGGGTTACTCCCTGATACAACGTGCAATCATCACCAATGATGGTAGTCTCACCAATAATTACTGCCATTGCATGGTCAATAAAAAAACGGCGGCCTATCACTGCTCCTGGATGAATTTCCACGCCAGTCATAAAGCGCGTAAATTGCGACGAAATACGTGCAAGACTCTTGAGTCCATGATTCCACAGCCAATGCTCAACAACATGAGACCAGCGCGCATGAAGACCCGGATACGTAAGCCAAATAATAAAAGAACTCTGAGCCGCAGGGTCACGCTCTTTAACAGCGCGAATATCTTCTGCAATAGTTTGAAATATGTTCATAATTACCTTTTCTCTCAATGTATGTATTGTACCCCAAGACTATGAGCTGATTGCTTCGGCAAAACAGCTCCTACCTACATCGATAAAGTAAGCAAACGGCAGAAGAAGCAATACCTTCTTCGCGCCCCACAAAACCAAGGCGCTCGGTCGTAGTTGCCTTCACGCCCACCCTGTCTACTGAAATATTCATAGCGTGAGCTAAATTTGTGCGCATTTGTTCACGGTAAGGTGCAAGCTTAGGAGCTTGCGCCTCTATCACGCTGTCTACATCCACAATCTCAAAGCCCTGTTTACGCACGAACAATGCCACCGCCTCTAAAAGCTTGAGAGAGTCGGCGTCTTTATATGCTGGGTCTGTGTCAGGAAACAACTTTCCAATGTCCCCGCCGCGCACGCCGCCTAGCAAAGCATCCATAATAGCGTGCGCCAAAACATCGGCATCAGAATGTCCTAAAAGTCCTTGCGTATGCTCAATATCCACGCCACCCAAAATAAGTCTACGCCCCGGCGCAAACGCATGCACATCATATCCTTGCCCGATACGCATATTCTGCAGCTGGTTGTCTAGCAAGTCATTCATAAGGTGCCCTTTTGCATAAACCAACTGTCGCCATTCTGCGCAATTATCCAACTCATTCTTCTGCTCCCTTTGCATACATTGTTCTCACGGCAGCCATAAGAAGCAAATAATCTTCAGGAACGGTAAGCTTGATGTTGTCACGCTTGCCCTCGACCACTAATACACGACCGCCTAAGCGCTCAATCAACGACGAATCGTCTGTTCCCATAAATCCATCGGACAGCGCCGATGCATGTGCACGACGATAAATGCCTGAACGAAAAACCTGCGGCGTTTGAGCATTCCAAAATACGCTTCTATCAGGCGTTCCTACTATGACGCCATTTTCAACAACTTTGAGTGTATCAACGGCAGGATGCGCAACAACAATACCATCGCAATCAATATTGCCTTTAAGCTTGTTGATAGTGTGAGAAATAAGCTCAGGCGTAATGAGAGGCCGGGCACCGTCATGCAATATAACGTAATTGAAGTTCTCTGGCACAAATTCGAGACCAGAAAAAGCAGATTCCTGACGACTTGGCCCTGAAGGCGCTACGACAACAGGTGTCACAAACGGAAATGGGTCAATAGCGCGCTTAAGATACTCGCTACAGCGCTCTTCCGGACACACAATCACGATAAGACCTATATCTCCCACCGCATCAAATGCCTCGGCTGACCATGTCAAAATGGGTTTTCCCGCAATCTCTACTAATTGCTTACCGCCCTCGTTGCCAAAGCGCTCCCCTGTTCCGCCTGCTAAAATGATGGCAGCTGTTTGGGGATTTTTATCTACTTCACCTTTAAGGCCATCCATTGCTTGGGAAATGGCATCAAAATCGAAATAATCCACCATGAGTTCAGGAGCCTTGAGTATCGAAGGCGTATATACTGGATCTACCGCTTTAGACATGATGTGCCTCTCTCATTGCTCTTTCCAATACTTGATAAATATCATGCAAATGCTTTTTATTTTTATAGCCCTACCATAATACAACACAAGCGGCATACACTCTCGTGCACGCCGCCTGTAAATTTCACAAAGCCACAAAAGGATGCCTTAGGCCGATTGCGCTCCACTGCCATCACTCAACGTAGAGCCGCTAGGAACACCTGCGCTCCCTAAACTATACTGCGTAAGCAAAAGCTCCGTTTCACGCGCTATGCTGTCACGCTTACGAGGCGCGGGAATAGACCCGCTGCCTGCATTAAAGACCAGCTCACCATCAACAACATCTGCTTCAATAACCGAGCCACTGGTCCATTTACCTTCAAGAATCTCTTCTGAAAGTCGATCCTCAAGCAAACGTTGAATGGCGCGACGCAAAGGACGAGCCCCATATGCTGTATCGGTTCCTTCATCTGCAATTAGCTTGCTTGCAGCAGGTGAGAGGTTGATAGTCATATTTTGCTCAATCAAGCGTTCGCGCAAATCGGCTACCATAAGATCTACAATGTGCGAAATCTCTTCGGCGGTCAAAGACTTGAATACAATAATCTCGTCGATACGATTCAAGAATTCAGGCCTGAACAGCTTCTTTACCTCTGCCATTACGCGGCTTTTTATCTCTTTGTCCGAAAGTCCCGCATTTTCTTCGGTCGAGAAGCCTAAGGTCGTGGGTTGAGCAATTTCACGAGCGCCCACATTTGAGGTCATGATAATAACCGTATTTCTAAAGTCAACCGTACGCCCTTGAGCATCGGTCAAGCGACCCTCTTCTAAAATCTGCAGAAGGATATTAAAGACGTCGGGATGAGCTTTTTCAATTTCGTCAAACAACACTACCGAGTAAGGACGCTGGCGTACGGCTTTGGTAAGCTGTCCCCCGTCATCAAATCCTACATATCCGGGAGGCGATCCCACTAGGCGGCTAACGGAGTGTTTTTCCATATATTCTGACATGTCGAAAGACAAAAGCGAATCTTCTGAGTTGAAAAGAAATTCCGCAAGAGCCTTAGAAAGCTCGGTCTTACCAACGCCTGAAGGACCCAAGAAAACAAATGAACCGGCAGGTCGCTTTGGATCCTTTAATCCAGAACGCGAACGTCTGATTGCCTTTGACAAAGCCGTGACAGCCTCTTCTTGTCCAACAATGCGTTCGTGAAGGACGCCTTCCATACGCAAGAGCTTTTCAGTTTCAGCTTCAGTGAGATTTGAAACAGGCACACCCGTTGTCATAGACACAATGTCCGCAATGTCCTCAATGGTGATTTGCTGAATTGACTTTTGCGCTTCTTCTTCCCATTGTTTTTCAGCATCTTCGCGTTTTTGCTTAAGCTCAGATTCTTTATCGCGTAAACTTGCAGCCAGTTCAAAATCTTGAGCCGCAATGGCAGCATCTTTCTCACCGCGGAGCTGACGCAACTCATCGTCTAAATCGCGCAATTCTTTTGGAAGCGTCATGTTGCGTATGCGCATACGCGCACCGGCTTCATCAAGCACATCAATCGCCTTGTCTGGCAAAAAACGATCAGAGATGTATCGATTTGACAAAGAAACGGCAGCCTGTAGCGCGTCGTCAGTAAATTGCACCTGATGATGAGCTTCATAACGTTCACGCAAACCCTCCATGATGCGCAATGCCTGCTCTTCATTAGGCTCGCCAACGGTTACAGGCTGGAAGCGCCTTTCAAGCGCAGAGTCTTTTTCAAGATGCTTGCGATATTCCTCGATGGTAGTCGCACCAATGACCTGAATTTCACCACGCGACAAAGGAGGTTTAAGAATAGCGGCAGCATCGATTGAGCCTTCTGCTGAACCAGCGCCAATAAGCGTATGCATTTCGTCAATAAACAAAATAATATCGCCCGCATCGGTGACCTCTTTGATACATTTTTTCAAGCGCTCTTCAAATTCACCACGATATTTCGAGCCAGCAACCAACGCTGAAATATCAAGCGTGAATAAACGTTTGCCGCGCAAAATATCGGGAACTTGATTAGAGACAATGAGCTGCGCAAGTCCTTCCGCTACCGCGGTTTTTCCTACCCCTGGTTCACCAATAAGCAAAGGATTATTCTTTTGGCGACGAGAGAGAACTTGCATTACTCGTTCTATTTCACCAGCACGCCCAATTACGGGATCAAGTTTTCCGTCGCGTGCCTTTTGCGTAAGGTCAGTACCAAACTCTTTAAGCATGCTACCACCGGAGCCCACACCTTGATCAAAGGGATTGCGACCCGCATACACAGGACTTTGCCCTACCAAATCATTCAGCGATGTACGAACAGCCTCTCCATTGATATTCATGTGCTTAAGCACATCGATTGCAGTTCCTTCACCTTCGCGAACAATTCCTAACAAGAGATGCTCGGTAGAGATATAGCTTTGCCCCATTTGCATTGCCTCACGCAGAGAATTCTCCAAAACACGCTTTACGCGAGGTGTAAAAGAAAGATGGCCTGAAATATCAGCATCTTCGTCAATGGCCACCAACTGGCGAATGCCTTGAACAGCTGCGTCGTAGGTGACACCCATACGGTCAAGCGCCTGAGCAGCCAGCCCATCTTTTTCTTGGATAAGTCCTAATAAAATATGTTCAGTGCCCACATAGGGCTGATGAAGCGAACGAGCTTCATCTTGAGCCAAGACGAGCACTTTGCGCGCCTTGTCAGTAAACTTCTCAAATGACATGCTAGCCTCAATTCTTACGGAAGTATTTGTGTTGCCTTCTATGCTAGCACTCCTAGCAAGAGAGTGCCAACACAACACTCATTCGTTACCACAACTCACATTATCGCCAAAAGTCGAGAGTGTTCTTTAGGGAATTAGGCTCTTACAAAAATTTTTACGAACGCTTCTTGGCAGCCCAGCCAGAAATCTCTCGCTGCTCGGAACGGGTTAACGCCAGCGCATCAGGCGAAACATCTTTAGTAATGGTTGATCCTGCCCCCACAACAGAACCTGCTCCAATGTTGACAGGCGCCACCATCATAGTGTCGCTCCCAACAAAAGCACCGTCACCAATTACGGTAGGCCATTTATTTTTGCCATCGTAATTACAGGTAATCGAACCTGCTCCAATGTTCACGCCCTCGCCAATGGTGGTATCTCCTATATAGCTTAGATGGGGAACTTTAGATCCTTTACCTACGACAGATTTTTTAATCTCTACATGAGTGCCAGCCTTGGCGCCTTCACACAAATGAGTGGCGGGGCGCAAATAGGCGCGCGGCCCCGCAGTAGCTCCATCGTCAAGTCTCGAGTTAATGGCAATCGTTTCGTCTATGATGCAATGTTTGCCTACGACCGTATCGGTCAAGCGGCAGTGAGGTCCCACTACGCTGTCTTCGCCTATGATAGTTTTTCCCATAAGGAAGGTTTGAGGAAGCAGTTCTACATCGCGTTCGATAACAACATCTGGGCCAATCCAAACCTGATGGGGATCCATCATCGTAACGCCCGCTTCCATATGGCGATTATTAATGCGCTGCTGCATGTACTGCGTTGCCTGTGCAAGCTGAATGCGAGAATTTACTCCCAAACATTCAGAGGCATTCTCACAAGGAAGCGACAGCACCCGGCGTCCCGCGTTTCGACAAATCTCGAGTACGTCAGTTAAATAAAACTCGCCTTGAGCATTATCGTTGTTCACTTGCTCAAGCGCGGCGAACAGGGCTCGGGCATCGAAGCAGTAGAAACCCGAATTGCACAGAGCAATTGCAGCCTCTTCAGCGGTTGCATCTTTTTGTTCCACAATGCGTAACACCGATCCATCTTCGTCACAAACGATGCGGCCATACCCAAAGGGATTGTCTAATTCCATTGTCAAAACAACTACTGCTGCATCACACTCTTCGCGCGTGCGAACCAACTTCTCAATAGTAGCGGCTTCAATAAGAGGACAGTCTCCCGACAAAACAACGAGAGAACCATCGAAATCTGCAAGCTCATCTTTACAAACCGCGACAGCGCCAGCCGTACCATCCTGATTTTGCTGAACCACAACCGCAGTGTCTGACTCCACCAAAGGAACAACCTGTTCACGGGCGTGACCCACAACAGAAACCACACGCTGCACTCCTGCTTTGTAGGCAGCATCCACAACCCAGCGAACAAGGGGCTTACCTAAAACCTCATGCGCTACCTTTGGTTTTTTTGACTTCATGCGAGTTCCTGCACCCGCAGCTAAAACGATAGCAGCAGCATTCATATTGTTCCCTCCGTCTTTTACGGCGTTCGTTTCATTGCTATTACAAAGTGGCGATGCCCTTTCTGCTCACTTTGTTTAACGATTTTGAGACCCTTCGGGCTCTGAAGCTTCTTCAGGAACCTCATCCAAAAGCGCGCTGTTTTCACCCAAGTCTGCAACCACCTCATACACACCCGAGGGCTTTTCGCCTAAGTCTAACTCTCGCTGAATAAGCGGCGAGTCAATGGCACTTAACAACTCTTCACTTGCGCGAACATCATGCAAGTCAGCTGTTTGTAGGTTTAAGCTATCGCCCGTTGCCGACAGATAAGCAACACCCTTCTTTTGGTCGCGTCTCGCCTGCATAGCCAACAAAGCAAATCCTGCGACACCAGCAAGAAGCGAAGCTGACAGAATTCCCAATTTTGCAACAGAAATAAGATCTGGATCGGTAAAGGCAAGATTTGCCACAAAAATTGCCATAGTAAAACCAACACCCGCCAAGATACTTGCACCCAACATATGAATCCACGTAACATTTTCTGGCAACGATGCAAGCTTGGTTTTGACGATGATAAAACTCATAAGCATAACGCCAATGGGCTTACCCAGCAGCAAGCCAAAGAACACACCATAAAGCGCAGGATTAGCAAGCATTGCGCCAATATCCTCACCAACAAGCGAAACGTCTGCGTTGGTCAACGCAAACAAAGGCAATATTGCAAAATAGACCCACGGATAAAGAGCGTGCTCAAGACGTGTGGCAGGAGGCACTACCTCTCTACTTACGCGGCTCAAAGTAGTAATCATGCTGATAAACTCACCTTGTTTGATTACCGGGACGTCAGGGTTATAGAGGCTCGTAGCTTCGAGTGCCTTGCTTTTTGACCACGACGAAAAACTCCGCAGGTTAACACGCGATCCCGTTGGAATCATAAAGGCGAGCAAAACGCCTGCAATGGTCGAATGTATACCAGACATAAACACACAATACCAGAGCAAGGCGCCCACAAAAAGGTAAGGAGCCAACGAATATACATGCTTACGATTCATAATAAAAAGAACCACTAAGACTGCTGCTGCAGCAGCAAGCCACAACATTGAGGGAGAGTTTCCGTAAAATATAGCAATAACCAAGATAGCCACAATGTCATCCGCAACGGCAAGCGTGCTCAAGAACACGCGAACACCTACCGGAACACGATTTCCCAACAAAGCTAAAATACCCAAGGCAAAAGCAATGTCGGTAGCCATAGGAACACCCCAGCCGTGAATGGTTTCCGGAGTGCTCGCATTGAATACTAAATAGATTGCAATAGGAACCAACACGCCGCCCACAGCGCCCATAATAGGAAGCAATGCTTGGCGAATATTAGTAAGTTCACCTACAGTAAGCTCATACTTTACCTCCAAACCTACCAGCAAAAAGAAGATAGCCATAAAGATGTCGTTAATTATGTGCGACAAAGTCATGCCGACATAGGCATCCCCAATATAAAAGCCAATTTCCGTATGCCAAAAATGAAGAAACTGCTCATGAAAGCCCACGTTTGCAACAATAAGTGCAACAACCGCAGCAAGCAGCATAATACCCGCAGCTTTAGTAGAAGAATGAGTAAACTGAATGAGTTTACTGTAGCGAGCATGATTTCGATGTACCTCAGGGATGAAAACAATATTGAGATTTTCCTGGTTTGATTTGCTCATACTTTTCCTCGTATACGCTCGCTACCCTTACGGGAGCCCTTTTACTGTACAACGGGAGTCGAGCGTACGGCACTCCCTCGTTTGTTTGCATTATCCATCAACAATTACACGGTTTCAATCTTTTGCTTCTCAACGGTTGCAAAGTGTCCGTCTGTCAAATGATTACGTATCTTGCGTACTTACCTTAGGCGCTTTTCGCTCTTTCGTAACGAAATTATAAACCTATATTGTACCGAGTTAGAACTAGCTCGCTAAATAACCAAGAATAAGACTGCGACGTTCGTAGTTTTATTAGGCCTAAAAAGTATGCTTGGTGAAAAATTAACGGCGAGGAATGAAGCACTCCTCGCCCAAATTTAAAGCAAAAAATCTCATCACGCTGAATCTTAGCCTTAAGCCTTAATCAAGCCGCTTTCCTTTTTTACAAGGTGAATTTCGGTAGCTTTTCGATTGACTGACTCTGCCACCGTTACAGTAAACTCATTTACGGTAAAGGTGTCTCCTTGTTCGGGAACTTTGCTCAAGTTCTCAATAATCCAACCATTGATGGTTGTCGCATCTGTATCGAACTCTAATGCAAATTGCTCAAAAAAGTCATCGAGACTAGCTGCCGTAGAAACAATAAAAGCTCCTTGTTCATTTTGCTTAAAATAGTCTACCGTCTCATCATGTTCATCCCAAATTTCCCCAACAAGCTCTTCGAGAACATCTTCCAACGTAACAATACCAGCTGTTCCTCCGTGCTCATCAACAATTACCGCAAAATGCGTTTTGCTCTTTTGGAAAATTTTAAGAAGAGCAGATATTTTCGTCGTTGAAACTATGTATTCTACCGGTTTAATAATTGACTCTATAGTTGCTTCTTTTCCTACAATGTTGTAATGAAAATCTTTTTGATAAATAATGCCAACAATCATATCTATTGATGTTTGATACACAGGAATTCGCGAATAACCTGTATCTTTAAAACGCTGAGCGATGTCTTCTACACTCGTTTCTAACTCAATTGCACAAACATCAATTCTAGGAGTAAATACCTCAATTACATCTACGTCGTTAAATTCGATTGCGTTTTTTATGAGATCACTTTCGTCCTTGTTGAATTTCTCAACCTCATCAACAATAGTAAGAAGTTCGCCTTCTGTCATTGTGGTATTAGATTGTTTTGAACCGACAAGTTTTTTTATGCCCGATTTAAGCTGGAGCAGCAAAAAGTTGATGGGTTTTACAGCCACCAACAGCACTCTATAGATAGGCGCAACCGCCATTGCAAACTGCTCAGGATTTTCTTTTGCAATACTCTTTGGGGTAATTTCGCCAAAAATAAGAACGACAACAGTCATAACAACTGTCGAAACAGTGGCACCATTGTCAGCAAAGAAGCTCATAAAGAGAATTGTTGCCATTGTTGCTGAAGAAATGTTTACTACGTTGTTTCCAATAAGAATGGTGGATAACAACTCGTCAAAATTGTCGGCAAGTTTTAAAGTGAGGCCAGCTCGTTTATTGCCTTCTTTTGCCAAGGTTTTTAGTCTTGTTCGACTAAGTGAAGAAAACGCTGTTTCTGATGCCGAAAAAAATGCAGACATACAGACCATTGCTACTAATGCTACGATTAAGCCAATACTACCATCATCCATAATTGGACTACTACCTCTTTTCTTGTTGATATCAAAGTCTCGCATATTATATAGAACAGCGTATCTACCCATCAAAAGTATATAAAAACATCACTGGCATAGCCCCGCCTTCTCGTGACTCAGACTACATTAAACACCCGAAAGATAGGGAGGATGACTTCTTGAATTTTTTCGCAATTCTTTACCTATTTTTGACAGAGTTAAAATTACTCTGCTAAATACCTCCTAATTGAGTTATGCTATACGTAGCAACCAACCGAAAGGAGGTTCCGCAGAACATGACTAGTATTTCACTATTCATGAACAAGCGCGAGTCCTGCTGATAGGTTGCTTTTTTTGTTCGCCATGAGTAAAGAGGTGATTTCTATGAGTGTTACCGTTACTGGACGCAAAATGCCTGTTACCGACGCGCTGCGTCAGTACGCTGAGGAAAAGATTACCAACTCTATGAAGGTTATGGATATTAATCCTCTGGTTGCAGAAGTTGTTTTGCTAGTTGAAAAAAATCCTGCGAACCCCCGCCCAGCCGTTTGCGAAGTTACCCTGCACACCAAAGGGCATATCATCCGTGTTGAAGAGAATGAAGAAGACATGTATGCAGCTATCGATGTTGCTGCAGCAAAGGTCGTTCGTCAACTACGTAAATACAAAACTAAAGTTATCGATCGCAAAATTCGTGCTGATGAGACCATTCGCGCGGAAGCCACCGAAGCTACCGAAGTAGACTTTGACGCTCTCATGATGGAGCTTTCGAGCGACGATGAAGTTGTACGCGTAAAAGAGATTGAATTCGCTCCCCTCACTGAAGAAGAAGCTCTTATTCAAATTGATCTTTTGGGTCACGACTTCTTTGCTTACACCGACCGTGATAGCGGCTTAGTAAACGTACTGTATCGTCGCGAAAATAGCGGCTACGGACTTTTGAAGCAAAAATAAGTAGGTGCTGCACCTATCCCGCAGCACCGAACACTTACTAGCTAACATTCTTTGATGGCCTCTCATGCGAGAGGCCATTTCTGTTGTGCTACCATACTTACTAATGTTTCCAATGAAAGGATGTGTTTATGGCTACTTTAGACACCATCAAAGAAGTGCTCGAAGAAAATCTTGATATTGATCCTACCGCAGTCGAAGAAAGCTCCACCTTTGAGTCACTAGGAATCGACTCCCTTGACATGGTGGAACTCATTTGTGACCTGGAAGAAAAATGCGCAGTAGACTTTGGCGAGCCAGAGGGATTAAGCACGGTAGGAGACTTAGTTTCTTATATTGAATCTCTCTAAGACGTTTGCTCTTCACGCAATGCTGCTTTGAGAGAAGCAACGTTGTATAGACTACCGAAAGCACAGACAAGCCCATCCGTGCCAGCCAAAGCGGTCGCCTGCTTTAATGCATCGGAAAATCCGTTTGCCACATAAACAGCTACTCGCTCTTCGCAATGAGCTACCTGGCATACCTCCTGAACGAGGTGTGCCAGCTCTTCGGCTGCAAGAGCACGGACAATAGGCGGCTCAACCACGACGAAAGCAGATGCATAAGGCACAACCGCCTCAAGCATTGCTCGACAATCTTTATCCTTGAGTATTCCTACAATAAAAACGGCTTTCTTATTGGGAAATGCATCTTTCAAAGAATCCACGAGAACCTGCGCGCCTTGAGGGTTATGGCCTCCATCTATAACTATACTTGGCTGCTGTGACTTGCGCGTAATCACCTCAAATCGACCTGGCCAACTTGCCTGCCGCACTCCTTCCCTGAGCGCTTCATTTGATATATTCCAGCCTGATTTTCTCAACACCAGAGCAGTCTCTATAGCAAGAGCTGCGTTCATTGGTTGATAGGTTCCCAACAAGCTGGTTGTATATAACCTGTTGCAATACAAAAAAGAACGAAATAGTTTACCCTTATCGCAGTCTCGTCCTTCAACAAGTCCGCAATCACTCAGCTCATGATACGTTGGCATTGTGTAATGCGTAGCACACGACGCAACCCTTCCGTCCAATACTTCAAGGGCTTCCGGAGCTTGGCAACTTAGCACGACAGGAACACCTTGTTTTATAATACCCGCTTTTTCGGTAGCAACCTCAGCAAGCGTAGCTCCTAAGATAGACGTGTGATCCAGGTCAATGCGCGAGATCACTGCTACTTCAGGCGCATCAATCACATTTGTAGAATCCAAGCGACCACCTAAACCTACCTCAAGAACAACAAGGTCACACGCTTGTCGAACAAAGCAAACCAAGGCAACGGCAGTCATCAATTCGAATTCGGTAGGGTGCTCTCCTCTGTCTCGCATAAGGGCTTCCGCATGCTTTTTAACTTCAAGTGTCGCGACAGTCAAATCTTCTGAAGCAATATTTTTGCCATCAATCTGAATCCTCTCTTCAAAGACCTCAACAGCAGGACTGGTAAATAATCCTGTTTTGTAGTCTGCTTTTTGCAAAATGGCAGCTAAATACGCACAGGTTGAACCCTTGCCATTCGTTCCCGCAACATGCACAAACTTCAAGCGATCCTGAGGCCTTCCTAGTCTTTCCAATAGATCTTTAATGCGATCAAGACCAAGGCGAGACTCTTGCCAACGCGGTTCATTAATATAAGCAACTGGATCAAAGACCATGTCGTTCTCTCTTTCAAAAATATATGTACTCCGGTTGAACACGCAAAAATCACCCGAACAGGAGGTTTTCAAACCCTAAATTCTTGATAACGCGTTTTACGCCTGGAGAAGTTTTCCTAATTTCACAAAATCCTGCTCGAGTGTAGCGCGTTTTGAGCGATCGTAAATTGCCGCGGCAGGATGAAAAACAGGAAAAACTTTAAACCTTCCTGCCTCCTGAAGCGTACCCCGCAAATTGGTAATGCCAATATCTGTTTTCAAGATGAACTTTGTTGAAAAATTACCCAATGTCACAATAAATTCTGGATTAATAAGGCGAGTTTGCTCGCGAAGATAATGAGCACATATATCAATCTCCTCTACCCGGGGATTGCGATTTCCGGGCGGGCGGCATTTTAGTACATTTGCAATAAAGATCTCGTCGCGTGTCAAACCTGCATACGAGAGAAGTTCGCTCAAATACTTTCCCGCAGTCCCTACAAAAGGTTCACCCTGCTTGTCTTCATTCTTACCAGGCGCTTCACCAATAATAAGTACGCGAGCGTGCGGGTCTCCCCCACCAAACACCGTTTGAGTACGTCCTCCCGACAAAGGACACAAGCTACACTGAGACACCTGTGTACGTAGTTCACTGAGATCATGAGCAGAAACAATCATTGTGTTACCTACACATATATACGTGGTAAACGAATACTAAAACCAACCGCTATCTCATAATTGATAGTTCCGGTAGCATTGGCCATATCATCAAGAGACAGCACCGCATTACCCTGACGACCCACAATAATTACCTCATCACCAATTTCGGGATAAAGTCGCTGCCTTGTGCCATATGTTCGCAAATCAACTTCAAACATACACTGATCCATGCAAATACGTCCCACCTGACGACAGCGTTGCCCTTGCACAATCACATCCATATTTCCGGAAAGCCCGCGCCTTAATCCGTCAGCATACCCCAAAGGAATTGTGCAGATTTTAACGCTTCCAGGACTTCGATACGTCATTCCATAGCTCACGCCCTCACTCATGGGAACGTTACGCGTATCACTTATGCGCGCAAGCACACTCATAGCAGGGCGAAGATCTATCATCGAGCGTGTTAGCTGGCAAGGATGCAGCCCGTACAGTCCTATCCCTAAACGAACCATATCAAAATGTACATCACGATAGCGAATTGCAGCGGCAGTATTAGCTGCATGGACAATCCCTGGATCCATACTTGCCGCACGCATAGCCATGATAGATTCAATGAAGCGCTTCGTCTGAATTTGAAAGTCAAGCGTCTCGGGAGAATCGGCTGTCGCAAAATGAGTAAACGTACCCACCAAATCAAGAGAGCGATGAAAACTCACTTGGTTCATGAATTCTACTACTTCATCATGGCGTACGCCTATACGATTCATACCGGTATTTATCGCCAAATGGTAGGGGGCTCTCATGCCATAGGCATCGGCTGTTTCGGCATACTGTATAGCAAATTCTGCTGTGTAAATACTGGGCATAACCTTATAAGCCAACAACAAAGGAATCGCAGAAATTGGTGGCTGTGAAAGTATGAGAACAGGTGCATTGACCAGAGCTTCGCGAAGCTCTATAGCTTCATTTATGGTAGCAACTCCTAAATAATCGGCCCCTGAATTCAGTGCGGTTTTTGCGCACTGAACAGCTCCATGCCCATACCCATCCGCTTTGACTACCGCCATAAGGCGTACACCTTGCCCAACATGACGTTTTACGGTCGTGACGTTATGGCGAATAGCATTTAGGTCAATTTCCGTCCATGCCCATCGACGATCTAGCTCAGGAATAAGACGTAATTTATCGGGATCAAACTGAGCAGGCTCATTTTCTGCACGTTCTTTGTCGCGCGCATACTGAAAAGAGCCTTGGACAGCAGGACTATAAAGAGAAGGATCGAGGGGCTTTTGCTCACCACGTAGTGAAGCATTTTTATTACGCGTGCCTATTGCTGAGCGCGCAGACTCAAAGCCTAAAGGCTTTCGATTTGCAAAACCCGTAAATCCATTAGGAATATCACTTGATGTCATACCTCGTGCCTTTCATGTATTCGGCATTAGTATAGCACCTCTTACTCTTTTAACGATAGAAGCGTGGATAGACCACTTCAAGGGCGCATTCCCGCCTGATGCCTTCGAGGCTGGCGTTAGTAAGACGTGCAAGTCCTTCATAAAAGGGGTTGTTTGCCGCGGCACTCAGCTTGTTGAGAAAATGACCCGACCACGTCAAAAGATGTTCTTGCAAAAACTCTACAAGAAAACAAGGGCGCTCTTGAGCCAAGTACGCCATGAGTGCCAGCATCAGCCCTATGTGATCTTCTGGTTTTGAGTCATCCTCAATGCGACTCAACCCGCACGAACGCATCCATGCACGCAATTCAAGCGTGCTCAACCCAAACACCACACCATCGCGGTCAGTATACACAGATCCCCAAGGCGGGGCAGGCTTTATACCTGGTCCAATAAAAAGACGACGATACTCCCAGACGATTTCTTCAGTAATCCCTTGGTGAAGAGCTTCCGACATGAGCGACAGACACTGTCGCGATTCTTCATGAGAGACAAAAGGCCACTCCGCCGCCGCTTCGCAAATATCAAGCTCTGCAAAAGACTCAAACAATGCGCCTGCGTTTCCTTTTGTCGGATCCTGTAAGAAAAAAGGAGCGAGTGTGTTGCCAACAAAGGCAATGGCGGACAGTTGATCTTCCTCAATACTATGCGCTTCCATTATTCTTTACTCCTTCACGTATCTCTTGCTAGGATGTTTCACCACATCCGCTGCTGCTGACTTGCCTTACTAAAAACTATGCTTTTATAACTTGCTCATCTGACTCATTCTGTTCATCAAGCTCTTGCAGCATATCTAATAATTCTTGACGTTTGTGAATATCAAGCTTTGTGTATATATGTTTTGAATGAGTGCGCACGGTGTTTTCGCTAATAATCAAACGCTCCGCAATGCTTGCCATAGAATTACCGCGCGCAATCAAATCCATGACCTCAGTCTCACGCATAGATAACCCATACAAATCCTGAAGTTTCAAGCACTTCTTTGAGGTTCTGTCACGGATGATGCCCGCATCTTCTGAAGCGGAAGGACGGTTCCTACGTTTGAGCGGTTTCTTTTCCGCATCTTGAGAGGCATCTGTTTCTTTTGCAGAGGTGGTTTCTTTTATGTGCGTACGTGAACCGATGGGCAAAAATTCAATTGGATCCATGGCGAGCGCACGGCCAAACGTAAATCCCTTGACCAAGACGCCGGTAGACACCAACAAAGCAATACCCAATACATAGCTTGAAATCAAGGCAAGAAAGTACAGCCACTCAATCCCCTCAAGTGTTACCACGTCACTCGCCCATCCAAATAAAAATCCGATGCTTTGCATAATGTAGACAATGCCGCCAAAAAAGCCGTAAATAAAAACGGGATTAATACCGCGGTCGCGCGAAACCTGAGCACACTGCATCATCATAAGCATCTGAACAAGCGAAAAAATCATATACGTAAGGGCAACGAGCACATTAAGATACCACGCTCCTAAAAAGGGTAACAATAAAAATCCTGTGATAAGAATGGGATAAACTACCCGAAAAACTGAAGTCAGCCCAAAGCGAAAACTCATGCGATACCATAAGAAAAGGAGCACCGCAGCCGAAACAAATGAACCCCACATAGAAGCACTATTAACTACCATAGTAATTTCTTCATGCAAAAGAGCAATTCCGCGAATAACGCCCCCAGAAAAAGCTAAAGCTCCCACACAAAGCGCATTGCGCCAATAATCTTGCACTACTTGACGATATACTCGCGGGTGCTGTTTTGGTACATCCTCAAACATAGGTTGATCGATATTCATTTCACGCACTGAAAGAGCTATGCACAAAGCACACAAGGGTACAAAAATGAGAGGAACGAGAAAAGCCGTAAGCGCTATAGGTATGAGGTATAAAGCAAAGTAAATACCTGGCGCAATCGCCGTTCCTATAATGAGGCGAAGATTGCATTCTTTAGCGGCTAGCGAAGAAAAGTAACGTTGCCACAACATAAAAAGGCCTGCGCAACCAACACCAAGCAAAACGCCTCCCCCGGCGACCAAGAGTATAGTTACCGCAGTCGTGTACATCGCCCCAATAAGACATGCCGACCCCGCAAAAACCATGAGCGCACTCAAAGAAACAAGCATGCGTTTAGCTTCGTGGGGGTAGTAGTAAGAGCCCCACATGCTTGCTACAAAAGCCCCGCCAAAAGAAAGAGCTTGAGCCAAAAAGAACGTCAGGGTGATTTGCGACGTCTGAAACTCAAGCGGTAAAAAAGGAAATATACCACCCCAAATAGAAGTAGCATTTACGGTTAAAAAGCACGCGTATCCCCAACTTGCTACGTGCATCTGTCTCATTACTGCTGTCATATTTACCGGTTCCTCCTCCCTCACTGCGACGGGCACATGGTAGCATACTCAACTAACTAAAACAGGCAATCTAGGGGAAGTTATGCATGGCTATCTTTCTGTGACCTGGGGTTTTATCCTTAAATCACATCACACGTGTGATTTTTTAAGGGGAGTTTTTGAGTATCTTTATAAGCGGCGAGAACACTAACCGAACTAAGGAGGAAGTTATGGTTACACAAGAAGGAACTGTATCACGCCGTACGTTTGTAAAAGGGTCACTTGCAAGTGTTGCACTTGCTGGAACGGCAGGTGCTGGCCTATACGGATGTACACCCACTGGCGAATCAGGAGCCGATGGCGCGGCAACGTCTGAAACTGAAGCCGATCAGATTTCATGGAGCCAATGTAACGTCAACTGCGGTGGCAACTGTGTATTTCAGTGGCATTCACGTGATGGCAAAGTAGTCTACATGGAAAGCGACAATACGGGTGATGCTGACCTACAGGCTCGTGCCTGTCTACGCGGCCGCTCTATGCGTCGTTGGTTGGGCAGCCCCGATCGCTTACTAACACCCATGAAGCGCGTAGGAAAGCGCGGCGAAGGTAAGTTTGAAGAAATCTCTTGGGACGAAGCCATCACCACTATTGCCGACCAATTGAAATACACCATTGATACCTATGGCAATGATGCTATTCACTTGATTTATGCTACCGGCATGTATTCAAGCACCGGCAACCCCTCAGCACGCTTGCTTAACTGCCTAGGCGGCCACCTAGCACGTCATTACGACTATTCGACCAACATGCTTTCTGCAGTAATGCCTTATATGTATGGTAGCGATTTTAGTCCTTACAACAACATCCATGCTTCATCATTTTCTGAAGCCGAGCGTGCTTCAGACCTTGTTGTCATGTTCGGAAACAGTCCAGCAGAAACCCGCATGGGTGGCGCTAATGCCGTATGGGACTTCGCCAAAGTGCGCGAAGCAGTAACGGAGCGCGGTGGACGCATTATCAATATCGATTACCGTCTCAATGAATCTGCTTCAGGACATCCCGATGAATGGCTTCCCATCCGTCCTGGAACCGATGCAGCGCTTGCTTCTGCCATTGCTTATGAATGGATTTCTAACGACCAGGTTGACTATGATTTCCTTACCAATTACTGCGTGGGATACGACGAGACAACTTTGCCTGAATCAGCAAAAGGACAAAACAAGTCCTACAAAGATTATATTTTGGGTACGGGATACGATATGGTAGCCAAAACCCCCGAATGGGCTGCGCCTATTACACAAATACCTGCTGAAACCATTCGTTCTCTTGCTGCTGAGATTCGCGCTGCGAAAGCTCCCTTCATATGCCAAGGCTGGGGCTCTCAGCGTCACACCAACGGCGAAGATACCACGCGCGCCATCTGTATGCTTCCTATTCTTATTGGACAGTTTGGGCTCCCTGGCACAAATACTGGTCAGCGCGAAGCAGAACCTCCTACCTATTTGGTTGGAAAAATCCCCGCTGGCGAAAATGCTGTTGAAGTAACCATCCCTTGCTACGAGTGGCTTAACGCCACCGACCATGGCTCTAGCATGACTGCCACTAATGCAGGCATCAAGGGCGGCGACAAGCTAAACAACGACATCAAGTTTATCTGGAATTATGCAGGCAACTGTATCACCAACCAACACGGAGACATCAATCACACCTACGAAATGCTTCAAGATGAAACAAAGTGTGAGTTCATTTTGGTCTGGGATACCGTCATGACTGACTCCGCAAAATACGCTGACATTTTGCTCCCTGATGCCATGCGCTCCGAGCAACTCAACATGCAAACCCAAGGCTATTCAGAGTACTACACCGCAGTTGTTGTGGGTGGCCCTGCGCAGACTGCTCCCGGCGAATGCCGCTCGAGCTATGACGTATGTGCTGACATTGCCGACAAATTTGGCGTTAAAGACACCTTTACCGAAGGCAAGACTCATGATGAATGGGTTCAGCACCTCTATGAAGCGGGCGCTGCCGAAGATGCCGACATGCCAAACTGGGACAGCATTAAAGAGCAAGGCGTCTACAAACGTCCTGTTGAACCAGCTATTGGTCTTGAATCATTCCGCACCGACCCTGTTGCAAATCCTTTGAAAACTCCTTCCGGTAAAATTGAAATTTACTCTGAAAAGTTGGCAGAAATTGCAGCTACCTGGGAACTTGCTGAAGGCGACAGCATCAACCCCATTCCTGTTTTCACCCCAGGATTCCATGGCTACGGCAGCGTAGATGAAGAGTATCCTTTGTACTGCTCAGGCTTCCATCACAAAAGCCGCACACATTCTTCGTTTGGATTTATGCCCGAACTCGAAGCAGTAGCACGCCAGCAATTGTGGATTAATCCCCTTGATGCCGACGCTCGAGGCGTTGCAGACGGCGATATCGTTTCAGTCAAGAGCCCCATTGGCGAAGTACATATTGAAGCAAAAGTCACACCACGCATCATCCCTGGCACCATTGGCATTCCTCAAGGCGCTTGGCACAACGCTGACATGGAAGGCGACCGAATTGACACAGGCGGCTGCGTCAACACGCTCACCGCTTATCGTCCCTCACCACTTGGTAAGGGTAACGGCACCGCACATTCTATGATCGCACAAGTTGCTAAGGCATAAAGGAGGGTAGTATCATGACACAATACGGATTTTATTTTGATAGCACCCGTTGTACGGGATGCCGCACCTGCGAAATGGCATGTTGCGACTATAAAGACCTACCTACGGGCGTAGCATTTCGTCGCGTATATGATTACGAAGGCGGCACGTGGACCGATACAGGCAATGGCACCTACACGTCCGACACCTACGCTTACCATGTTTCTGTTGCTTGCAACCACTGCGCAATGCCACTTTGTATGTCACAGTGTTCTCAAGGTGCCATTGTAAAAGACTCAGAAACCGGTCTCGTGAGCATCGACAAAGAGCTCTGCACGGGCATTGGTGCCTGCGTAGAAACATGCCCTTACAATGTTCCTGTCCTAAGCAAAGAAATTGGACAAGGCATCAAATGTGACGGCTGTGCTGATCGCGTAGCATCAGGCTTAAACCCCATTTGTGTAGAAGCCTGTCCTTTGCGTGCTCTTGAATTTGGTGATATCGAAGAATTGCGCGCAGCGCATGAAGGCACGGTTTCTGCTATTGCTCCTTTGCCTTCCGCCGATGAAACCAATCCTTCTCTCGCAATCCTTGCCTGCCCTGCAGCTAAAGAAGTAGATGACACCACGGGATATATTGCCAACCCTCTTGAGGTGGTCAGCTAAAGAACCTTTGCCTATTGAGACCAGGCAACCGCAGCATACACTCGATTCGCTTATACTAAGCGAATCGAGTGAGACTTTTGAGGCTTGGGGGCTAACTGCAGCACCCAAGCCTTCGTACTTTGCAGCTTTTCAGGAATCAAATCTCATCAGTAAACAAGCTACAACCACAGCAAACAACTACCGACTTATCGTCTTTTGTGCTTCACATCATGGGTTTCAAGCGAACAGGCCTTTCTGAATATTCATTTTACAAAGACCCTCTACAGGAAGGTACGCTGCGCGGTATACTAGGGATTAGCTAAATTAAGCGCGATATGGCTTTTGATAGACGAGAGAATTTGAGAGAACTTATGCCTAAGGGATTCTTCTTCAACAACACCCGTTGCATGGGCTGCAGAACCTGCGTCCTTGCCTGCAAAGACTATCACAATCATGATTCCAATCAGGCATTTCGCATGGTTTTAGATTATGAAGGCGGCAGCTGGAACATCACCAATCAAACAGCCACACCTCAACATGTCTTCGCCTACCACATCTCTCTTGCATGTAATCACTGCCTGCAGTCTGTTTGCACACAGGTTTGCCCTACCGGAGCCATGCACAAAGATGATTTGGGTCTTGTGTGGCCTGATGCAGAAAAGTGTATCGGATGCGGATATTGTACGATGGCCTGTCCTTACCACGCTCCGCACATCGACCAAACACTCAAACGCTCAAGCAAATGTGACGGTTGTCGCATGCGCATTGCAAAGGACAGCAAGCCCATATGCGTTGAAGCATGCCCTCTGCGAGCACTTGAATTTGGAGACACCGGGGATCTAACTAAGCTTCATCCGGGTACCGTTCGAACAATCATGCCTCTACCAGCGGTCGAAGCAACAAACCCTAATTTATTTATCTTACCTTCGCCTGCGGCTCAACAAATGGAATCTATGAGCGGATATATTGCCAACCCCGAAGAAACGAGGCTTTCATGACCAGTGGTTTTGACGAGCTTTCGCTTGCCATCTTTACTTCACTTGCCCCCGCGGGCGTTATTGCCTTTATCATAATGGCGCTTGCCCGACTAGGCTGCACTCATCATGAAACGGCAGTACGCCTTGATCGCATGATTGCTCTGCCATACGCATTAGTTCTTCTGGGATTTATTGCCTCAGCAACCCATTTAGGCACACCAGCAAATGCACTGCATGTATTTTCAGGAATTGGGCGGTCTTCGCTTTCTAATGAAGTTTTGAGTGCTGTCGTGTTTTTACTTTTGGGAGGATCATACTGGATGGCAGCTTTTAAGCTACACTTTTCCGACAAACTTGCAAAACCATGGCTTGCTCTTGCTTGCCTTGCTGGCATCATACTTATCGGGGCAACAGCCTTTGTCTACTCAATTCACACCGTTCCCACCTGGAATACGCTACACACCCCTGCAAGCCTTATTGCCTCTGCCCTGCTAGGAGGGTGTATTCTCGGTTTATTATTTTTGAAACTCACGTTCGCATTGCACCGAAAGGTTGCTTTGTGTTTGCTCGGCTTTGCGTTTGTCGCCTTCGCTGCAAACATTGCACTTCACTTCTCCTTTGAAGTCACCCTTAATGGAATTTCGAATAACGAGTTTTCTGCGCACTCATTAGCTCCTCATTTCAGTGCGCTTATTGTCCTTTTTGCCGCAATGGTCTTAAGCGGTATAGGTCTATGCATCTATTCTCTCCGCACAAAAGTTATACCCACCTACGCACACTTGCTGCGAGCTATTGGAAGCCTGATTGTTCTTTCCGCAATCTTTTTAACCCGCATGGAATTTTATAATCTTTACATGACCGTTGGGTTTTAAGACCGCTTAAGTAAAAAGATACCGCAGTCTGCCGGTGCTTAGTGTCCGCCACCAGCCATCATTTTTACTGCATGAGGAAGCGCTGCCGCCACACCCTCCCAATTTTCAGTTGCTGCTTTTTTGCTGCCTGGTAGATTAATGACGAGATGACGCCCTCGTTGCATACAAAGCGCACGTGACAACATGGCGTATGGGGTAATTGCTAGACTATGTGCCCTCATGGCTTCTGCAATACCCGGGACATTGCGCTCACACACATCCATGGTTGCCTCAGGCGTGACGTCACGCAGCGAAAGACCGCTCCCTCCGCAGGTCAATACGATGTCTACGTCCAAATTGTCACAAGCATGAATAATAGCTTCGCCAATTTCTTCACGCTCGTCCTTTACAACCACATGGCTTTTGCATTCCCAGTCGTTTTCGGAAATAAGCTCTTCAAGAGCAGCGCCCGCCGTATCTTGACGCAAACCGCGCGTATCGGAACACGTGACAATAGCAAAGGTGATTGATTGTTCAGACATGAAAAACTCCTTTTTATAATACGGTCTCTTCGGGCACATCAAGCAAAATGCACTCTACCGTAGAACCCTTGGTGCGATTCTGAGCCCCTTCAGGCAGAATTGCCATACAGTTACTACGCTGAATGACGCCGAACAAACCTGAACTTTGGTTTTTTGCGGGGGCCACTTGATAATCGCCCGCATCGCTTTTGAAGAGCGTTGAGCGAAGATAGATGCGGCGGGGGTCACGTTTTTTGACATCTCGCGTAAGCTGAGCCATAACGGTAGGACGACTAAATTGCGTATAGCCTTGCATTTTGCGCAAAGCTGGTCGAAGCAAAATCTCAAAACCTAAGTATGCTGCAGCAGGATTACCCGGCAGGCCAAAGACGGGCGTATTATTCACTATGCCAAATGTTTGAGCTTTGCCAGGTCGCATATTAACTTCTGTCATAAGCAGTTCTCCCAGGCTTTCTACAACAGGCTTGATAAAATCAAAGTCACCATTTGAAGCACCGCCGCTGGTGATTACAAAATCATGTGTTTGCGTTGCAGCAAGCACTGCTTTTGCAAGAGCTTCCTCGGAGTCGTCCACGATAGGAAGAATTTCAGGGATGCCTCCCGCAGCATTAACGCATGCCGCCATAGCAAGACTGTTTGAATTGCGAATCTTTCCCGGAGTTGGCTTTTGTGACGGCTCAACCAGTTCAGAGCCAATGGCAATAATCGCCACGTGGGGACGGCGATATACGGGTGCCTCGATTACGCCACACCCTGCCAAAAAACCTACGCCTGCTGCATTAATAATTTCCCCACGCTCAACAACCATCTCGCCCGCCTTAGCCTCTTCTCCTGCTTCGCGCACATTTGAGCGATAGCTGGTAGGCGCACTAAAGGACACGCGACTTCCCAACTTGCCATCCCCTATTACCACTTCAACAATTTCATACTTCACCACAGAATCAACCGAGTTTGGTATAGGGGCACCCGTCATGATACGCACACACTGACCCAGGGCAACCTCTCCCTCAAAGACATCGCCAGCTGCAATTTCAGCAACTACCTCTAGCTCTATGGGATTGTCAGTAGTTGCCAGCTGCAACTCTTCTGCTCGCAATGCAAATCCATCCATAGCAGAATGAGCAAACGGAGAAATATCGATATCGCTGCAGAGGTTAGCTGCTGCAACACGTCCTGTCGCAGCGAGAACCGAAGCAATTTCTGCATCTAATACCTCGACATGCTCCAAGACAAGAGTTCGAGCGTCTTCAACCGAAATCATATTCCCCACAATAAACCTCCCTATTAGGCACACCCGTATAGCGTCATGAGTATTTCCTTTGTATTATAGCACTTTGAGAATAATAGAAATCAAGAAAGACGCTCCATCCAAATAGATGCAGCGTCTTTTAATGTTTGCTTGTGCGGGGTTTTGCGTGCTTGCCCATGTACGAGCGTGTTTTCTTTAGCGATAAACCTATGCGCGCTTTCGAGCTATACCAACCAGCGCCAAAGAGCTCATAGCTCCCAGTATCAAAAGGATAACTGATGAGATGGTTAAGTCTCCTGTACTGGGAAGAGTTTTGGCAGAGTTGCTTGTTTGATTAGTACTATCACCAGGATCTGGCACAGGAGCTGGAGCTTCGACAATGCTAAAGGTTGTGGTAGTGAAATCGGTGTATCGCTCTATGCCCGTTACTTTGAGCGTATAGATGCCTACTTGGGTAGGAGATATAACTACCGCGCCTGTCGCATCAAGATATTCATAGGTATAGTCAGGTCCGTTTTGTAAAGTAATGCCATTGAGCTCTACGGTAGGAATTGGCATATAGGGTTGTCCGTCATAGGTGTGATTGGGGATAGCTGCTATGGTTGCGTTTTTGACAGAAGCAAAATCTATGATGAAATCTACCTCTTGCGTGCCCGTATAATTTCCCACACCGGTCAGTTTTGCAACATAGTTACCTACTTCTGTTGGGGCAGCGACTGGGTCCCCCCATTCTGTGAAGTACTCAATCGTATAGTCACGAGGGGTCTCTAGGGTTACTCCGTTAAGCTCTACCGTTGGGCTTGGGGTGTAGGGCTGAGTGTTGTATTCACTAGATGGGATAGCAGAGACATTTGCAGAGTCGATAGATGCGGTATCAATGGTAAAGGACTCTTCTTTGGTGTCTTTATAGTTTCCGACACCAGTAACCTTAGCAGTATAGGTTCCTGCCTCTGTTGGCGAGGCAACTATGGTGCCTGCTGCATCAAGGTATTCAATCGTGTAGTCACGAGGGGTCTCTAGGGTCACTCCATTGAGCTCAACGGTTGGGCTTGGAGTGTAGGACTGCCCGTCATAAGGGTGATTGGGGATAGTTGCTATAGTTGCAGGGTTAATAGAAATAGGATTAATGTTAAAAGTAACAGTTCTCTCTCCATTACAATATCCTATGCCCGTAATAGTAACCGTAGGTGCATCAACTGCAGTTGATTGCGCTACCTCAGTATTATTTGAATAAACCACAGAATAGTGAGTTCCCTCAATAAGGTTTGAGGAGGTGGCGCCATTGCTTAGCGTTACCACTGGTTTTATTTCTGCACCGGTATAAGTTGCTTCGGTCGGATCAATAGAAACGGTGATACTGGTATTGCTAGCTGAAATATCAAGAGGTGCATTGTTTTGGGCAGTATAGGTGCCAGCTGGAGCCGAAGCGAGCGAGTCGTAAACAACATTACCCGCATCTAACCATTTTCCTGTTGTCATAATGCCTGCTAGCTCGTCAAGCACAACACCGAAAGGATCGGGGACTTCACCTTTGACCAAAGCACTTGTCCCATTCCCCAAGACGACGGTAGTGAGCGGCGTTTTATAAAACAGATTGGTCACCTTCAAGTCAGGATTGGTCGATGTAAAATTGGACAAATCTATCGAAGTAAGGCTCGTGCATCCATTAAACATAGACACCATATTGTCCGTGGCTGAGTAATCAAAACTTGATAAATCAACTTGGGTAAGACTTGAGCAACCCT
>CAYJGC010000006.1:0-46670 GCA_964369725.1 uncultured Eggerthella sp.
CGGGTCGAAGGCCCCACCTTGTCAATGTGCAAGCTGTAAAATGAACCTACAGCAGTCTTCGATTATACCCACCTGGTTTAGTTTGTCAAATGCACAAAGATTCACCAAGCCCATAAGCTAATTAGTCGTGTTGCTCATGAAGCGATGAGTGCTCAGTTTAGAATAGAAATTGCTGTGTTGAGAGAACTTTCAACAACAGGCTATACAACAGGCTGCACAGAAGGCTGAGTGCAGAATCTCTGGTGTCTTCGCTTCATATATATGTCGCGCGAGGCCTTCCCAAAACTACCCAAAGACTCAGACTCTTACGCCAGCCACCAAAGTAAATTAGCCAAAAGTAACAGATAGTAAACTTTAGATAACTTTACAGAGTAAACCATGGTAAACTAACCACAAGATTAGGTAAGCAGTGTTGGGTCAAATGAAAGTAGGGTTTGTTATGGTGGTTGGAGTTCGTAAAGCGCTCGAAATAGGTCATGTATATTCGCGCGAAGAGCTACAGTCTAAGTTTAGTCTGTCGGGCTCATCGCTAGATCGAGTAATTGATTATCTTATGGAGCTAGGGTGCCTGCGCCCGGTTCTGTTTGAATGCGAACATGCAGGCAGCGTGATTCACCTCAGGTGTCATTCGACCGAGGCTTCAATGAAATGGCAGGCTTTGTCTGCCTAGTTTTCGCATGGTTTCAAATTCATAATACTATTTTCGTAAGACAATGTTCGCGCCTATAGGAGCGCATCTTTGGTATGATGCTGTCACTAAAATAGCAAAGAGACGCACGTATGCAATTGTCAGGTGGAATATATGTTTGGGTTAAAAACAGAAGCAAGCTTTGATTCAGCTCATTTTTTAGCAGATTATTACGGAAAATGCGAAAATCTTCATGGGCATCGTTGGCGGGTGGTTGTTTATTTGGAAGCCGATCAACTGCAAACAGAAGGCACCATGCGCGATATGGTATTAGACTTTGGTGTCTTCAAAAGCAAAGTAAGAGCCCTTGCTGAAGAACTAGATCATGCCTTTTTGGTAGAAGAGGGGACACTGGGTGAAACTACTATAGCTTCTCTTGAATCCGAAGGCTTTACGTTAACTATTTTGCCTTTTAGAACAACGGCAGAAAATCTCGCACGGTATTTCGCTAATCGCTTGATTGAGCAAGATCTACCCGTTGCTCAGATAGATATGTACGAAACCCCTAACAACTGTGCCATATTTCGACCATAGCGTGAACATATTAACTATAAAATTTTTCACCGGTGTTCTACTAATCATTATTCCAGCCAAGTAATTCACAATAGTACTCATAAGCCAGCAAGGGGAGACGTCTGTAGCACGTACTTCTATTCTGATGCGTCGCCTCAGGGTGTAACCTTGTCACTGCTGCTGTCGAGTTTGCTTCGTCTCATCTTCGAATTAAAGCAACCAGTCTATTTTTTACAGATTGTGAAGAACTTGTGTGTAAAAGTTAGCCATGGTTGTCAGTAGGGATAAGTTAGCGTACTATAACTTTCATCGAACGGGGCACGAAGCAAGCAAAGCCCAAAGCTTAAGCACAGGGTCCCAGCCGATAACAATCCGCCTATCCGGCGGCAGAGGCTTCCTCTCGTCTGGCCATCTGTCGCATCTCAAGGCGAAGGAAAGATTCCCCCTCTTTCCTTCGCCTTTCCTCTTTTTAGCGCGGTAATCTGCTTATTTCGGGCGAGTTCCAAAAGTTTCTAAACTTTCAAGAGATTAATACTCCTCTGCACTAAGTTTAATCTTCGCCACATATCTAAAAGAGTGGGGGTGAGCTCTGTCTCGGGTTCAGGCTCTGGCTCAGGCTCAGGCTCTGGCTCTGGGTGTGCGTTTTGTGCCACAAAAAATACGTGCTAATTCGAAAATTACCGCTCAGTGCTATGAGCAAAGTGCTATGGTACGTATCAATCATGTGCTTCGCTGAAGAATAAGATTACAAAACGTTTAAAGACAACAGAGAGCAACTGCGTTACAGTGGTTTTGAAGTAACTCTTATAAGAAGGTAGTTTTGCCGTGCGTATTTTCCGTTATCTTAAAAATAGCAAGATTGCTGTTTTTCTTATTGTATGTTTGCTTATGGTGCAAGCGTCAACCGACCTTGCGCTTCCTAATTATACGTCGCAAATTGTTGATGTAGGTATTCAACAATCTGGCGTGGAAGATGTTGCCACAAGTGAAATGTCGGCAGCTACCTATGACCAGATAGTCTCAAAATTATCTACCGCCGACCAGCAAACGTTTACGCAAGCATACGAACAAACTCCTGAGGGAAGCTACAAGTTAACCCCTCAGGGATATGAAGAGCGAGACGAAATTAGTGTGCTCATTACGCAGCCTCTGCTTGAAATATACGGACTGGGGAGTACTGATAGTGATGATACATCTCTGTCGGATCAAAAAGCCCTCGAAGCTGCAAAAGCAGAATATGAGTCTTTGGGCTATGATTTGTCAGCAATGCAGATGGAGTACCTCGTTCGCGTGGGTCTTACTATGCTAGGGCTTGCGGCGCTTGGTATGGTTGCTGCAATGGGTGTAGGGTTTTTGGCGGCTCGAACAGCGGCTGGTGTGGGGGCAACACTGCGCAGCAAGCTGTTTTCTCAAGTGGTTCGCTTTTCAGATGCTGAAGTGCACAGCTTTTCCGCCGCTTCGCTTATTACGCGAGGAACCAACGATATCCAGCAAATTCAGACTGTTACCGTTATGCTCTTGCGCATGGTGCTATATGCGCCCATCTTGGCAATAGGTGGCATCGTGATGATTTCGCGAACGAATTTATCCATGAGCTGGATTATTGCGGTAGCCATTTTGGTCATCTTCGCCGTAATTGCTTTTTTGGTAAAAGTAGCCATGCCGAAATTTAAAATCATGCAAACGCTTATTGACCGGGTCAACCTTGTGTCACGAGAAATGCTTACCGGCTTGCCGGTTATTCGTGCATTTGATCGTCGCGAATACGAGGAAAAGCGCTTTGACGAAGCAAGTTCTTCGCTTAAAGATACGCAGCTGTTCACCAACCGAGTGATGGCGTTTATGATGCCTCTCATGATGCTTATCATGAATATTGTTTCGGTGGCAATTGTTTGGGTGGGTAGTGGTTTTGTTGATGAAGGAACTCTTCAAACGGGAGACCTCATAGCATTTATTACGTACTCTATGGTTATCATTATGGGCTTTTTGATGATGGGTATGATTTCTGTCATGCTTCCTCGTGCCGACGTTGCTGCCCAGCGCGTCAACGAAGTGCTTGAAACACTCCCCACGATAAGTGACCCTGCAGAAGGCGGACAAGACTGCATGCGCAAAGGGGAGTCTGAAGCTTTAGACGACGGCGTTTCCATTGCCTTTAATGACGTGAGTTTCAAATATGGTGATTCCCAAAAGTGCGTGTTGAGCAACATAACCTTTACTGCCCAGTCAGGAAAAACAACGGCTATTATTGGATCGACTGGATCAGGTAAATCAACCATTTTGAAATTGATTGAAAGATTTTATGACGTTTCTTCAGGCTCAATTACCCTAGATGGGGTCGATGTGCGTAACATGAGTCAGTGTGTGTTGAGAGAGCAACTAGGCTACGTTCCGCAAAAAGCCTTTTTGTTTAGCGGCACCATTCAGTCAAATGTTGTCTACGGTGATGAAAATTTGTCACCATCTCGCGTGGAGCGCGCGCTAGAGATTGCCCAAGCAAGCGATTTTATTGCTTCAAAAGAAAAGGGATTGCTGACGGAAGTGGCGCAGGGTGGAACCAATGTTTCAGGAGGTCAGCGCCAGCGTCTTGCAATAGCACGCGCCCTTGCAACAAAGGCACGTGCCTATTTATTCGACGATAGTTTTTCTGCGCTTGATTATAAGACAGATGCCCTGCTACGTAAGGAGCTTTCGCAGCAGCTTTCAGAAAAAACGGTTATTATCGTGGCGCAACGCATCGCGACGGTTCTTGGCGCAGATCATATCATCGTGCTCGAGGAGGGTCGCATAGTGGGACAGGGGACCCATGGCACGCTTATGGAGTCGTGTGAAGAGTATCGGGAAATTGCACTGTCGCAACTTTCGGAAGTTGAAATGTGCGGAGGTGGTGCATCATGAGTGAACGCGAAATGAAGTCAGCTGGTATACCCGCCCCAGGTCAGCGCCGCGGTCCTTTTGGTGGGGGCGGACCTATGGGTGGACCTCATGTTGCGATGCCGGGTGAAAAACCGAAAGACTTTAAGGGTACGCTCAGAAAACTCGTTGTATTTATGGGCAATTTCAAAGGTTTGCTCATTGTTGCGCTTGTCTTTGCCGTGGGTTCAACGGTTTTTAATACGCTCGGGCCATTCGTGTTGTCCATGGCCACAACAGAATTATTTGAGGGAATTGTAGCAAAGATTGATGGGACAGGAGCCATAGATTTCAATGTTATCGCTCGTGTCATCATTGCTTCGTTAGCCTTGTATCTCGTGGCTACCGCATGCTCATTTGCTCAGGGTTGGATTTTGTCGTCGGTAACGCAACGAACAAGCTATCAGTTGCGCAAAAGCATCGCGGAGAAAATTGACCGAATGCCCATGGGATACTTCGAAAGTACCTCAGTAGGAGATACGCTTTCTCGCATTACCAATGACGTTGATACATTGGGACAAAGCTTAAACCAGGGTTTGGCGCAATTAGTTACATCTCTAGTTACTGTTGTCGGCGTCCTCATAATGATGTTGGTAATTAGTCCTTTAATGACACTGGTAACGCTTTTCATCCTTCCCATATCGGCAGGCCTTGTCATGTTGGTAGTTAAACGCTCTCAAAAGTACTTTATAGCTCAACAAGATACACTCGGCGAAATCAACGGCTTGGTAGAAGAGACCTTTTCCGGGCATGCAATTGTTAAGGCGTTTAATCGCGAAGAGAGCACAGTTGAGCGCTTTAACGAAGCAAATGCACGCTTGTATGGATCTGCGTGGAAATCGCAGTTTATAAGTGGACTCATGATGCCCGTCATGACCTTCGTTGGTAATCTAGGCTATGTTGTCGTGGCAATCATGGGTAGCTTTTTGGCTGTTCAGGGTGTTATTACCGTAGGAAATATTCAAGCTTTTATTCAGTATGTCAAAAACTTTACTCAACCCATTACGCAGCTGTCTCAGGTATCAAGCGTGTTGCAACAAATGGTAGCCGCAGCCGAGCGCATCTTTACGTTTTTAGACGAGCCTGAAGAAGAGGTCATGCAGGCACAAAGTCATACAAGTAAAGCTGCTTGCTGTATACAGTTCGACCACGTAAGCTTTGGATACGATCCCAAAAAACTCGTTATTAAAGATTTTTCTGCCACCGTCAAAGAAGGACAAACTGTTGCTTTGGTTGGTCCTACCGGTGCGGGAAAAACTACCATGGTAAAACTACTCATGCGCTTTTATGATGTGCAGCAGGGTGCTATTCGTATTGATGGAACCGACATTCGTGAGTTTTCGCGCACTGATGTACGCAGCTTGTTTGGTATGGTATTGCAGGAGACCTGGCTGTTTAGCGGAAGCATTCGTGAGAATATTCGTTATGGCAAGCTTGATGCAACCGATGAAGAAGTGGAAGCAGCGGCAAAAGCGGCTTTCGTGCATCACTTTGTTCAGACTCTGCCACAAGGATACGAAACAATAATCAATGAGGATGCCAGCAATATAAGCCAAGGTCAACGCCAGCTTCTGACTATTGCACGAGCTATTTTGGCAGACAGGCGCATGCTTATTTTGGATGAAGCGACAAGTTCGGTAGATACGCGTACCGAAGAGCGCATCCAGCGTGCAATGGACAACCTTATGGCTGGTAGAACCTCGTTTGTGATTGCGCACAGACTTTCAACAATAAAGAACGCTGACTTGATTTTGGTGATTCGCGAAGGTGATGTTGCTGAGCAGGGAACCCATGAAGATTTATTGGCTATTGGCGGTTTTTACGCAGAGCTGTATAATTCACAGTTTGCAACATGTATTGATGAGGAAGAAGACTAGCGGGCAATACATGACTTGCAGGTAATTTCATGAGGTGTGGAGCGTTGGGGCTGCATTTTGTAGAGAGAATGGAAAACATGCCTAAGGCGAATTTTCATAGCGCTAGTAGTAGCAAGGATGCAGTAGGGAACCAAGATGAGGTTGTGGCTTCTGCACACCCGGTACGGCTAGCGGTCTTTGATTTTGATGGTACAAGCATAAGTGCTGCATCACCAGTTTTATTGGTAAGTCATCTTATGAAGCAGGGAATGCTTAAAAAGCGCGTGGTTTCGCGCATAATGCTGTGGGCTGCAGCTTACAAGCTACGCTTGCCGCTTAATGAAAGTGCTGTGAGAGGCTTGGTGTTCACTGCGTTTGAAGGTAAATCGGTAACCGAGGTTAACGAGTTTATGTCAAACTTTTACGACGAAACGATAGAGCCCTTGTTTCGTGCTGATGCAGACGCAGCGATGCGTGCTCATTGCGAAGCAGGCGATGTGGTTATGGTTGTTTCCGCATCGTTTGAACCCATTATATTGCGCGCCATGCAAAAGCATCCGTTTGCCCATCAGGTTTCTACGCGTATGAAAGTTTCTTCCGAAGGTACGTATATGCGCAGAGTAGAGGGTCTTCCCGTAGAAGGAGAAGAAAAGCTTGCAGCAGTGAAGCGTTTTGGAGATGATCAATATGGAGTGGGCAATTGGGAAATAATTGCTGCCTACGGAGACCACCATTCCGACAAGACTATCCTCAGCGCAGCAAAACAGCCTTACGCGGTGTGTCCTAATAACTTGCTTGCAAAAATTGCCAAAGAGAATGATTGGCCTATTCTGGAATGGTAGGCTGATGATAAGAGGATAAGTTCTACAATTGTCCAATTCGCTGTACTTAAAAACAAACCCACTCCAGTATTGTGTGGCTACGTCGTTTTCTCTAGCGTCTTTTTTGGGTTTTCCTCGTGTATTTGGTTATGGAGGCGTGAATTGGGTAAAATGCTACTTAAATATAAACATATTTTGTGTACGACAGTTGATTACTAGATAAAGGAGGTTGGGTTATGCACGAGAATGAATCTAATATTTCACCCAGCCAAAACAATGAGCACAGCAATTCTTACCGTGAGTATTTAGGACGTGCCAAAGAAGCCTGCATTGAGGGAGACATGCTTTTAGGCATGCATTTGTATCTTGCTGCTTTTGAGCGTGCACAGCTTCCTGACGGATCTAAGCCAGACGAAGCTGCACTTGATGGATTGAAAGAAGCATGGGCGCTTGCCGTTAAGCTTAAAGAACGCTCTATTGCTGAATATGTTTTTGAGCGTCTTGAGCCCTATTTAACGCAAGATGAAATTGAGACAAGTGCGCAGCTTTTGCAAAATCTCACCATTGACAAGCTCTCAGAATCAGGTTTACCTCAGGCTGCCCTTGAGGGAATCAAGAGCATTATATCCCAAGAAGGGGAGGGCTTCCAGGGCGCTCACTTCATGCAGGTGAACGAAAATTCATTCGATGATAACATCTTTAAAGCGTTTCTTGATAAGGTACCCGGCATCCAAAACGGTGAAGTTGTCTTGAAAGACAAAAATGACCTGAATGCGGCTAGTGGTGCCTCTTCTGCTTCTTCAACAAAGGATACTGAAAAGACAGCCGCGGAAGTTTTAACGTATAAGGAACTAACAGGGTTTGATAAGACCATTGCAACTATGCGTGACTACGGAATCGGGGTGCAGGACGACCCTGAATTTAAGGAGCTGATTGAACAGCTCAATACGTGCCACGGCTTAGATCGTATGCCTGCTAGCGATGTAATTCTATTCCGCTCTGCTGCTCGTGAAGATGCCGGTAGATTTGTTGCAGCAACGTTAGGAGAACTTGGGTTGCCCTCAATTCGCATGCGTATGGAAGAAAATATGCAAGGGATGCCGGTTCTTTGTGTGATGGTTCAGGCAGACAATCAGCCCAAACTCAACATAAAAAAGACCTCCTTCGAGGGCGGCGGTGTATTGATACTTGAGGACCTTGACCTGTGGACTACGCCTCTTTTGGATGCACAAAATGATGAGTTAGGAGGCTTTTTGCTTGCAAGCCTTTCACGAGGTGCAAAAGATGCTATTACACTCATTCGTTCAGCGGTAGAAAACCCTGAAGTGTATGTTTTGGCTTCGGCATCATCCGATAAAGAAATCGACCCATTCTTTTACGACCTGCTTGATCCTTCAACGATAGTTGATATTGACTTGCCAACTGCGTCAGAGCGTGCCGACATTTTAACGGAGCTTTTTGGGAAGCATCCTTCTTTGCGTGGTATTGACCGGGTTACCTTGGTTCGTCTCACGGCAGAAATGCCTCGCTTTGATATTTACATAGCTGTTCAAGAAGCAGTAGAGCAGGCCTACAGAGAAAGCCTTGCCGCACGTCGTTATTTGCCGGTTGAAGCCGACAAGTTATTTGAAAAGCTTGCTGCTTACCAGCCTCTTGATTCAGATGAATATCGAGCATTAGAAGAAGCCGTGGTTGATGATTTTAGAAAAGAACTCGAAAATCTGGAGGATCTTTTGCGGGGAAATGAGAGTAACTAATGAATATAACGCGACGCTGTGATTATGCGTGTCGAATCTTGCGCGCTGCTTATTTGTGCGACACTCCCTACATTTCGGTTGCGCATGTTTCTGAATTAGAAGAAATCCCCTATGCCTTTGCTCGAAGCATTCAGCATGATTTAGTAAAGGCAGGTTTGCTAAAGACGGTTCGTGGTGCTCACGGCGGTCTTGCGCTTGATTGCGACCCTGAAAAAGTCACCTTGCTTGAGGTGCTTGAGGCTATCCAGGGTGCAGTCTCTATTTCTCTATGCACTGAAGACTTTGAATGCTGCTCTCATCAAACCAGCTGTGCTTACAATAAATTATGGCAAGGGGCTGATGAGCTCTTTAAGCACTATCTTGCCTCTATAACGCTCGCAGGTCTTTTTGAGCAAGGAGTTTCTCACCCCTCGATAAATCATGCACTTTCTTTGCGTGAGGAAGCTTCAAATCCGTGCGCGTAGAATGTTCTCACCAGAGTGTATGGCCAGAAGAAATGCTGACGCAAGAAGATTTTGTTGCCAAGGTTAGTGCCGAAGGCGCGCGTTTGTACCGAGAGTTGCCATGGCGCAATATTGATGACCCGTATGCTGTATTAGTCTCGGAAGTTATGCTGCAGCAAACGCAGGTTTCGCGCGTTTTGAATTACTGGGATCGCTGGATGAAACTATTCCCTACGTTAGATGCCCTTGCTGCTGCAGATACGGCCATGGTTCTTGAACAATGGCAGGGTCTTGGGTATAACCGTCGTGCGCTTTCGTTAAAGAAAACCGCAGAAGCTTGTGCTGCTAACCATAAAGGTTTGCTACCTGCAACATGTGAAGAGCTTCTCATGTTGCCAGGAATTGGCCCAGCTACAGCAGCCGGGGTGCTTTCGTTTGCTTGGGATAAGCCATCGGTGTACCTTGAAACCAACGTGCGCACTGTTTTTTTGCACGAATTGTTCCCCGAACATAAAAAGGTTCCCGACAAAGTGCTTATTCCTCTTGTGCAGGCAACCTGTCCTCAAGTTGGTGCGCGTCAATGGTATTACGCTTTGCTTGATTATGGGTTTCATCTTAAATCGCTTGTGATAAATCCCTCACGACGGAGTGCCCATTATGCACGCCAGTCTATGTTTGAAGGTTCTCGAAGGCAAAAAAGGGCAGAGATAGTTCGCCTTGTTTTAGCGAATTCTCGCATAGAAAAAGAGACACTCTTAGCTAATCTCAATACGTTTGAGCTGTCTCACGGGCGTAGTGAAGTTGATTCAAAGCTCTTCGACTCTATCGTCAAAGAGCTGGTGGCAGAAGGGTTTTTCCACCACCAGGACAATCTTTACTTTATGGGGTAGCTGCCCAGAACTTTGACCTCGCGTAGTTTGAGACGAAGGCAATTAAGAGCAGTTTGTACCGTAAGGGCGTTCACGTCATCCATAAACTCAATAAAGAACATGTAGTCTCCGAGTGCCTGTTTGGTCGGGCGAGATTGCACCATCGTAAGGTTAATATTTGCATAGGCAAATTCGGACAAAATCATGTTAAGCGTACCAGCTTTGTCAGCCTGCAAAAACAGGGCAAGCGAAGTTTTGTAGCGCTGACCTTTAAAGACTGGAGCGTGCCCCTGGCGTCCTATAAGCGCAAATGAAGTTTGGTTTCCAAAATGATCTTCAATGCTTTGTTCAACAACTTTCGCGCCGTAAATAGTAGCTGCAAACGCATTTCCGATACCGGCTACGCTGGGGTTTTCCATAGCGAGGCGTGCGCTTTCGGCGGTCGAAGAGCTAGTCACTAATGTGCGTCCAGGTAAGTGCTCTGCTAAATAGCGACGACACTGTGCGAGACCTTGAGCATGAGATGCGACCGTGGTGATGTCTTGAAGGTTTGCGTCGGGGTGCGTGATAAGACTGTGGTGGATATCCAAAACTTCTTCACCAAGAATAATAGCAGAGCTTTTGAAGGCAAAGTTATCAAGCGTGGCGGTAACCACTCCCTCAAGTGAGTTCTCTTTAGCTACCACGCCATATTCGCATTTTCCTCGGTCAACGCAGTCGAAAACTTCATCGAACGAACTGCACTCCAAAAGACGAGGTTCTTCAATTCCGAGACGTTTAGCAAAGGTGCGTGTTGCTTCATCTGAATACGTGCCTGCAGGCCCTAAAAAAGCAAAAGTAGTTTGAGGTGAAACCATAAAAATTTCCTTAAAAATGTACTCATAAATATGTCGTTAGCTATCATACCTGTTTGTCGGCAATCTAGTAAATGGAATGATAAAAGTAAAAGACATTACCTTATTGTTTAAAATGGAGGAAAGTATTGCTTTTGTGCGCTTGCATAATTTTAGTAGGATTAGCAGTAAAAGTGTATGTTTTGTAAAATTTGAGCTCATTGTATGCATAGAATTTGTTACGACTAAAACACCCCGTAACATTTTTTAACCACTCGCGAAGCGTGAATGCCGTTCGCGTTCTTGTTGCAGTTGTGTTGCAAATATGGAGGAAAATGCCTCAAAGGTAAGTATAAGACGAGAACACCTGAGGAGGTGTGCACATGGGAAAAGAGGCCACAGTATCTAACTTCCAAGATATGTTGGATGCTCGAGGAGTAAGTCGTCGTGACTTTATGAAGCTTTGCGGTACAGTTGCTGCTGCTGCTGGATTGTCGCAGCTTGCTGCTCCACAAGTAGCTCTGGCGCTCGAAGAATCCGTGATTGGTGCTAAAGAAGGAAATCTCTTTCCGGTTATCTGGATTGAGGCTGCATCATGTACGGGTTGTACGGAATCATTCGCGCAGGTGGAAACTCCTGACGCGGCAACTGTTGTTCTTGAGATGATTTCACTTAACTACAGTGAAACGCTCGCAGCGGCTGCTGGTCATTCCGTAGAAGAGGCTAAAGCTCAAACTATCGCAGCGGGAAATTACATCTTGGTGTATGAAGGCGCTGTACAAAAGGGCTGGGACGGAAATGCGCTTCGCGTAGCAGAGCATACCGGCTTGCATATTCTTGAAGAGGCTGCAGCGAGCGCAAATGCTATTGTTGCATTGGGCTCTTGTGCGGTTAATGGTGGTTGGATGGGGGCTACACCAAACGTTTCAAACGCTTTGGGTGTACAGCAGTATTTGAGTGAAGTTGGAATTGAAACTCCTGTTGTAAATGTTCCTGGATGTCCCGCAAACCCCGAATGGCTTGTAGCTGTTTTGGTGAGCGTACTTAACTTGGGCGTTTTGCCAGAACTAACACGTGAGAATAAGCCAGCAGGTATTTTTGGTCAGAGCATTCATGACAACTGTGAGCGCCGCGGACACTTCGAGAACGGTGAATTCGTATATGAATTCGGTTCAGAAGAAGAAGCTAAGGGCTACTGCTTGTATCCAATGGGTTGTCGCGGCCCTCAGACCATGGCTAACTGCGGTGTTACTTTGTGGAACAACCGTCGTAGCTGGTGTGTTCAGGCAGGTTCACCTTGTATTGGCTGCTGCGAAGCTAACCCTATGAATCCAGCTCAAAACTGGGTTGAGTGCAACACGCCATTCTACAGCCGTCACCGTGATTTGCGCATTGGTGATTGGGTATTGCAGCCTACCGTAATTGGCTTGGGTGTTACGGGCATCTTAGCTGCTGCTCTTGTAGTACATGGTTTTGGTATGAAGGTAACTGGCCGTACGAACGGTGGCGCTGACTTTGAGAAGAAGCGCGCATGGGATGAGAAGCATCCTGATCGTTCTATCGGACAGTATGATGATAAGGAAGGGAGGTAATCCCGAATGACACGTTCAGTAATTGACCCAATAACTCGCATCGAAGGACATCTTCGCGTAGAGATGGAAGTAACTGATGGCAAGGTATCTGATGCTTGGGTATCTGGTGGCTGCTTCCGTGGCATGGAGCTTGCGGTAGAAAAGCGCACTCCTGAAGATGCCGCACAAATGGTTCAGCGTATCTGTGGTGTTTGCCCTGTTTCACATGCGCATGCATCTACTATTGCTGCTGAAAAAGCTTACGGCATTGCTATTCCTAACAATGCTCGTATTATTCGTAACATGATTGAGGGCGCTCAGTTCTTGCACAGCCATATTTTGTGGTTCTACAACCTATGTGCTCTTGACTACGTTAATCCTCTCAATGCACTAAAGGCAAATGCTGCTGATGCTTATGATTTGGCTCAAGCAGCTGGTACGTCTATCAATAGCGACTTTAATATGTTGATGGATCGCCTTACTAAGTTTGCAGAAAATGGACAGCTTTCAATCTTCTCCGGTAACTGGTTTGGTGCAGAAGAAGGCACTGCTTACAAGTTGCCACCAGAGCTTGACCTTATCTGCACGGCTCATTATCTTGAAGCTTTGAAAATGCAGGCAAGGGCTTCTGAGGTTGCAGCGCTTTTGGGCGGCAAGATGCCACACGTTATGACCATTATTCCTGGTGGTACTTGCTTTGTTCCTACCGAGCAAAAGCTTGACGAATTGGTATCTCTGTGTGATGAGATTTACAACTGGGTTGAATCAACAATGATTCAAGACACGTTGGCTATTGCGCCATTCTACATCGATGCACTTAACTTTGGTAAGGGTTGCGGCCGTTACATTTCATGGGGTGTATTTGAGAATGCAAGCATGGAGATGAGCGAGCGCTACTTGCCAAGTGGTGTTGTTGATGACAACTTGAAGCTCTCTGAGGTTGAAGAAAGCCTCATCACCGAATACATGGGTAGCTCGTGGTATAAGGGTGAAGACACCTACACCTCACCTTACTTCGTAACCGAACCTGAGTTCACTGAGTACAACGTTGAAGATCGTTACACGTGGGTTAAGGCACCTGCTTATGATGGTAAACCTTACGAGGCTGGTGGATTGTCCCGCGTATTGGCTGCTTATTTGCGCGGCAACACGTTCATCCAGGATCAGGTTGATGGATTACTTGAGGCACTTGGTGCTCCTGGACAGATTGGTGTTGCTCAGTCAACGCTTGGTCGTACAGCAGTTCGTCAAATCGAATCTCTCTACATTGCTGGCCTTATGAAAGAGTGGGCTCAGGAACTTATTGAGGCTATCAAGGGTGGCGACTCTACGTACTTTACTCCAGCTACTACTGACACGGGTGCAGGCACCGGTTTCTGGGAAGCTCCTCGCGGCGCTCTTTACCATAGTGAGAATGTTGTTGATGGTAAGATTGATGGCTATCAGATTATTATTCCTACTACGTGGAACTTGGCACCTAAGAACGCAGAGGGCGTAAGCGGTCCTATCGAGCAGGCTCTTATTGGCAATCCTGTTGGCGATATCGAGATGCCTATCAACGCACTACGTACGGTTCATAGCTTCGACCCTTGTGTGGCATGTGCGGTTCATATTACCGAGCCTGCTACGGGTAAGACGTTTGAGACGGTTACGAGCCCTTGGGGGGTGAAGTAATATGGCACATTTAGCTCATTACCGTGAGGCGCATCCAGTACCTTTTGTTATTACTCACTGGATTAACCTTATCGCAATGATTCTTTTGATTGTCACCGGTTTCTGTATCCACTTCCCATTCTTGCCTTTGATTATGGGTATTGCTCGAGGAGTACACATCTTCTTCGGCTTTGTTTTGGTTATCAACTGCGTAATTCGTATTCTTTTAGCGTTTGTTGTAAAGTCTGCTCCTACGGGTGGTACGCGTCAGATGGTGTCCGACTACAAAACTTGGTTGCCACAGGCTGACAACCGCCATCAGTTGGGTGCTTGGATTAAGTACTACTTGTTCTTGAAGAAAGACCATCCTTTGAGTGCAAAGCTTGGTGTTCCGCAAAAGATGAGCTACTTGCTTATTCCTTTGTTGATTCTTGTTATGTTCTACACAGGTTTGGCATTGTGGGCTCCTACCATGAACGCAGGCTTCATTGCAGCTGGTGTTGATGCAGTAGGCGGACCAATGAACATGCGCATCATTCATTACTTCTTGATGTATGTATTCATCTGCTTCATGCTTGTCCATATCTACATGGCTAATATTGAAGGTCTTGCTCCTGCTAAGTTGATGTTCTGTCATAAAGAACACGGTGGCTTGCTATACGATCCTGAGAAGCACACTATCGTAGGCGAAGACAATATGAATCACGGAAAATAACTTTCTTTATTGAGTTACATCCATAATGAATGTACCCCTCAAATGGAAACATTTGGGGGGTTTTTGCTTATTGGACACAAGGCGTGCTCGATAAGTCTAGTGCTTACCAAAAACCAAAATGGTAACAAAATAGACGAGATTTTTAGATGCAGACACGTAGGTATATTTAGTATTTTCCTAAGCGTTTTGCGAGAGCTAGTTCAACAAGGTTTCTTTTTAAGATTACCTTTCGCCTTTAATACGCTCCTTTTATATTTAGAGAGCAACGGCAAGCGGTGGAAAATTCTATGTCAAAAAATTTTTGTAGATAATTGCTTGCAAGCTGGGTATAATACGCGCTTTATATAAAAAGGAGGGAAGTAAATGGAAGACGTTCAAAAAAAGGGTAGAGCAAATAGAGTTCTCATAGCGGGAATCTTGTTTAATCTATCGATAGGTGTTTTGTATGCATGGAGTGTTATGAAAGCCAAGCTTGCTGCACCTGTTGCAGAAGGAGGTTACGGTTGGACCAGTGCCGAAGCTGGGTTGCCCTATACGGTTGCAATCGTATGTTTTGCTTTGGGTTTGTTATTGGGTGGAATCATCCAAGACCGCATAGGCCCTAAAAAGATTATTACTATCGGTGGCTTTATGGTTGGTTTAGGATTAGCCCTCTCTTCGTTTGTGGGGGATAGCGTAACGGGTGTTGTTCTTACCTATGGTGTTTTGACAGGCGTGGGCATTGGCTTTGGATATGGATGCGTGAGTCCCTGTGTATTTAAGTGGTTTCATCCCTCTAAAAAGGGCATGGTAGCAGGTCTTGTTGTCGGCGGTTTTGGTATTGCTGCTGTTTACTTGGCACCGCTTACCCAGTTTTTGCTTGGTTCATTTGGTATTTCTCAGACATTTTTGTTTTTGGGAATCTTTGTAACGGTTGTTAGTGTGTTGCTTGCGCAGTTTATTGATAATCCAAAAGAAGGATATGTTCCTGAGACACCCAAAGGTCTATCTACTACGCAAGGTGCCAAGGTTTCTCCGGCTGTTGATGTTGTATGGAAAGATATGGTTAAAACACGCGAGTTCATTTTAATCTTCTTGCTTTTCTTACTGTCCTCTTCGGTTGGACTGATGGTTATTGGCAACATTTCCAAAATTGCACTCATACAAGATCCGGTAGGAGCTGTCGTTTATTCAGCAATTCTTGTTTCACTACTTGCTATCTTCAATACGGGAGGTCGCGTAATTGGTGGCATGCTTTCTGATAAGATAGGCCGCTACAACACGTTGCTGGTCGTGTTTGCTATTCAATGTGCAAACATGGTTATGTTTGCATTCTTTAATAATTTCGCCTTACTCACCTTTGGTGCTTTGCTTGTGGGATTCTCTTATGGAACGCTCCTAAGCGTATTCCCCTCGTTGACCGCTGATCTCTATGGTTTGAAAAACTATGGAACTAACTACGGAATTGTTTACCTAGCTTGGGGTCTTTCTGGCGTGCTTGCTCCGGTAGTTGCAGATATTGTGTATGACGCGACTGGTGAATTTACCATAGCATACTTTATTTGCGCAGGCCTTATGGCACTTTGCATAGTTTTAGGCTTTGCGCTTAAAAAAGTACGGGCTAAGTCTGAAGCTGCGGCATAACATAATTCTTGACAGTGCCTCATAAAGAGATTTTAAATCTTCATAGGTTTAGTTAAGTTCTTGTAGTGCAGCAAGGCGGTTTACTTAAAGCTTCTCATGAAGCCTAGAGTACATTCTTTTAGCGAAGCATTGTGCCGCTTTGACTGTTTGTCTTTTCTTGTAGCCTGAGCTCGATTAGAATATCTATAGTATTCTAACGTTACAGGAGAACAGCTATGACAGAGTTGACTGACGAACAGATTGCGCGTGAAGAGGAATTTTTAAAAGATGTGCCTCGTGTAAATATCGGGGCACTTTTTCTGCCTCCTATATGGGGTCCTGCTCATGGTGTCTGGGCTACAATCTTTTTTTATCCCGTTTGGATTTTTGCTGACAACGTATTTTATGCTGCCTATTCAGAGCAAACACTTTTCTCTATAGCAATAGCGCTCGTTGTTTTCGTTACTCTAACGATAGGCACCTTTGCTTTTGCTATTGTTGCCCAGCCTTTTGCTGCACATCGAGCAATTGATAGGGGTGCTACGAAAGAGCAGTATTTAAAACGCCAGCGTATTTGGTCAGTCGTGGGAGTTGTTATTGGTTTGATAATGATTGCAGCTGCTACGTACTATAATCTTGCTATCAGGCCAACTCTTGGTGCGTGAAATTATGACAACAGATAATTTATTGAGCAAACTATCAACTATAGCCAAAGAAGAAACTTCAACTAATTCAACTCTGCGTATAGCGGTATTGTGTGTTGGTAACAAGCTAATGCTTGATGATGGCATTGGTCCTGCAGCTTATGAGGAACTGCTGGAACGATATAAAATTCCTTCAAATATTGAGCTGTTCGATTTGGGGTGTCTTACGCTGGGTATGCTTAACTATGTTCGTGATTTTGATGTTGTGATTACGGTTGATGCAGTTGATGGTACGGGTAAAGAGCCCGGTACGGTCTTTCGCTTTCTTCCTGAAGAAATGGCACGTAAATCGGGAGCCATGGCATCTCTGCACGATTTAAAGTTGGTCGATTTGTTTGATGCATCCATTTTGTTGGGATATGAGGCTGAGGGATTATGTCTAGGGATGCAGGTTGAAAATAGTTCTCCTGCAGAAGTTACCATAGGGTTAACGCCTAAGGTTAATGATGCGCTACCTCTGTTGGTTGAAACTGTGGCGGGTGAGTTAGCGCGTTTGGGTTATCCCCTTAATCTGCGTTAGGAGTATTCGCGAATCGAAAAGCCGAGTAACCGGTTGATTAGCGTAGGGGTCACCCTCTTAAGCTACATGAGAGCTTGTTATTTTTACTGTATGACCAGCAGAAAAAGTGCTGCTCTATGCCTAAAGGAAAGCATCTACTACCTTTGAATAATCTTGAGAATTGCAATACCAAAGAAATAACGGAATAAAGGGTTGTGATGGCGCTATCGCTCTCGTTCTCTTGAGGATGTAGGATTGTGGCTTGAAAACGAAGCAATGAAATAGGGCATTGCTAATAATTAAACCAACATTGAGTTTTCTTGTCCGCTTAATACCTGGTCGAAAGGTTTCTTATGAGATGTTTCGTTATCTAGGCTCACAGCAGTAACGACTAGTTATTAGTCCTTTGACCTTACACGTTCCATTGAAGAAGCTTCCCTAAGAATCGACTTAGTTCTGATGTGCTTGGATTGTCAAACACATCTGCGCTTTCGCCATATTCCAAAAGACGGCCCCCGTAGAGAAAAGCTATCTTGTCACATGCGTGACGTGCAAAGCCCATTTCATGCGTGACTACCACAAATCGTGTTCCAGCTTCTTTTAAATCTCGTAGAAGGTTAAGTACCTCGCCGGTATATTCTGGATCGAGCGCACTCGTTGGTTCGTCGAGCAGAAGAAGTTTGGGGCGCGCAGCGACGGCGCGTGCAATAGCTACGCGTTGCTGTTGTCCGCCTGAAAGCTGACGAGGGAATTTATGCGCTTCTTGTTTAAGGTTAAATCGTTCAAGGAGGTCATCGGCGTGTTTATCCGCTTTTTCGGCAGTATATCCATGAACAGCTCGTAGGGGTAAGGTGATATTTTCGCGGGCATCTATGTGGTGAAACAATCCGCTATCTTGAAATACAAACCCAAGGTTTGCGCGATAAGCAGGAAGTGATTGTTCAGAATAAGTTACGGGTTGCCCATCGAGTGCAACAGTGCCTTCAGTGGGCGTAAGAAGACCTCCGAGAATGCGCAGCAGCGTTGATTTTCCTCCACCTGAAGGACCTATGATGGCTAATGTGCTTACTTCGTCATCAAAATTCACGTTATCTAAAACGAGTGAGTCTTCAAAGGATTTAGTAAGATTTTCGAGCTTAATGTGCATAATCGAACCTCTTTTCGAAGTGCTTACTTACAAACATAATGGGCAAAGTAAGCAGCAAATAAAGTGCGCCAAGAAGAAGAAATCCTCCAAAAAAGTTGTAGTTGGTAGCTGTGATTTCGCGCATAGCTTGCGTGAGGTCAATTACGGCTATGACCGACAAAAGAGAGGAGTCTTTAATAATGGAAGCAAATTGCCCGGTTAGGGCAGGAAGAGTGCGCGCGAGTAGTTGAGGAAGAAGGACATAGCGAAGTGTTTGTCTGCGATTAAAGCCAACTGCGCGGGCTGCTTCTAATTGGGTTTTATCAAGAGACAGAAGGCTGCCGCGGAGGATTTCAGCAATATAGGCACCAGCAAATGCCGATAAGATTAAAACCCCCGCAACTTCTTTATTGTTGATTCCCCAGGCAGTTCCTATGATATAGTAAAACAAATAGATGAGAACCAGGAGGGGAGTTCCTCTCATGATTTTTACGTAAAGGTCGCAGGCGTAGCACACGGGCAAGATGGTTGAACCTTGCCCGATTGCGAGAGGAATACCAATAATCATACTGAGTAAAAGGCTCGAAAATGAAATAATAAGCGTCAGTTCAAATCCGCTAAGAATTCGTCTCCAGTATTGCTCAACAAAGCTAAAATCAAGAGCAATTCCTGCCATTGAGATAGAGAGCCATAAAAGACCCAGAACAACAATGCATACTAAGAGGTAATTTGCAGCTGCTTTAAGTAACGGAACAGTAGCTCTGTCTGATACGGTGAAGAGGCTCAAACGCGTTTTTTGCGATTTCACTAAAGGCCTTTCGTTAGCGGAGTATTCGTTGGCAAAACATGGCTATGCATTAAATATGCGTGAAGACACCTTAAAAGAACCAATTAAATCCAAGCTCATCAAAGGCAGCTTTTTCTTCTGCAAGGTACTTTTCAGTAAGTGTATCAAATCCACCTTCAGCTTCATATGAGGCAATAAATTCATTTAGTTCTGCAAGGAGTTCGGTATTGCCTTTTTCTACAGCAACACCCCATGATTCTGCGTCTTGGAATTCAATAAAGATGGCTTTTGTGGTGTCAGGGTTTGCCATATTATTGCGATAGGTAGTCAGTTGGTCATAGATAAAAACATCAGCTTTTCCTTGTACAACTTCGGTCACGCAGGCGCTTTCGTCTGCAAGGCGAACGATTTCGGCTTCAGGGAAGTTTTTTGTTGCGTAGATGTCACCAGTAGAGCCAGTTTTTACGGCTACGACGGCATCAGGTGAATTAAGATCATCAGCTTTAGCAACATTTGATTGGGCATTAGCAAGTAAGGCTAGTTGTGCGGTAGCATAAGGTTCAGAGAAATCAACCGACTCAAGGCGATCTTCGGTTATGGTCATGGATGAAATAACACAGTCTGCTTTACCCGTTTGTAACATGGGGATAAGGCCGTCAAAAGCAGTGTTTTCTATAACTACTTCATAGCCATACTCATCACCAAATGCTTGGATTAGGTCAACCGACACACCAGTGGGATTACCTGCGTCATCTTTTGTTTCAAAAGGAGGATAAGCAAGCTCCATGGCAACGGTGAGTGTTTTTGCGTCGCTCGATTGTGAAGTAGTGCCCTCGCTTGACGAGCAGGCGCTTAGGGTAAACAGAAGTGCTACCGCACTCGCTATAAGCAACATGAGTGCAATACGTTTCGATGTGAGATTAGACAATGTTTGCATGAGAGGATCCCTTCAGAGTTTGGATAAAATTATTTTCTATGATGCCCAGTGTTTTACTTGTTGTCTCTAAATCTTCTGGATCAAGATTTAGATGTTGAATAAAGGCAAGGTTTTTTGATATCTCTTCGAATGCTTGATGGAGATACAGCCCTTTTTCGGTGAGCTTTACCATGACAACGCGCTTGTCGGTATCTTGCTTTGCAGTTGTTGCGTAGTCATGCAAGGTGAGTTTTTTTACCAAAGCGGTTACGGTAGATGGGTCTCGTCCTGTTAATTGAGCAAGCTCGCTCATGGGTAGTTCATCGTGCTCAAACAACTGCATAAGAATACTGCCATGAGAAGGAGAAATCCCTACGATACCTTGCTCTTCAAGTTGAGCGCAGAGGTAGCGATTGGCTTGATACAGGGTTCGTGATAGTTGGTTGATGGTGTTATGCATAAACTCCCTTCCAATGATCGGTAAAAGCATGGTATTGCGCAAAGCGGTTTGGCCAGAACCTTTTGCTCACAAAGGTACAATACTTTGATATCAAAGTATTGTCAATCTAAAATGGCTCATTGGTTACAGCGTTAACAAGATGTAGCTTTGTGTTGGGGTGTAGTGATGTGGCAACGAGGTGGTGTAAACCCAAAAAGACATCTGTATTTTATAGATAGTCTTTCTCTTGATTGGAGAGTCTTGGTTTTTTCTCGTAGGAGATGGCAAAGGTGATGGTGTTATACAGGCAGCAGTGTGCTAGATTAAAGAGTCTTGGGAATGATTCGATTAAGGGCGGGGCTAATGTAAGCGAAGGTATCTTTTTGCTAGCTTAAAGACTCTTTACTACTGGGGCATAGAGAAGAAAGAAAGCAACTGGTGCATTGGGGGCGTCGGGCGATGCAAACTTCGCGACCAAAAACCACCCACTGCCGGTTAATTGGCCCCCAGTATTCTTGAGGATATAGCTTAAGGAGTGCTGTTTCTGTTTTAGCAGGAGTATCTGCAGAAGGTCCCACAAGCTTTAGTTTGTGTGCAATGCGAAATACATGGGTGTCTACGGCGATGCCTTCTACAATTCCAAAAGCTTCGTTCAGTACAACATTGGCAGTTTTGCGACCAATGCCAGGAAGGGCTTGTAGTTCATCCATAGTGCGCGGAATCTCTCCTCCATATTGCGAGAGAACTATTTGAGCGCACGTAATAACATTAGTGGCCTTTGTGCGGTAAAAACCAATGGAGCGCAAAATATCTTGAACATCGGTAACGCTTGCTTGCGCGAGGTCGGCCACGGTAGGGTAGCGCTCCCAAAGAATAGGAGTAACTTTGTTGACACCCTTATCGGTCGTTTGCGCGCTTAAAAGAACGGCAATTGCAAGACGAAAAGGATCTCCCCAATATAAAAGAGCACATTCGGGGGAAGGGTAGTGTGAATTCATACATTCTGCAATAAGGATAGCTCGCTGTTGTTTTGATTGTTTTGTTTCGCGGGGCATGGTGCTTCTCCTCTTTGAGCTTAGCTTGCCTTGTAAAAAGTTTTGGAAAGGATTTAATTTTACTGTATTTCTCAAACAATTAGATGAGTAGTCTTTAATGGTGGATATCTTGGTGGCTTTCGCATTGGGTACCACAGTTTTTCTTCGTGTTTAGCAAGTGTTTGCAGGTATTTTGATGTAGAACAGGTAAGATGAGCCTATGGCTTTGGGAGGAATAAATATGTCACTAAATCTATCGATGTATTCTCGTTGTTGTGTTACCGCCGGGAAAGAATTAAATACTTTTCTTCTCAGGTGATTTGTGTATATAGAAAAAGGATACTAAATGCTTATAGATTCATTAACATTTACGTTAGAAAAGTCTGGCTCTCTCGATGCGTTTTGGGGCAAGCTTGACCAAGATGAGGATGCGGCACTGGGCGTGGCAGCTTCGGCACGTCCGTTTATGGTTGCCGCACGATTTACGCAGCATCCCCAAGCAACGCTCGTTTTGGTCGCTGGCGAAGATGCTGCAGTAACGTTTGCCCGAAGTGTTGCTGCATATGTGGGGGACGAGAAGGTGCTGCGCTTCCCTGAAAGAACAGATTATCCAGGTGATATCCAAATGAGCAATCGCTCTTTGGCTGCGCGTCGTATGGAAGCGGTTCATGCTTTAGTTGAAAACCGCAAGGTGATTGTTATTGCAAGTGCGCGCTCGTTGCTTCGTTTGATGGCTCCGCTTACTGCGCAGACGCATGTTCCGGTGTTTTTTGAGGCTGGAAAAGAGCTTGCGGAGATGACAGGAGCGCAAGAGCTGGGTCTGAACAATTTTGAAGACGTAACGCGTGTTTTGGAGTTGCGAGGGTATCAAAACACGGGAGAGCTGGATGGGCCCGGTACGTTTGCTGTTCATGGAGGTACGATCGATGTATTTCCAGGAAATCTGATATACCCTGTGCGCCTGGATTTCTTTGGCGATGAGGTTGATGAAATCCGACGCATTGTTCCTGCAACAGGGCAAACTATTACTACACTCCAAAGTTGTGAAGTGTTTCCGGTGACCGAGCTTATTCTTCACAAAAAGGCGCTTGCACGTGCCCGTAAAAAGATTGAACCACAAGCACGAATCAATCCTGCTTTGCGCGATATTTTCGAACGATTAGAGGGCGGTTTGCGTTTTGATGATGCGGAAGTTTTGCTGCCGTATATGTATGACAAGCCGGTGACGCTCGGTGATTATGTGGGGTCTTCGGTTCTTTCAGTGCTTACCGAACCCCGCTCCCTTTTTGATGACATGACCCATGCTTATTCTGAAATAGAACAGCACATGAAAGGCAAGGGAATTGCGACTGCTGGCCTTTATGCGGCACCTACCGAAGTGAACTTGGGGTCATATCAGCGAGCAACTTACGTGTCTCTTATGCGCGTGGGGGGTCAGGTAGATGAAGAATTACCTGTGAAGCGTGTTGAGGTGGCAGGGCATCCAGAAAAACTGTTTGCTCGTTTGAGAGCCTTGCTCGATGATGGCTATATGACAGTGTTTAGTATTCCTCATTTTCGTGCGCGACAAGACATGAAGTTGGCTTTTGTGGAAAAAGGCCTTCCTATTCAGGAGCATAGTGACCTTCTTGCAGAACAACGCGAGGAGCAAGGCGATGAAACACTTGGCTCCAAGAAGCGTCGTTTGCGCAGGGGTGTTGTTAATGTTGTCGATGTAGATGTGCCTCTAGGAATGATAATTCCTAAAGCAAAATTGGCAGTTGTAAGCGCTTCGGACGTGCAGGGATCTACAGCTGCACGCACCACGAAGCGTATAGACCTTACCGAGATAACGTTTCCCTATAAACCTGGAGATTATGTCGTGCATGCATCTCACGGGGTGGCGTATTTTAAAGAGTTGGTAAGACGAGAAATAGATGATACATCACGTGATTATCTGCTTTTGGAATATGCAGATGGCGATAAGCTCTTTGTTCCTGTTGAGCAGCTGGATCGTGTTACTCGCTATGTGGGCCCCGAGGGCGCTAGTCCTCGGCTGACGCGCTTAAATACGGCAGACTGGTCGCGTGCGATGAAAAAAGCGCAAGCGGCAACCAAAAAACTTGCATTTGATTTAGTGGATGTATACGCACGACGAGCTGCTGCGCAGGGGTATTGCTTTGAAGGGGATAGTCTTGCCCAAAAAGAAATGGAAGAGTCCTTTCCCTATCAGGAAACACCTGATCAATTGGCAGCGATTGCCGATGTTAAAGCAGATATGCAGTCAGCGCGCCCTATGGATCGCTTGGTGTGCGGCGATGTCGGTTTTGGAAAAACGGAAGTTGCTCTGCGGGCGGCATTTAAAGCAACGCAAGATGGTAAGCAGGTTATGGTTTTGTGTCCAACTACCATTCTTGCGCAGCAACATTATTCTAACTTTAAAGATCGATTTGAGCCTTTTGGGGTAACGGTTGAAGTTCTCTCTCGCTTTCGTTCTACGACACAACAAACAGCTGCACTTAAAGGGTTTCAGGATGGAAGCGTGCAGGTGCTTATTGGAACACATCGCCTACTTTCACGAGACGTCAATCCGCAGGATTTGGGACTGGTTATCATTGATGAGGAGCAGCGTTTTGGCGTGGGGCATAAAGAGCAGCTCAAAAACTTGCGTGAATCAATCGACATGCTTACGCTTTCTGCAACTCCCATTCCGCGCACCCTACAGATGTCGCTGTCGGGCGTGCGTGACATGAGTTTAATCTTGACACCTCCTGCTGCTCGTAGGGCAGTAGAGGTGCATGTGGGCGAATGGGATCCCGATTTGGTGAGTGCGGCAATTCGCCATGAGCTTGCACGTGACGGGCAGGTGTATTACGTATCTAATCGTGTTCGTTCTATTGAAGAGGCAGTGCGTCGCGTTGTGGATGCTGCCGGTGAAGCGCGCGTAGGTGTTGCGCACGGACAGATGACGCGTGAAGAACTTGAACATGTGATGGAAGATTTTATTGCAGGCGAACTGGATGTTTTAGTAGCAACAACCATTATCGAAAGTGGTATTGATAATCCCCATACTAACACGCTGATTATTGAAGACTCCCAGCGTCTGGGTCTTTCTCAAATGTATCAGTTGAAGGGTCGTGTGGGGCGGTCTTCCACACAGGCATACGCTTACTTTATGTTCCCGGAAAACAGAGAGCTAACTGAAGAGGCTGCGGCGCGCTTAACAGCGCTTGGCGAGCATACTGATTTAGGAAGTGGGATGCGTATTGCTATGCGAGATTTAGAGATTCGCGGAGCAGGAAGCCTTATGGGGGCTGAGCAAAGTGGAAATATGAGTGCGGTTGGTTTCGATTTGTTTGCGCAGATGCTTGCGCAGGCGGTGAATGTGACGCGCGAGGGAAACGAAAAGAGTAAAGATGTTTTGCCTCCTGCGCTATCAGATATTACCGTGAATGTACCTGGTCATACGTATCTGCCTGAAGAATATGTGCCCGATACGGATGAGCGAGTGCTGTGGTACAGAAAGATAGCTTCAGCAAGCACAATTGAATCAGTCGAAGAAATACGTGCTGATTTGTTTGAGAAACATCCCGATATTCCTCCTGCTGCAAAAAATTTGATTGAGAAAGCGCGTATCAAGGCATTTGCAAATGAACATCGTATCAAGACAATTTCAGTGATTGCGGGCAAGCTTATCGTTGAGCCTCTTGAGATTCCGCGAGATAAAATGACATCACTTCGTAGAGCGGGCGGCCGTTACCTTGCAGAAAAGAAAAAGCTACAACTTCCTTTGCGTTACTTCAAGCTAGAAGAAGGAGACGCTTTGCTTAAGCCCATTGCAGAGTTCTTGCAAGAGATGGCCTAGGATATTTGCATGGCGTGTTGAGGTTTAAGCTGTAGAGCTCGTAGAGATTTGGGATTGTGTTACTGCGCAGAATGTTTTGCAGTAAGGTTTTTGAATATGAGTTACTTTAAACGTGGTGGATGCTTTGACTAAGGCAACCTTGCTTTGAGGACAATAAAAAGACGACCATTTTCAGCCGTCTTTTTATTGATTAAACTATAAGTTTTGTGTTGGTTGAAAGCTGGTATAAGCTACTGCGCTAACGTTGCCGTTGTGGCGTAAAGTTCGAGCCAGTCTCCCTCTTCAACGGTGATGGTTTGCGTTGAGCCAGGTAAGAGATAATACGTTTCTTCGATAGAGTTGTCATTGAAGTCGAGGTCAGACATGATAAATGCGGTGCAATCTTGCGATGCGTTTTGATAAGCTACTTCATCACCAGAAACGTTGTACGTACCAGCAGGAATATCGGTTCCTACGCGATAAAGGCCACTGGAAAGAGTAGTTTCAAGGCTAGGAGTCAATTCGGATTCCGGATACATATAGTAACTAGAATCAGGTGCACCAAAAACGAGAAGGTCATTTTCGTCGAGTTCGACAAAATAGTTACCAAAGAAAATCATAGATACTTCGAGTGTATAGTAATCAGATGATTCATCATATTCAAAGAGATAGTAGTAGCCTTCTTCGGTAGGAGAGCCTTCGAGAAAATAAAAACCTTCAGGCAGGTCACCTGTGGAGCCTATGGTGTAGACACCTGCTGTTGCGCGGGTTCCATCAATAGTGCCTTGTAGCTCAGGAAACGCTTCTTGTAGTTCTTTGAGGGTAAACATACCTGCGGGATTGGATGTGTCGGAATTGTCTTCGTAGAAGTCCTCTTCAGGATAGCTGTCTTGAGGGCTTTCTGGATACTCTTGCACTGAAGTAGAGTTTTCGGTTACGGCACCTATGAATGCAAGAGTACTGCAGGCAACACACCCACCAAACGAAAGGACAACAACAGCTAGTATTCCGAGTAGAACCCAAAGCCAAACGCGCGATTTTTTGGGAGGCTGCTGTTGTGTTGGCTGAGGGTAGGGTGCGGGTTGTTGGTTGTAAGGAGGCTGCTGGGGATAAGCAGGTTGCTGGTAAGGCGGCTGCTGATAGCCAGAGTTTTGAGTGTACTGAGCGGGGTAAACTTGTTGTGAGTGCAGGAATTGATTGGCATGGTGAGCTTGCTGATGAGGATCTTGAGGATGCGGCTGCTGATTTTGTAGCGGTTGTTGCAGGGGAGGCACTGGTGCTACAGAGGAGAAATCGCTGGCTGTTGTTGGTGGTAAGGGATCAGAAGAAGGGCTGGGGTCTTGTATAGATGGTGTAGGTGCTTCTTCCTGGTTTTGAGGAACTTGGTTTTGGGGGGTATCATTATCTTGTTCGGTCATAGAAATCCTCCTTGATATTGTGCGTGTATCGTATCATAGGCTTATTGAGCAATGTGATTAAAGACTGAATAAGCAAAGGTTAAGCTTCTTCTTGAGTAAGTAAAGCTGTAGCTGAGGATTCAAATAAGTCTATTGCGCCATGGGGACATGCTTCAACGCAGAGTCCGCATCCTATGCAATAGCGCACATCAAATTCAAGAGTGCCATCGTCTGCATGAGGGTATCGCGCTTTGGTGGGGCATACAGAAACGCAACTCAGAGTGTTGTCACACGTGTCACAATTGGTTTTTGAGATCGTTAAAGAAACACGGTTTGCGATTAATGAATCACGGTCTATAGCTTCTAGCAGCATTTGCCTTTTGGGGTGCATAATTTGTTTAAGGCGGCCTTTGCTGGTAAAATTATTGAGTTGAGAGCTATCGTTAAGATTAAGACGTGCTCGTGCCCGAGAGCGCTCTCTTTGTTCAAAAAACTGTTGAAGTACGTCGGAGTTTCGCAGACGTCGTTTCCCTGAAGCGACGTCACTCACATCGGCAAAAATGTTGAAGAAGGCATTTCTGCGATCAACCCCATCGGGATTTGCAAGATCACGCAACACATTGTCTTTTTCAGGGATATCTTCCCTGAACCCAACTGAGCAACCTGTCCAGGCTTCAGCGGTTTGCACCGCATGGCCAAAGAGTGTTTCTCCTAACTCTCCCGCGCGTTTGCAATCAGCACAGTAAGACAAATCGGCTGCAATGCTTATCGGGATCTGTTCGGCAAGTATAAGCGCCCAAAGTTCCGGCGGGAATGTTGCAAGACAGGGCAACACAATTACGTTGTTGGCAGGATCAAGGTCAGCAAACACATTTTCTTTGCACGTAATAACGACTTCTTCGCCGCGTAAGGCGATGCGTCGCACACGCGCATGAAGGTCTATCATGGTGACGCGAGTAGAAGTGAACGCATCGCAAATCCCTAGACAAATACCGCAGGTGGTGCAGGAGTCACTATTGATTACTGGAAGCTGTTCAGGGCCAAACGTAAGGGCATCATGGGGGCATGCAAGTGCGCATCGCTCGCATGCTGCTCCCTGATAACGGATGCAAAAATCTCTCAACACAAGAATTTGTTGAGGTTGAACTGCGCGTGCTTTTTCTCGTAAGTCTTGTTCAGTTGCTTCATCGTTTAAGGGTGCACTTTTGTCAGGTTCAGGGTTTTTGTCAGCACTGGTGGATTCATTGAGCACGGCAGAGTCATTAGAATCCTCGTTCGGTTCTAATGACTCTCTATGTGCGTCTGATTCGTTGTTTTTATGCGACACCAAAAACCTCACTCGTGACGAAGTCTATGCGTGCAAGCACATCAGTGCGGCTCATAAGTTCTATGCTTTCAAAGAGGGGAGGCGAAACCATATTGCCGCAAACAGCTACACGGAGAGGCTGGAAGAGGAATTTTGGCTTAATCTCCAGCTGTTCTCCAAGGGATCGGCAGGCTTCTTGGAGAGTTTCTGCTTCCCAAGGTAGCTCTTCGTTGGCGAGAATGCTTCGGCATGCCGCAATGGCTTCATCTGCACGAGCACCTTCTTTTTTAAGTACTTTCGTAACACTTTTTTCATCAAGACTGCACACCTCCGAACCCCAGAACATAAATGCTAGTTTTTCTGGTGATTCGTTGAGATGGGTTAGACGTTCAAATACAAGGGGATACAGTGCTTCGTACCAGGCACTACGCTCAGATATATCAGCATAAGCCGCTTTGCGATCATCGTCCTTAAGCTCGTCTGTGTTTTGTACGCCTGAATAAGCGCACGCTAGCCATGGTTTTGATGCCTCGACCCAGGCAGAAGCACCCATCTCTTTGATGTATTGGCTGTTCATCCAGTTGAGCTTTACCTTATCAAACACAGCATCCTTTTTGGTAACACGATCAAGGCTGAATTCACGGCAGAGCGTTTCGCGGTCAATGATGGTGGTTTCACCGTCAAGAGACCAACCCAGAAGTGCAAGAAAATTCACCATAGCGTCGTTGAGATATCCATCTTGTGCAAACTCTTCAACGCTGGCAGCCCCGTGACGCTTAGAGAGTTTTTTGCCGTCTTCTCCCAGGATCATAGAAAGATGGGCGAATGTGGGTACCTCAAAACCAAGAGCTTCGTAAATGAGAATTTGGCGGGGCGTGTTTGACAGGTGATCGTCGCCGCGAATAACATGCGAGATTCTCATATTAGCATCGTCGCATACTACCGCAAAATTGTAGGTAGGAGTGCCATCGCTGCGCTGAACAATCATGTCGTCCATAACTTCGATAGGAAAGCTTACGTGGCCATATACGGCATCTTCGAATTCAATAGGGCCATGATCTTGAGGTACAGCAAGGCGCCAAACGTGCGGTTCGCCTGCTGAAATGCGAGCAGCTGCCTCCTCTTGAGAGATGTTACGACAGGTGCGATCGTATCCTGCATAGCCTCCTTCCTCGGCTTCTGCTTTGGCGCGTTTAGCATCGAGGGCTTCTTTGGTGCAAAAGCAGGGATAGGCACTCCCTCTGCTTTTCATGAGGTCGAGTGCTTGAGCATATGAGTCACTGCGTTCGGTTTGGAAATAGGGACCTGCGCTGCCGCCTACTTCAGGGCCTTCGTCCCAATCAAGTTCAAGCCATTTCATTGCATTGAGAATTACTTCAACATTTTCTTGGGTTGAGCGTTCGGGGTCGGTGTCTTCAATGCGAAGAATGAATTCGCCTCCCATAGCGCGAGCAAATGCCCAGTTGTAAATAGCAGTGCGCGCACCGCCAATATGCAGACGTCCCGTGGGTGAGGGTGCAAAGCGAACGCGAATAGGCTTTGCAGTTTCGGTTTTTTGAGTCATGTGCGCTTGGTTCCTTTTCTCGTTTTGAATTTCATAACGTACTGCTTTGCCCGATAACGAATGAATGCTTTCGGGGTTAGTTGGTTTAGGGGGTGGCAGGGTGTGCGCTTTCCAAGGGATCATGCGTACTTTTGCCTGAGTGAGGTCTATCTGCCTGGTTCGGTGGTGCTATGCGACGGAGGTAGATACCTGCTGCAAGAGATAGTATAGATAACACACCAGTAATCGCAAGCCAGATACTTCCCATTCCCATCCAAAAAGCAAGAGGATACATGGTTATCAAAAGGGACTGATAGGAAAACGTCCAGGTGCCATCTGCGAAAAATAATGAATGAAAGAAGGCAAAAAAGCCATTAAAGTCTATGAGAGCCCAAGTGCCTATCAGACTAAATAAGAGAATAACACCTATACCTGCCTCCAAAAGCACGGTTCCAAATGCATGTTTACCCAGGTGATATAGCACATGTGAACAAGATGCCACCGCTGCAATAGCAATCGCTGCAAACACCCATAGTGCAACAGAGATAACTTCGTACACGTCATCAAGGTGGGAGATTGCGGCTTCGTCAAGCGTGTAGCGTTCGGGCGCTGTGAGAATCTCTTCGTCATCAGCATTTGAGTAGGGAGTGTCTGCGTTGCGATTGATTTGCTGAAGCATGGTAATAAGTGCGTCGAGATCATTTGAGCCTATGGTGTAATCACGAGTCACGAGGGATGCCCATACCAGATCTTCGTGTGAAAACGCAGTGTCTGGGTTATCCTGTCCAGAAAACGATTCCGCAAGTAATTTGGTAGTTTGGGGAATGCAGCAGAGGGCAAGCCCTGCCGCAATGAAGGTAAAGGCAAGGGTAAAGACCGCGCATGTCTGTGCGATGCGATGAATGACAGAGGGCATTTTGAACCGTTGTTTTTGCATAGGCACTTCTTTCTTATTCTTTGTCGACCCAAATGGTTGCGGCGGTAATGCCTTGCATGTCTTTTGAAATGGTAGGCAAAGGTCCTAAGCGACTAAACACACCGGTAAATTCACCGTCGTAAAGATAGAGACCGTTGAGGTTGTTGTATTCTTTTGGCTCGCTTGAGACCTCGCTGTCACTCAGGTTGTTAATGTGGGTATCTGGTACGAGCGTGAGTGTTTTGAAGGGTTGAATGTAGCTCTGTACAATAAAAGGGAATCCTTCGCGTCCGTTTGCAAAGCGATCAATGTAGTCTTCCCATTGTTCTTGCGAAACGTAACATCCGGCATAGACGTGATCGGAACCGTAGTGATCGGTGGGCTTGATGATCCACTCATCTTTATTTGCTCTGATTTGCGACACATTTACCTGGCTGTCGTCAAGAAATGCCGTATAGGGCACGGTTTGTTCAATGAAGGTAATTTCTTCTGCAGTGAGAAAAGCGGTGGTTTGTGGATCGAAGAGCGCTTTAAAAATCTGCTTGTCATGGACAATATGTCCCGCGAAGCTGCCTATAAGTGCTACCTTTTCTGCACGAACCGCTTCAATAAGCTGTTGAGAGGTTTCCCAGTGGTCAATAACGTCATTCGTAACACAGCGGCGCCAAATGGCATCTATGCGTGCGCCGTTTGAGTCGCAAAGAACATCCCCATTAAATCGCAGGTCGCGCACGTCGGCAACAACGCAGTCTATACCTCGTTGCTTGAAGAGATTGGCATAAATATGAAATTCATCAACCACACCATTTTCGAGGTAATCGCAGATGGCAAAGCGAGGATTGTCGACACGATGCTGGTAGGTGTTGTAAATTCCTATAAACTTATCAACCCATGATTCAAAGATTTCGCACGCTTCTAAGGTGTGATTACGCGCAAACTCTTGGTACGTTTTGCTTTGTTGCGTCATATGGGTTATTTCACGGTTTTCGTTCATCCCTGAAGAGCCATCACCGTTGAATTCGCAAAATTTCATGCGATAGGTGTCTTCATCAAGAAAGGTGTCAACGCGTGCAAAAGGAAGAACCGAATCATAGCCGCGTGGGAGTAAAATAAGCTCTTCTAGCCGTGGATCAAAGTTAAAAATCCGACGGTACTGAGGTTCTTCGAGGTAGCGCGTGATAACTTTGCAAAGGATGCGATGTGCTGTTTCGGCCGTGGTTTTCATAGTGTGATAGGTTTTCGCATTGAAAAGACGGGGAAGAAAAGAACAGGCTACGACGCGATGATGTACGATGGCGGTAGAGTCTTGCATGTAGTTATAAGCTGTCCGACGGCTTGTCACATCGCCATCTAAATTGCTTATTATCGCAAGGTATTCCGAGGTGTATTCAGCATTTGTTTTCATGCGTATCCTTTCATAGTAGTACCTTAGGGATGTCTTGTGCGCTTTTGTATCACATGGGTTGTTTTTGATGAAAAAGTGTATCATGTACTGCGAAATATTTTGGCTAAGTTGACGTATTGCTACAAGATTGCCAGTAGTCTTCAATAAGCTTTGCAACACTGAGAACATTAGAGAAAGAAGAGTGTTACGCCATGGAAAACACTACTGAAGCACCATCATCATACTTGTTTACTTCGGAGTCAGTTACCGAAGGACATCCCGATAAAATTTGCGACCAAATATCAGATGCAGTTTTAGATGCAATTCTTGCCAAAGAGGCAGAATTAGCCACGGCAAATTACGAGGGTTCGGACGGGCAAAAGGCAGATTTAAGTAAGGTTCGTGTGGCATGTGAGACATTAGTAACAACGGGTACGGTGTTTGTTGCTGGCGAGATACGCACCCAAGCGTATGTTGATGTGCCTACTGTCGTGCGTGGGGTCTTGCGAGACATTGGCTACGATCGCGCAAAGTATGGTTTTGATTGTGATACCTGTGGCGTTATGAATGCAATTCACGAGCAGTCGCCCGATATTGCACAGGGTGTTGATGAATCATGGGAAGCACAGCATGGATTAGCGGGGGATGACCCTTATGAAAGTGTGGGTGCAGGAGACCAGGGCATGATGTTTGGCTATGCCTGCAACGAGACTTCTACCCTCATGCCTATGCCCATTTATCTGGCTCATCGTATGGCGGAGCGCTTGTCTGAAGTTCGCAAAAAAGGCATTGTTGCTGGTTTGCGTCCTGATGGCAAAACACAAGTATCTGTTCGTTATATTGACGGCCGACCTGTGCATGTTGAGAAAGTGGTTGTGTCTACACAGCATGGAGAAGAATACAGTAATCCTGTAGCTCAGCTTGATTTACATGCTGCTCTTATTGAGCAGGTAGTGAAGTATGTACTTGAAGCAGAAGGTGTAGAGCTTTCTGACGATGCTGGCATTTATGTGAATCCTACGGGCGTGTTTGAAGTGGGTGGCCCTATGGGTGATGCCGGCTTGACGGGTCGTAAGATTATTGTTGATACCTATGGCGGAATGGGCCGTCATGGTGGTGGAGCTTTTAGCGGCAAGGACTGTACTAAGGTTGATCGCTCTGCTGCCTATGCGGCACGTTGGGTGGCAAAAAATGTTGTTGCAGCTGGTTTGGCGGATCGGTGTGAAGTGCAGGTAGCGTATGCTATTGGTATGGCAACGCCCGTTTCGGTGATGGTTGATACGTTTGGTACGGGTGTGGTTGCTGACAACTCCATTCTCGCCGCAATCAATCAGGTGTTTGATTTGCGACCTGGTGCAATTATTGATGAGCTTGACTTGCGCCGTCCTATCTACCGAAAAACCGCAGCCTATGGTCATTTCGGTCGAGAGCTTCCTGAATTTTCGTGGGAGCAAACTAACAAAGCCGCAGACCTTCGTAAGGCTTGTGGGTTGTCTTAAGCAAGAAGATAAATTACAGACGCAGCTCCTTGTAAATCTTGTGGGTTGCATCAGAATACGCCTCGGTTTCTCAAAACCTAGGCGTTTTCTTGTTGTGATCCATTCGCGGTATTCTGCAGGGTTGAGTTGGTTGCTTTGAGGCGGGGTAGTGACCTTGCTTGCCTTGCCAAACTGCTAACAGTGCGCGAAACATGTGCCGTACTTTAGTGAGTACTATTCTTCTTCAGCTTGTCGAAGTGCTATTCATGTCGATTCGTACCATGCTTTACTTTGAACAAAGTTGCTTTTGCCAAAACACGAAAAGGTCTTTTATGAGGCCTTTTCGTGTAAGGTAGGCGGTTATGTAGTGATTGAAAAACGTGGATGATTGTCAAATAATTGTTCTTGACAGAGCCTTTTCAGCTGTCTATAGTGTGTATATCAGATATATACACACTATAGGTCATTTAGGAGGTATATCTGGTTATGACTGCATGCGCGTGAATGTGGTCATGTGGTAAGTGGTAGGACGCTGCACTTATCGACAGGCATCTGGGGACGCTTGGATGCTTTGGTGACTCTTTAAAAGCGCCAATGGAGCTTTTAAGTAACGGAAAGCAGCTGCTGTGGTTGTCTAGAGTGATCACTGATGCTCTCTGAAAGAGCTTGAGCACATCAGAATCTTGAGGCTGAGATTGTAGGGACAGGAGAACCTTTGGATATTATTATTTCAAACGCAAGCGACAAGCCTCTTTATGAACAGATTACTAGCCAATTGAAAAGTTTTATCTTATCTGGTGATCTTAAAGACGGAGAGAAACTTCCCTCTATCCGCACCCTTGCAAGTGATTTACGTATTAGTGCCATCACTACTAAACGGGCTTACGCTGATTTAGAGATGCAAGGATTTATAGAAACGGTACCAGGAAAAGGTAGCTTTGTTGCTGGTGGAAACAGGGAACTTTTGCGGGAAGAAAGGCTTCGTAGTATTGAAGAAGACCTTGTTGCTGCTGTTGAAAAAGCCGCAGAGGCAGCTCTTTCTTCAGCAGATTTGCATGAGATGCTAGATCTTGTGTTAACGGAAAGAGAGTAACTCGTTGTCTTCTCTCTCCAAAATAAGGAAATGAAAGAATACCCAGAGCCTCTACAGAGGCACCTATTAAAGTAGAGCTCTGTGTGCGTTTAAGGAGGTTGTCTTATGGATATAATGCTAGAGATGCAAAACCTTACCAAGCATTATCCTGATTTTAGTTTAGACGAAATATCACTTCAAGTTCCCGCTGGAAGCGTAGTGGGATTTGTGGGAAGTAATGGTGCGGGTAAAACTACAACTATTAAAGCATTGCTTGGCATAATTTTTCCCGAAAACGGATGCATTAAACTTTTCGATAAGGATATTGCTGCTATAGCCAAAGAAGAATATGCACAGCTAAAACAGCGTGTGGGTGTGGTCTTGGATACATGCGCTTTTCCTCATGAGTATAATGTTTCGTCCGTAGAAAAATGTATGAGGGCGACTTATCGGAATTGGGATACAGCTCTGTTTTGGACGTATATTGATACGTTCAAACTTCCTCGCAAAAAGTCCGTTAAAGAGCTTTCGCGAGGCATGAGTATGAAATTATCTCTGGCTTGCGCTCTTTCACACGATGCTGAACTGTTGATTTTGGACGAAGCTACCGCTGGTCTTGACCCGTTGGCGCGAGATGAAGTTCTTGATGTGCTGCGAACCTATATGTATGACGGAACGCGCAGTATTCTTATGTCAAGCCACATCACGAGCGATTTGGAAAAAATTGCAGACTATATAGTATGTATTGAAGAGGGCAGAATTATCTTTTCAGTCGAAAAAGACACTATCACAGATACCGCTGGCATTGCTCGTTGTAGAACTGATGAGGTAGCATCAATTCGAGATAGTGGTCTGTTTGAGCCTGGTCAGGTACGGTGTATTCAGAACGCCTATAGCGTCTCAGTTCTTGTGCCTAATCGATTTGATTTGGCTAAAAAATTACCTTCAATTACGCTTGAACGAGCAACCATTGATGAGTATCTATCACATATGCTGAAAGGGGAAGTAGTATGAGTATCAATCTTACCGCCGATTATCTGATTGTAAGAAAGTATCTTTTATCTCAAATTATCCTCTGTGTTGTCGTTTTTTTGCTTGTCGGTATTGGAACAAAAAACATTGGTTTTGTTGCAGGTGCAATTCCCTGCGTGTTCACGTTTTCTATGATGTTCACCTTGTTTGCAACCGATGACCTCAACCAATGGCAGCAGTTTCGTTTAACGCTTCCGGTTACACGTAAGTCAATGGTTCTTCAGCGCTATGTGTGGTTGTTGATATTTTCCTTCGTAGGGTTTGTTATCAGTTTTATTGTAGTGGGTGTTTTAGCTCAAGCACTGGAGATTTTCCCTGTGCTTGTACAGTACTTAGGAGAGATCGATGAATCGATGGGAGTTGTTACTCTGTTGACAGTGGCGGGAGGGACTGCAGTGGGTCTGCTGACATTCAGTATTCTTATTCCGTGTATTTCACGCTTTGGACTGACTCAGGCAGTGCGACTGGCTCCGTTGCTTCTTGCTTTCGCGCCAACGTTGATTCTTTTTACTATAGGAGGCGATGCACTTATGGAATCGCTAGAGGCATTCAATCAGTTCGTTTTTACACCGGGGGGCTTGCCTCTTCTTATGGCTTGTTTGTTGGGCGTATTGATTATAGTTTGCGCTGTCTCATGCTTTTTTGCCATTAAGCTATTCGAAAAACGGGAATTTTAAGGATTGGTTTAGGAGTACGGTATGGGGAAGCTTGCTGCTTTACCCATACCGTTTTGGGAGTTCGTGCTCATAGGTTGAGATTTCTTGTTATTACTTTTTCTTTTTTGGGCGCGGTTTTGGGAGAGCTTCGTAGGTTGCTTGGATAAAGGCAGTCATGAGGTCTTTATTGTCAAGCTGGTCAATCACTAAATGAGGCTTGGCGTTGGTGTAGGGTGATGCTTCGCTGCAGTTGGGGAGAATCGAGCATCCTTGGTCGGTTTTTTTGACGAAGAACTGATCGTCGCAAACAAGCCCGATAATTTTCTCATTGCAGTAGATGCCATATTCGCCAAACATTTTTTTGTACGTAATTTCGCCTGCCCCTGCGGTTTGTTCGCAAACATATTGTACAAACTCTTCTCTCGATGACATATGTCCTCCTGTGGTTTTGGATATGGATAACTTTTGTCAGGTGAGCTTCTTAGTTTAGGCCATGAAGCGAGTTGCTGTGGTTTAAAATTTAAAATATTTCTAGAGTTCTGAAGCTATGAATTGATTAACAATACATCAGAAATCACTTTACCAATATCATCTGTCATAAGAATGGAACGGTTTTTAATCTCTTGCGGGACGGTTTCGTTTTCAAGATTTATGCACACATAGGAGGCGTTTTTGTTTTGATAGGTCATGCGCCAAAAGGGATACTTGATGATTGCTGGGGTGTTGTAACCAATGCCCAGTTCAAGAAAGAGGACATTTTTTCCAGAAGTATTTTCAATGAAAGCTTGGTAGTGTTTAAGCGCTTTATTCCAGCCTTCTCCTTCGACAAAAGTATCGTCCATGCGTAGATTTACCGTCATGGGTTTACCGCAAACAGGACAATAGGGGATTAAGCTGGAGGGTATTTTTAGATCTTCTAAGTTTTCAAGCATATCAATGATGCTCTGGTGATTGTCGTAGGTTTTCTGATGGCAAGGGACTGAGCACTGGAATAGTCCGTAGTCCCCTTGGGTGTAAAAAACTCGCTCTTTTTCAAAACCGTTCAGCAAGAAAAGGTGATCCCCGTTTGTCGTAATAACAAAATAGTTTTTATCTTGTAGCAGGTCCTGTAGATTAGGGTAGGTTGTGTTTAGCTCTGCCGCATAGCGGTTATGGTAGATGTGTTTACACCAATATCCCCAGTGCTCTTCAAGCGAATTGTGAGGGTAAAAGGCTGAGGAGTACATGTCGCGCAAGTTGTAGCGTTCAATGTAGTTAGTAAAAAGCGTTTCAAATCGGACGCCGCTGTAAAGTAGTCCTGCTGAAGCAGAGAGTCCTGCACCGGCGCCAACAATAACAGCATCAGCGTTTTTAATAAGTTGTTGAATTTTAGAAATCTTCTCCGAGTAGTTGTCGATAGATGACGTAGTCTTGATCTTTGAAAACATTGAACACCACCTTTATCTTACTTTTCGTGTCGTGTAAAAACGTTTGAACGGTATGCGTTGCGATTTCTGCAGCTTTTTCGGGTGGAAAACGAAATTCTCCCGTTGAGATACAGCAAAACGCCAATGATTCAAGATTGTGTTGCTGTGCAAGTTTCAGGCAGTTTTGGTAGGAATCAGCAAGTCGCGTGCAATCTCTTTCGTTAAGAGTTCCTTTAATAATGGGTCCTACGGTGTGAATGACGTATTTGCTGGGAAGATTGTAAGCATCTGTGATTTTTGCGAACCCTGTGTACTCTTCGTGACCCTGCTTTTGCATGATGTCGCTACATGCTTGACGCAGTTGTAAGCCTGCTGCAGAATGAATGGCGTTGTCTATGCAGCCGTGACAGGGGACAAAGCACCCAAGTAAGGCGGAGTTTGCAGCATTAACAATGCCGTCAAGAGCAAGCCTAGTGATGTCACCTTGCCAAAGATATAGTTGGGAGTTGGTTTTGAATGGCCGTAAATCGCCAAGTGAAACGATACCTTTGTGTGCAGCTTGGTTTTGCAGGTATTCATCATGTAGTTCGATAAATTCTGAGCTGAGGGGCATTGGTGGACGAACATTCATGAGAGAGCGAAAAAGTCGAGCCTGATCTGCAAGGGTGTGCGAAAATTGCAGCGCAGTTTCTTGGTAGTGTGGCATCTCATCAAGCATTGCATTATTTAGATGGAGCAAATTTTCCAAGTCATTCACGAGTTTATCCTTATGACGGCATCATTCGGGCAGATTTAAATCTTAACGAGTTCAGTATCATCTATTTACCCCGATAGCTAATAGCTTGGACGGGGCAGGAGAGGTAGCAGTCGCCACATTCGTCACAGCGGTGAATGTCAATGGTGTAGCCATTGTCAGTATTTTGTATGGCTAAGAAGGAGCACGCTTCTTCACAGAGACCGCATTCGATACATTCATTTGTATCAATGCCGAGACCTTTTTCTTTGATAGTGCGACCATTATATGAAAAGTATTCTCTTTGCAGTTTGCTTTCGCGTTGAATTTTCTCAAAGTCGTAATCAAAGATATCGCCATATCCGTCAGTGATACAAAATACCACCATAGCGGGATATTTCTCTTGATCCTTAATGCAGAAATCGAATGCAGGATTTTGTTTTGCTTTGATATCTTCTATAGAAATTTCTTGAGCGGTACCCGTCATGCGCATGGCGTAGCCCCCTTGAAAAATCGGGAATCCTTTTTCGTCATGCTCTATTTGAGTGGGTGCACAAAGTCCGCAAAGAGAAATAGTCTTTTTCGTTTTTAATTGTTGGTAGAAATCCTTGGTGAACATGGTCATGAAGTAAAGTCCTTCATCGTCGTGCGCGCGCAGATGAGCAATACGCGATTCTGGTTCGCCTTGATGGTTGATGGTAGTGAAAGAAAGGCAACCGATATTGTCAAACTTTTGATAGATGTCTTTAATGGTGAGCATAGTTTCATCCTCTCCTCTGGTTCGTTTTGTCTTCATGAGTATAATAAATGGCGTGATGAAAAAAGGAACTACGATATTTTATGATACTAGTATCGTAGTTGATACCGCAAGGGAGTGTTGTATGTCTGCTGATGATTTGTTTGGGAAGTGTCCTTATGTTACTTCACAACGCTTGCTTTCGGGGAAGTGGTCCATCTATATTTTGTATTTGCTTTCAGAAAGACCCGTGCGCTTTAATGAATTATTGAGACTTATGCCAGAAGAGATGACTCATACAACGCTTTCGCGTCAGCTTAAGCGTCTTGAGTCAGAAGGGCTTATTGTTAGAGAAGAATATAAGCAAATCCCGCCTAAGGTTGAGTATCGATTAAGCGAGATTGGGTTGAAATTCCTTCCTGTTTTGGAGGCCTTGGAGTCGTGGGGGAGCGAGTATATTGAGCAGCTTGTGAGTCACGAGGCATAGATTTCTCCTTAAATTGAAAGAAGAATACTATTCTGGCATTTTATTTCAATTTAGATTAAAAGATTGAAATAAGAGCTATCCTTGCAGCTGCTCTGTTGCTGCCACCAGCCAGACCAGTGAGAATAGTCTATTTTCTTTCGTAGGATTTACGAATCGTAGTAAAAAAGTTGAGTTGTCCAAATATGAGAGGAGGGGAACTTCCTTCGATCAATTCATCAAAAGAGTATCGTGAATGCGCGATAGATGATAAAGCTTCATCGAAGTTCTAAGCAAAAGACAATTCAGATACTATTCAATACCCATCCCGCTTGTTGCGCTAATGAAGCTGCTCAACTAGCGGGATTGTTGTAGTTGTGTAGACATTTATTTAAGCAATTCGCCAACTTTCGCGCGTGTTTTGCGGGAAAACTTGAAAGTAAAGCTTTGTGTATGTCTGTCATTTTCGGCAAGAAGAGCGTAGGCTTGTGCCATTGATCCGCTGTAAAACATAACGGGTATGGTTATGCTTAGTGAGCAAATGAGAATTTCCATGTAGAGAGGTAGGCCTCCGCTAACATCTTTTGTAAACGGGGGAATATCGATAGCCAGAAGTGATCCCGCTATCATCATCAGAACAAAAGAAATACCAAAGAGCGCTGACAAGTGACGCGTCTTTCTCTTAGCAATTTTGCGCAGTTCTGTTAGATAGGCGCTGTCAAACAGGAGAATCTCTTTGCTTAAGACGCTGTATTTGTCGTCGAAAAGAAATAGTCCGCGCATCATAATCAGAGCTCCCGCAATAAAAAGAACGAGCATATAATGCGGGGCTAAGCCCTCATTGTCAAATTTCAAAAACATCCAAGCTCCTAAGATAAAAAGAAAACCACCAAAGCAAAACCATTTCATGGAACTGCTGAAGTTGGTAAGGTATCCTTCCGCCATCTCTTTGCTTACGTAATAACCTTTTTCGCTCGAAGCTTCTCCTTCTTGCGTATCCTTGAGTAGGTAGTCGACCGAGACATTAAAGATATTGCTTAATTCCAATAGCTTTTCAGTCTCAGGAAAACCCTGCCCGTTCTCCCATTTGCTTATGGCCTGCCTAGTAGTGTGAAGCTTTTCCGCGAGTGCTTCTTGTGAAAGGTGATGCTCTTTGCGTAGCTTGTAGAGCTTTTCGTTAAATAACATAGTTGTTCTCCTTTGTGCTTGGTTTCGATGGGTTCGAACAAGCACATTTTTTCAAAAAGGCTTGCGAGACTCTATATCTCCTGCGATGCACTTTGTAAATTTGAGGTTGCGTAGCTGTTTTATGGCAGATTTTACTACGTAAACCACTTTATTTTATTGTGGGAATTGAAGAGGTAACTACACAATGCGAAAGGCGTGTTTTATTAGACGTATTACATTAAGCATGCTTTGCTGAAGTATTCTGTGCTTTAGATTCGTTGCTTTATATCGAGCTGCCCCCCATTATGCTGAGTCATGCCTGTGCGTTAACTCAGCTGCACTTTACTAAATCGTACTTTAGCAAAGTGACTGAGGTGTCCGAGCGGAATATGTATTTGATTACTGCAGTGCGCAGATAATTGATAGTACTTAACATGCTGGTAAAAGCATGAAGCGCAATAACTCCTTCGCCAAGTAGAGGTGGCGGCAGTGTGTCAGGCGCACGGCTCATTAAGCATATACTGTCTTGAATCATGCGTAGTTAAAAATTTTCTTATTTTGCCCGCACATATTTCTTTTCTTTCACGTTAAGCAATATGAAAGGAGGTTATATGTCTTTGGAATTGAGTGAGCACTACGACAAAATATATACGTATTGCTATTTCAAAGTACGAAACAAAGAAGCAGCTGAAGATTTAACGCAAGAAACATTCCTCAAGTATTTCAAGACGACTCAATATCTCGAAAAAGGAAAAAAGCTCGCCTTTCTTTATACGGTGGCACGGAATTGTTGCAATGATTATTTTCGTTCACGCCATTGTGAAGAGCATCTTGACAAGGTTGAAGAGTTTTGTGATGAGGGGATTGAAGATTTGTCTACAACTCTCGCCGTGCGTGAAGCGGTAGCAAAGCTTACTGAAGAAGAACAAGAGATTGTATTTTTGCGCTATACCAACGGCCTTACGCTTGGCGAAATTGCCCAATATGTTGGTCTTTCGCGATTTGCCCTGTATCGAAAAATTTCAGCAATTGAACGATGTCTTAAAGAACACTTACGAAAGGAGGACTTTTATGAATAAGAGTATGCGCGACGCGCTTTCAAAGAGCTTTGCAGCGCCTGCTACTCAAAACAAAGAGATTTTTCTTGCGAATATCCGCTACCCAAAGGCAAGCTACAAAGAAGTATTCTTCTCCCAGATAAGTTACCTGCGCAAGCGCGTTTGGACAGCAACATCCCTATTGATATGTGTGGCTGCGCTGTTCATACAGTGGGGGGCTTCTGCGCAAAACGACCTAGCAATACTTTCTGCGGTGTTGCCTTTTATTTCTCTGATTGGAATTCTAGAACTGCATCGCACCACGGCGTTTCGTATGGCAGAAATGGAGCTTGCTTGTAGATACAGTTTGGAAGTTATTACGCTCATGCGCCTCGTGGTGTTGGGGGTGTTGGGTTTTGTAGCTTTGTTGTCGTTTGTTGTTTTGGCACAGGGAAATGACTATGGCGCGCTGCGTAATCTAGTATATCTGGCGGCTCCTTATTTATTCTGCACAGCAGTAAGTTTGTGTATTGTTTCGAAATATCGAGAAAAAGAAGCCAGTTATGTATGTGGTGCGGTTTGCACGATGGTAAGCAGCGTTGTGCTTGCGCTCGATTTTGTCTACCCCTTTATATATGGCGCATCTTATGTATTTGTGTGGGTTGGAGTGTGTCTGGCATTGGCGGTGCTTCTGATGGTAAGTGTGGCAAATTTTAAACATTCTCAAGAGGAGTTGGCATGCAGTTAAGTATAGATAGATTATCGAAGCGATATAAAGATAAACTGGCGGTTGATCGGGTATCTTTGCTTATGAAGCCGGGAGTGTATGGGCTTTTGGGTGCAAATGGTGCCGGGAAAACAACGCTTATGCGTATGATTTGTGGCATCCTCAAACCTAGCAGTGGGGAAGTTAAGTTCAACAATGTAGCGGTATCACAAGAAGAGTATCGTGATGTACTCGGGTATCTTCCGCAGGATTTCGGGTATTATCCAGAATTTTCTGCTCAGGATTTTCTGTATTACATGGCAAGTCTAAAGGGACTAACGAAGGCACAAGCAAAAGCGAAGACACGGGATTTGCTTGAAGTTGTATCGCTTAGTGAGGTGGCAAAGCGTAAGATTAAAACCTTTTCCGGAGGTATGAAGCAGCGGTTAGGTATTGCGCAGGCATTGCTTAATGATCCGCAAATCTTGGTTCTCGACGAACCCACAGCAGGTCTTGACCCTAAGGAGCGAGTTCGTTTTCGCAATCTTATATCTGAATTGGGAGAATCTCGCATTGTTTTGCTTTCAACGCACATTGTGTCCGATGTTGAAAATATTGCAAACGTCATTTTAGTTATGAAAGACGGACAACTTATTCACCAAGGAAGCCTAGGGCAAATCACGCAAGCTATTAAAGGTCGCGTATTTGAGTGTGTGGTTGATGCTAAAACAGCGGAGGTGCTCATGAGTACCCATTCTGTTATCAATATGCGCGCTGAAGGGTCAGGCACGTTCCTGCGTTTGGTGTGCGATACGCGTCCTCACGTGAATGCTATAGCGGTTCCAGAAAATTTAGAAGATTTGTACCTTTATTACTTCTCGGAGGTGAACTAGTATGCGCAATTTTTGGACGCTCGTGCGCTATGAACATAAAAAACTTCTCGGCAAGAAATCTGCCTGGATAGCGATAGGTATTGCTATTGTGCTTATACTGTTTGCGAATATGTCAAACCTTTTTGGGCCAACTTCTTCATCCTATGCTGTTAAAGAAATGACTAACTACGAAGCAACACAGTACTACAAGCAATTGGCTCTTCAGCTGTCGGGCGAAGAGCTTGATGAAGAACTTATTTTGGAAGTAAGCGCTGCCTATGACTACCTTATTGAAGCGGGAGTGTATGCGGCGGGAGACAATGTGAGCGACATAAGCGAAGCTAAAGAGTATGCCGAACAGGTTGCACCTTATGGTAATGTCATCTCTCGTATGGGCTTCATTTATGGAATTGATTTATCCGGTATAACTGAGCAAGAAGCTTCGGAATTCTATAATCTTGGGCATGAGAAAATAGTGGCAAATGTAGAGAATAGTCCGTTTTATACGGAAGAAGAAGTAGAGAGAATTCTGGCATTAGAAGAAGGAATCCAAACGCCTTACATACTCGAGTATACAGCAGGATATAGTAATTTTTTTGCTTCGAATACAACAACTATTGTCATGGTTTTGTTGCTGACTATATTTCTTGTATCACCCATTTTTTCACGTGAGCAAAAAGATAGAACCGATGCGCTTATTCTGACGACGGGAAGAGGAAAAAGCAGTCTCATTTCAGCAAAAATTTTCACGGCGGTGTCAATTGCAGTTATGGTGTCAGGGGGATTGTTGCTTGTGGCAATCGGTACGCTTGCTGCAATTTATGGATTCGAAGGTGCACAAGGCGTGATACAGCTGTTGTTTCCCACGCTGACATATAATTTTACCGTGCTTGACACAGCGGCTGTGTTAGTAGTAGCTACTTTGTTTGCCGCTATTTTTCAATCAGCTATTTGTTCGGTACTTTCTGCTGCAACCAAAAATCCTCTCATCCCCATGATTGTAGGATTTATCCTTATATTGGCAGGATCGATGGGTAACCCCTCCGCACTTCCCATGGTTTTTGCTAAACTGCGCTGCTTTCTTCCGCAGACCATGGGAACTTTTTGGGATGTAGTGGGTACACAGTTTTCATGGAGCATATTTGGCGTTACCATTTGGCTCTATCAGGCGGTATGTATTGTGGCGGTTATAGCGTCAGCAGCGCTCTTTGCTATTTCTTATCGTATTTTCAAAAATCACCAGGTGGGGTAGCGTTTGATTTCTTGTTGTCTATAAGATAAGTCTCCTTAACTATAGCCTCCTTTTGTTAAAAAAGGGGGCTATAGTCGCTTTGTTTGGGGAGCGCGATGTTCACGCTCCCTGGATTCGCGTGTTCTCTGTATATTTGAGTAAGAAAATCTAAAGAAGGGGAGAGATGGTTCGAAGTATTCCGAGCGCAATGAATTTCAAAATGCCAAATGAGCCGTGTTTCTTGAAATCTATAAGGTCGAGAGTTATCTCCTTGCACTGTTCCTGCGTATGCAAGAAATCAGCTTTTATGTCGGCGGTTATTGATGAGCCGTACATCATGGTTGCGCACTCGTAATGCAGATCTAAGCTGCGGTAGTCAAGATTAATAGTGCCCACAATGGCACTGGTATCATCAGAAATGAACATTTTTGCATGTATGAAACCAGGCGTATACTCATAAATTTTCACGCCTGCCTCAACGAGACTTGGATAATACGAGCGATTTAGGAATTGAACAAATTTTCGATCAGGAATTCCCGGAACAATAAGCCGCACATCAACGCCTGACTTGGCTGCATTGGTGAGCGCGGTAGTCATTTCTCTGGTGATGATAAGGTAGGGTGAAGTAATATAAACGTAGTCGTTTGCAGTGTTAAGCATGCTCATATAGACGTTTTCGCCAACGGAATCGCCACTCAGGGGATCAACGGCATAGGGTTGAATGATGCCATCAGTTTGTGCAGATATGGTTGGTGCGTAGTGGTCGTAGTCTTCAATTTTGCCCGTTTGCATGCTCCACATAGACAAAAACATAAGAGTTAGTCCATAGACCGCATCACCTTTCAACATAACGGCTGTGTCTTTCCAATGCCCAAATTTCACTACCTGATTTATGTATTCGTCGGCAAGATTAATGCCGCCATTGAATCCCACATTGCCGTCAATAACGCAGATTTTGCGGTGATCTCTGTTGTTAAAATCAGCATTAATCAGATGGGTAAACTTGTTAAATATTTCGCACTTAATGCCGTATGTTTCTAAGTGTTTGCAAAAGTCGGAAGGAAGCGTCATAAGGCAGCCAAAATCATCGTAAAGCACACGAACATCAACACCTGCTTGAGCTTTTTTAATAAGGATCTTCTCTATGGAGTCCCACATGTTTCCTTTTTCAATTATAAACGATTCGATAAAAATGAATTTCTCAGCCTTTTCTAGCTCTTCAAGCAGGGAAACAAACATGTCTTCACCCAGGGGAAAATATGAGACGTTGGTGTTTTCAAAGAGCGGTGCATGTGCAATTTTTTGCAGGTAGTCAATTTGCCTCGATGAATGCACTTTGATGTTGTCTGGAATTTTTGGCTGCGGGATATTTTCAATAGACAACTTCAATTCTTTGTCAATTTGATCGTGAAGTAACTGAGTTTTTTTGCGAGGACGATGAATGCCAAAGGTGAGGTAAAAAATACCTCCCATCAGGGGAAAAAGGAAGAAGAAAATTATCCAGGCAATTTTGTGTTCAGGGTAGATATTCTTGATGATGACATAGAGCATGCAAAATATGCTTAGAAGAGTCATGCAGCCAATGAGAATTACACTGTAATGTTCAAATACCGTAAAGACTAAAAACCAAAACGCTACTTGAACAACAATTGACAGCCCAATTAAAATTCCCCGCGAAAGCAAGAGATTCACTATCTTTTTCATGACGCCCTCCATTAAAAGCGATTCACCCGTCTCGTAGTAATTATAAGGGGAATTGAGAGATTTAGCGCTGAAACGTTCATAATTGTAGCCATAGGGCAACTAAGTGAAGGTTTATGTTGCTTGAGAGAAGAGTTTGGATTGAGGTTTGCGCATGCCTCGTGTGTTCGAAAAGGTGTTTCATATATGATGGTATACTGACGCGTATGAAACTCGTATCGGTAATTCTTGACATTCCCACACAGGCGCTCGATGCGCCTTATACGTATGCT
>CAYJGC010000006.1:46770-48780 GCA_964369725.1 uncultured Eggerthella sp.
ATCGGTAATTCTTGACATTCCCACACAGGCGCTCGATGCGCCTTATACGTATGCTGTTCCTTTAGATGAAGGTGAAGCGATCGAGTATCCTTTAGAAGTAGGATGTGCGGTATTGGTGCCGTTCGGACATCGTCGTGCAGTGGGTTTTGTGGTCGGTTTGTTTGAGTGCGATGAGGATAATTTGCCAGACCACATTAATCCAGAAAAACTGAAGTTCATCATTCGTACGTTAAGCAAGCCCTATTTTGACGAAGAGGGCGCTGCGTGTGCACAGTGGATGGCGCATTATTATATTGCCCCGCTTTCGTCCTGCGTGCGTTTGTTTACGCCGCCAGGTGGTGTTCCGCGTATGGTTCGTTCGCGCGAGGGCTACGGGAGGCTTGAGCAGCCAACAGTTGGTGAAGTTGATGATCGTTGGGTTGTTCCTGGTGAGGCTATTTCTCACTTTATTCCTCGAAAAAATGCCGTTAAGCAGCAACGTATTGTGGAAGCACTTCGCGCGGGAGAGCTTCGCGTGGCAGAGCTTTCGGCAGAATTTGGTGCGATTAGCTCCGTTATTAAGGCGCTCGAAAAACAGGGTGTTTTGCGTATCGAGCATCGTCGGCGCATGCGTGGATTTTCTCACGAAGACTTTCATGCAGCAGAGACCACAAGTTTTACTCCTTCTAAAAAACCTGTGCTTACTCAAGGTCAATCACATGCGCTTACCGTTATTACCGATACTGTTAATCGAGGTCAAGGCGAAGTAGTGCTGATTGATGGCGTGACTGGTTCTGGTAAAACCGAAGTATATTTGCAGGCAATTGAGCAGGTGCTTTCTGCGGAAAAAACGGCCTGTGTCCTTGTGCCTGAAATCTCGCTCACCCCACAAACGGTGGGACGTTTTCGCGGACGTTTCGGCAATATGGTTGCAGTTATGCATTCGCGTATGAGCGCAGGTGAGCGCTTTGATCAGTGGGATTTTATTCAATCCGGTGCAGCCCGTGTGGTGGTAGGTGCACGCAGTGCTTTGTTTACGCCATTAAAAAACGTTGGACTTTTTATTATTGATGAAGAGCACGAAGGCTCGTATAAACAAGACAGTTCTCCTCGCTATCATGCCCGTAATGTTGCGGCATGGATGGCAAAGCGCTCAGGTGCTACGCTGGTTTTAGGTTCAGCAACGCCCGCTATCGAGACGTTGCATGCTTGCGCAAAACGCAGTGATTGGCATAGTGTGCAGCTACCTGAGCGCGCTAATGGTCGTCCTCTTCCAAAAATTCATGTTGTTGATATGGCGGCTGAGTTTGGAAGCGGCTCTCGTTCAATGTTCTCTGGCGCACTAACGCGCGCACTTCAAGAGGAGCTTGTGCAGGGCCACAAAGCAGTTCTCTTGCTTAATCAACGAGGGTTTGCAAAATTTTTACTGTGTCGTGAGTGCGGGTTTGTCCCCCAATGCTCTTCGTGTTCTACTTCGCTCACGTATCACGACAAAGGAAATTTCCTTGTTTGTCATCACTGTGGTCATAAAGCTGCTACTCCTTCAGTATGCCCCGAATGCGGAAGTCCGTATTTGAAAAAATTCGGTGCAGGCACTCAGCGTGTGGAGGCAGAGCTGCGTGCGCTTCTTGATGAGTTGCCTGGTGTGGGTTCTGATGTACCTGTGGTGCGCATGGATGCTGACACCACTTCGGGTAAAGGCGCTCATCAGCGCTTGCTTGAAGAGTTTGCTGCCGCGGATGCTGCCGTGTTATTGGGTACGCAAATGATTGCCAAGGGTTTAGATTTTGAAGATGTTACGCTGGTAGGTGTTATCAATGCGGATACTATGTTGAACTTACCCGATTACCGCGCAGCTGAGCGTACGTTTGACTTGATCGAGCAAGTTGCAGGCCGCGCAGGCCGCGCCATATTATCTGGACGAGTTTTTGTGCAAACATATGAGGCCAAATCTACCCCTATTCGCGCTGCGGCTTCGTACGACCGCGCTATGTTTCTGCGCGCTGAGTTGCCAAAGCGTCGCTTGCTTGG
>CAYJGC010000006.1:48880-52813 GCA_964369725.1 uncultured Eggerthella sp.
TTGTAGAGGCAGGTAAGCCTGGTTGATTCGCAAAGTCAACCGGACGCTTACGCCTGAAATTGTGCAGGCAAAGTGCTTTTTGCCCTAAAATAGAATATTAATATTCTTCATGTTATAATGAACAGCTGTTTCTTTGTGACCGGAGTTTGCTCATATGAATGAGACTCCATCCAGCTTGAAAGGACTCACACGTGGCTCAAGCCCAAAATAAACAAGCAATTGATGAAACGAATAACAAGTCTATGACGGGAAACCTTGATGCATCGCTTGACGATGAAATGCTCGATGATGTTGATGACGAGCCTGAAGTTGATCCAGATGTAGCAAGTGAAGCTCCGCTTGACAACGAGAAACCAGACCCAAGTCTTTCAGATGGCGAAGATGAAGATTTGCTTGAGGGAATTCCCGAGGAAGAGCTTAAGGCAGTGAGCGAAGTTCCTTTGCCTAAGGTTGGAGGAAAAAGCGGACGCGTTCGCTCTAACGTGCGTAAGCGCAATCCTGATGCAGCTGTGACCATGCTTACGGGCGACCCTGTACGTATGTATCTCAAAGAAATCGGTAAGGTTCCGTTGCTGAATGCAGCAGAAGAAATTGACCTTGCTATGAAAATTGAAGCTGGTGTAGCAGCTACTGAAGAGCTTGATCATGCCGAAGAAGAGGGTATTGAACTTGATCGTCGCGAAAAGCGTCGTCTTGGCCGCATTGAGCAGTTGGGTCTTGATGCAAAACAACAGCTTATCGAAGCAAACCTTCGTCTCGTGGTTTCAATTGCAAAGCGCTATGTTGGACGTGGCATGCTGTTCTTAGACTTAATTCAAGAAGGAAACCTCGGTCTTATTCGTGCGGTTGAAAAATTTGACTACACCAAAGGTTTCAAATTCTCAACCTATGCAACTTGGTGGATTCGTCAGGCAATTACACGTGCTATTGCGGATCAGGCGCGCACCATTCGTATCCCTGTACATATGGTTGAGACCATTAATAAGCTGGTGCGCATACAGCGTCAGCTATTGCAAGACCTTGGTCGCGAACCTACGCCAGAAGAAATTGGCGAAGAAATGGGATTGCCTGCTGAACGCGTTCGTGAGATTCAAAAGATTTCTCAAGAGCCGGTATCGCTTGAAACACCCATTGGTGAAGAGGAAGATTCTCAGCTCGGTGACTTCATTGAAGACGATGCTGCAGTTGTTCCCCCTGATGCCGCAAGTTTTTCTATGCTTCAAGAGCAGCTTGGTAAAGTGCTTGAAGGTCTTGCTGAGCGTGAGCGCAAGGTTATTGCATTGCGTTTTGGTTTGGAAGACGGACATCCACGCACGCTTGAAGAGGTGGGACGTGAATTTGGTGTAACGCGTGAGCGTATTCGCCAAATCGAAAGCAAGACGCTTGCGAAATTGAGGCATCCATCGCGTTCGTCGAAGCTAAAAGATTACTTGGAAGATTAAGATTCCGGCGGCCTTTGAGCCGCCGGATTTTCTTTAAGAGAGACTTAAAATATACGGAGTTTTTTCGCAACTAAAGACAAGCCACGATTAAAAGAGTACGGTAGCGAGAGATGCAGTTACCTCTTATGCGCGCGGTTACTTGCTAGCTTGATGGGAATGAGAATATGGAAGATAAAAAATTTGAATTGTTTGCAAGCTGCCTGAGTGGCCTTGAGGCTGTTTTAGCTGAAGAATTGAAAAGGCTCGGCGCAAAGAGCGTGCGTCCTTTAGGCGGGGGTGTTTCCTTTTCGAGCGATGTGCAAGGTGTGCTTAAGATATGTCTCTGGTCGCGCTTGGCTTCGCGTGTTTTGTTGGTAGTGGGTCGTATAAATGCGAGCGATGCTAAATTACTTTATGAGGGCGTGCGCCGTATGCCTTGGGAAGAAGTAATTGCTCCCGGTTCAAGCATGTCGGTTCAGGCTCATGGCATGAATGATGAGCTACGTAATACGCGGTTTACGGCACTTAAAGTCAAGGATGCCGTGTGCGACCGCCTGCGCGAAGCGAGAGGTGAGCGTCCCGATGTGGATTCGTCTCAGGCGGATGCAAACATCGATGTGCGGATTCGCGATTCACGTGCAACAATTTCGTTTGATTTGTCGGGTGCATCTATGTATAACCGCAGTTACTTGGCGGAAGATGAAAGCGCGGATGCTCCGCTTGAATGCGCGCTTGCTGCAGGCTTATTGGCTTTGTCAGGCTGGGATAAGGCTGCACGGAAGGGTGCGGTATGCGTGGATGCGGCGTGCGGAGATGGTGCCTTGGTGCTTGAGTCTGCCATGGTGGCATGCGACGTAGCGCCAAGTTTAGCGCGAGATACCTGGGGCTTCTTTGGTTGGTCATGCTTTGATGATGAAGTTTGGAATGCCTTATTAGATGATGCCGATGATCGTTTCGATGCGGGATTGCTCAACGTGTTGGGATCTGCTTATGATGAAGAAGACGATTTGGGTCGCCCAAATTTAGACGTCGTACGTTTTGTAGGGGCAACCACTTCGTCTCCTGCCATTGCGCGTGCTCGTCAGCGTGCAAAGCGCGCAGGACTTCGCCAGGCGGTAAGCATTGAGCCGGGTGATGCAAAGTCTGTGGAAGAAATGGTAAAGCGCATAAGTAAAGTTGCGCAACAGGCGCATCAAGAATGCACGCTTGCGCGCCCTTCTTTGGCTGATAAGGCACCCGAGTTTTTGGTGGCAAGTGTTTTACCGACAGGTGACAGAGCGCAGTCTGAGGCGCGTTCTCAGGCAGAGGCAGCAGCTGTTGTCCGTGTTTCCTTAATTGCCCCCGAAGGTGCTCGCTTTTCGATAGCAGGCGGAGAAGATATTGATGCACGCTTTGGGGTAGACCCTCAGGCGCGGTTAACTTTAGGTTCGGGTCGCATTGAGACAGAGGTTTTGTTGTTTAATGAGCCGCCAAAAGAACCTGTTGTAGTAATGATTCCCGATAATGCCGGAGGGTCTGAGCATCGGGTGGAGGTATTTGAGTCTGCATCAGAGCAATTTGCAGCACGTTTGCGCAAGGTGGCAAAAGAGCGTCGTAAGTGGGCAAAGCGTGAGGGTATTGGCTGCTATCGAATCTATGATGCCGATTTGGCTGACTATGCGGTTACAGTAGATTTGTATACAGGTGCAGGTCAAGCTGCGGGTAATACGTACGTGCACATTGCGGAGTATGCGCCGCCTGCTTCAGTTGATCCGGCAAAAGCTGCGCGACGTTTTGATGATGTGTTGGCAATAACGCCGGTAGTTTTAGGAGTACGCCCAGATCATATATTTGCCAAGGTTCGCAGACGCGACAAAGGTGGCAGTCAGTATCGCGGGGCGAGTCGTCGTTCGTATGTAACGCATGTTGTTGAGAATGCCTATTTACTTGAAGTCGATCTTTCGGGTTACTTAGACACTGGTCTATTCTTAGACCATCGTATTACACGAAACCTCGTGGGATCAAAAGCTGCCGGAAAGCGGTTCTTGAATCTATTTGCCTACACTGGTTCTGCTACCGTACACGCCGCAGGAGGGGGTGCAGAGTCTACTTGTACCGTTGACCTGTCTCAAACCTACCTTGAATGGGCGCAGCGCAATATGGAACAAAATGGCTTCGAGGGAGAGTATCATACCTATGAGCGTGCAGACGTTATGCGTTGGATTACCGAGTGTCGTCGTACGCCACAAAGATTCGACCTGATATTTGTTGACCCACCAACCTTTTCAAACTCTAAAGCTATGGGTAAACGCACATGGGATGTTCAGCGAGACCACGTCGAGCTTTTAATAGGTGTATCACGACTTTTGACCGAAGACGGCGAAGCAATATTCTCGTGTAATCTGCGCAATTTTAAACCCAATCTTGAAGAACTGGAAAAATACGGGGTAACCATTCAGGATATTTCCGCCGAAACCATTCCGCATGACTTTGAGCGCAACCCGCGTATTCATAAGTGCTTCTTGGTGAAACG
>CAYJGC010000007.1:0-17400 GCA_964369725.1 uncultured Eggerthella sp.
ATTACGGGGCTCATTCTTTCTCTTGATATGCGGACGAATCACGTGTGATTCTCCGAAAGTATAGGCAACTTATTCAGCAGCTTCTTCGGCAACTTCTTCCGTTGCAGCCTCAGCCTTGCGTTTTGCAGCAGCAGCTTCTTCTTTCAGCTGCTTTTCACGACGAACAGCTTTCTCTTTTGCGGCAGCTTCAACTTCAGCCTGCTTTGCAGCTTTGCGAGCTGCTTTCTTTGAACCAACGTTACCTGGTTGCTTGTGAACAGGCTTTACATATGCCGCACGATCAGCTTCTGTGGCTACGTCCTTAATAAGAAGCATGATACCGCTTTTGCGATTTGCCGCTTGATTTTTATGGATAACGCCCTTAGAAGCGGCCTTGTCGAGCAAGCGGCAGGTAGCCATAGCAGCAGCGAAAGCTTCAGCACCATTGCCTGCGGCAACAGCGTCTTTTACGCGGCGGGTAGCGGTTTTAATCTGAGACTTTACTGCGCGATTACGTAAACGAGCTTTTTCGTTTGTGATAATGCGCTTTTTTTGGCTTTTGATATTTGCCATGTTTGTGTTTCCTCCAATGAATCACGTTGTTAGTTATATGAGCCCATGCTCCCTGTGTTTCCAGTGCTACGCACATTTCACTTGGCGCCGGCGCTACACACAACATTCACGAAGAACTACACCTTGCTTAGACAAAGCATGTACTGAATGCGTGGTGAAGTAGTCGGGATTTTTCTACTTCTTTGACCTACCGGTCACCCAGCTTTACGATTCGTAAATTGCAGCCTCGTCTGCCGATTCGATGATGAAAACCCATCATGCCTACGTAATGCCGGATACACGATTAGTTAGGATAGCAAACTATCTGCGAGAATGCACGAACTTTTTTTCCTGCTTAAAAACTCTCCATGTTTGCATAGTTTTTTGATAATATCTGATGCAGCATGCCTTAAACTCACCTCACCATCACATACAAAGTGTTTTAATAGGGTAAAATAAACGGCGTTTAACCCGAACTCCCCTTAAGGGATGTATTTTGAAAGATGGATTATGGCAACCGACCCTACACGTATACGAAATTTTTCCATTATCGCACACATTGATCATGGTAAATCAACTTTATCAGACCGTATTTTAGAGCTTACTGGAACGGTCTCTAGCCGCGATATGCAGGCACAACTCCTCGACAGTATGGATATAGAACGAGAGCGCGGCATTACCATTAAAAGCCAGGCAGTACGGGTTGATTACCAAGCAGACGATGGGCAAACATATCAATTTAATCTGATTGACACCCCGGGACATGTCGATTTCACCTATGAAGTAAGTCGGAGTCTTGCTGCTTGTGAGGGTGCTGTCTTAGTAGTTGACGCAACCCAAGGCGTTGAAGCACAGACAGTAGCCAACGCAATGATGGCTATGAATGCAAATTTAGAGATCATCCCTTTAATCAACAAAATTGATTTACCTGCAGCTGAGCCAGAAAACGCTCGTGCAGAAATTGAAGATAGTCTTGCGATTCCTGCTGACGATGCCGTATTGGCGTCGGGGAAAACAGGTGTAGGCGTGCATGAACTTCTCGAAGCTGTTGTATACAATGTCCCCGCTCCAACCGGCGATACAAGCGCTCCTCTTCGCGCGCTCATTTTTGACTCTTATTTTGATGCCTACCGAGGTGTTGTCGCTCTAGTGCGCATAGTAGACGGCTCCATGAAAAAGGGAGACCGGCTACTCATGCTCGCAACGGGTGCGCAGGCTCAAGCAGAGGAAGTAGGTGCGCGACGTCCAGTGGAAACTCCAATGTCGGCACTCACCGTTGGGGAGGTTGGCTATTTAGTTACGGGACTTAAAGATGTTACGCAGGTCAAGGTTGGTGACACTATCACGAGTGCTTTAGGAGGAGTGGAAGAGCCTCTTCCAGGATATCGCGAAGCAAAGCCCATGGTTTACACCGGCCTTTATCCTATTGACGGCGATCAGTATGAAAATCTCAAAGAAGCCTTAGAAAAGTTATCTCTCAATGATCCCGCTTTAGTGTGGGAGGCGGAAAAGTCTCATGCATTAGGCTTTGGTTTTCGCGTTGGTTTCCTCGGTCTTTTGCATATGGAAGTTATCAAAGAGCGCCTTGAACGAGAATTCGCCCTTGATCTTTTAGCAACAGCTCCTTCCGTGGAGTATCACGTTTACAAGCAGGGCGGCACCATGCTTTCTCTGCATTCGCCTCAAGAAATGCCAGACCCGGGCGAAATAGAGTTTATTGAAGAGCCGTACCTGAAAGCAAAGATTCTCATTCCACCAGATTATGTAGGTGCAGTTATGGAACTGACGGTAGCGCGTAGAGGTACGTTTGTTACCATGAATTATCTCTCAGCAACCACGGTCGAATTGTTATGGGAGATACCCTTGTCAGAACTCATAATGGATTACTTCGATAAATTAAAATCCAGCACAAAGGGATACGCTTCTCTCGATTATGAATTCGATGGATACAAGCCATCTCAACTCGTCAAGCTTGATATTCTTCTATCGGGAAAGCCTATAGATGCACTGTCTTTCATTGTGCATAAAGATAAAGCTTATGACCGAGGCAAGATTCTTACTGAAAAGCTCAAAGAAATCATCCCGCGTCAAATGTTTGAGGTTCCTATCCAGGCTGCAATTGGAGGGCGCGTCCTTGCACGAGAAACTGTTAAAGCAAAGAGAAAAGATGTATTAGCAAAATGCTACGGCGGAGATATCAGCCGTAAACGCAAATTGCTAGAAAAGCAAAAAGCCGGTAAAAAACGAATGAAAAATATTGGAAATGTCGAAGTTCCACAAGAAGCATTTATGGCTATTTTGAAGGTGGACGAGTAAATCATGCTAGCAGGGAAGCTATGAGGTAAGTAGGCTATGCTCAATAAAAATATAGGAGATTATGATTGGCTCGATGATCCATTTAATGATAAAAAAATTGCACGCGACAAGGAACAAGCTAGACTCTCTCGTAACACAAAAACTGCCTTAGGATGCGGATGTCTCTTGGTTGTTATGGGTGTCATCACTTTAGCTATCCTCGCGGGAATGGGTCTCCTTCAGCTGTTAAGCTAAGGTTTTGAAACATGTATAATTTTTTTAAGAAACACAAAGTGTTGCTTGCTCCTATGGCAGGCGTAACCGATAAAGCTTTTCGCTCAATTTGTAAAGATTTTGGAGCCGACTTAACTTATACAGAAATGGTTTCGGCAAAAGGGTTATCCTACGCGAACCAAAAAACACGTCATTTACTCGATTTGGCACCTGGTGAAACGCACGTTGCCGTTCAATTATTTGGTCATGAACCTCATGTTATGGCCGCGCAGGCTGCATGGATTGAAGAGCAAATGGGAGATGCCCTTGCCTATCTTGATATCAATATGGGCTGCCCAGCGAGGAAAATCGTTTCTAAAGGCGATGGCTCGGCCCTCATGAAAACGCCTGCTCTAGCTACAGAAATTGTAAAGAGTGTTACCAATTCCGTAAGTCACCCGGTTACCGTAAAGTTTCGTCGTGGATGGTCAATGAATGATGAAACAGCGCCTGAGTTTGCGCGCATTTTGGAAGACGCTGGAGCTTCTGCTGTTGCAGTTCATGGGCGCTTCTCTGAGCAAATGTATCGCGGAGTCGCCGACTGGGGTGTTATAGCTCGTGTCAAGGAAGCCGTCTCAATCCCTGTTGTTGGAAACGGTGACATACGCTACGCTGTCGACGCTCTTGCTATGCTAGAAAAGACAAATTGCGACGCTATTATGATAGGGCGCGGTGCGCAGGGAAACCCCTGGCTTTTTGAGCAGATAAGGGCATCTCTACAAAGTGATTCAATTCCTGTTGCTCCTCATGCTTGTGAGCGAATAGCACTTGCGCGCAAACACGCCCAACTGCTCTCTCGATGCGAAGGTAAGCAGATTGTACGCATGCGAAAACATGCAATGTGGTACCTTGCGGGTCTTCCTGGTGCTTGTGCAGCTCGCGCAAATATCAACAGCTGTTGTACCGTTGAAGATTTCGACAGAGTCTTTGATGAGCTTTTAGCGTATGGCAGTAATTAGGTACTGATACTCCCTTGAAAGGTCAAACCATGCCTCATGATCCTTATAAAGCGCTTTATATTCATATACCCTTCTGTGTAAAGCGATGCGCTTATTGCGATTTTATTACCGCAGAAACTCCTCGACAGTCACCTGAAATTGACGAATATGTATCCTTGGTGGTAGATCAAATTGCAACTAAGGGTAATGAGGGAATGCTCTCGTCAATCGAAACAATTTACCTCGGTGGCGGCACACCAAGTTTTATAGGTATCAGCCGGTTATGTCGCATTATAGAAGAAATTAAGAACTGGGTTGTGATAGATGAAACGGTGGAATTTACGGTAGAAGCTAATCCAGAAAGCTTTAACAAGGAGCTTGTAAACGGTCTTAAGCTCCTTGGCGTCAATCGACTTTCTTTAGGTGTACAGAGCTTCGATACAGAAGTCCTTAGGGTGCTTCAACGTGCACATTCCTCTGAACAGGCACAGGCTGCGATCGATTTGGCACTCCAGTATATAGACAATGTAAGCATAGATTTGATGTGTGGAATTCCCGGCCAAAGCAGTTCATCTTTTGAAGCAAGCCTGCAAAAAGCTATAGATCTTGGTGTAAAACATGTCAGCGTATATCCCCTCACGATTGAAGCTAATACGCTTTTTGAGCGAAAAATTCTCTCCGGAGAAATGAGAGCACCTGAAGAGGATCATGAAGCTGCCTGTATGCAACTTGCCGCTTCTCTTCTTACAAAAGCAGATTTTCTTCGTTATGAAGTAGCGAATTATGCTAAACAAGGATATGAGTCAAAGCACAATAGTACCTATTGGACAGGGATACCTTATTTAGGGGTAGGACGTAGTGCTGCAACTATGACTCAAAATAAAGAGAGACGTATGCGTGTTCAAGATGGCCGCGTTACCGATGACCTCAATCCAGCGCAAATGGCTGCAGAGGATCTCATGCTTGGCATGAGGCTCTCATGCGGTGTATCAGAAAAGCAAGTCGACAGAGCCTATACTCACCTGAAAGATATTTACAAAACACTACAAAATCTCGAACAAGAAGGCTTGATAACACACAGCCAAAAGCGCTGGCAACCTACGGAAAAAGGGTGGCTTTGTGGTAATGAGCTATATGGCGCGCTGTATGATTTAGCACCGTAGAAAATTGAACCATTTCCAATAGTAAGGATGCTTTAGTCAGACATATATGCCTGTTTATTACCTTAGTGTGTGTTTAAAAGGGGAGAAACCCAACATGCCTGTCCTGAGAAGTCTCTTTTCATGTTTCTTTAAATTATTTTAGCACTCTCGATGTTAGGCTGCTAAAATAGTACGTCAACGTTAGACATCTACAAGAAATTCTCAAGTGAAAGGTGGGGCACGTGCTTTCTGACAGAAGGCAAAAGGTTCTTGCAGCTCTTATAGAGGAATATGTTGCACGTGCGCTTCCCGTAGGATCACGCACGCTTACTCAGCGATATCAACTCGGCGTAAGTCCCGCAACTGTGCGTAATGAACTTTCAGTACTCGAGGACGATGGTTACATTGTGCAGCCACATACCTCTGCCGGGAGAATTCCTACGGATTACGGCTATCGTGCTTTCGTAGATGAACTTTTAGAGACAGAGCTTGCTTCGGAAGATAAAGAAGCCCGCTCTTTAGCTGAAAAACTCCGCAGTAGTGCAACCGAATTGGACTCTTTAATCGAACAAACTTCAGCAGCGCTAACGCGTTTAACCGACTGTCTGTCAATTGTTATTGCTCCATCAGTCCTTAATCTGCAAATCAAGCAAATTTCTCTCGTTCAATTAACCACTTTTCGCGCTTTGGTCATTTTGGTTACCGAAGACGGTCAGGTATTTAATCGTCAGATGGATTTTGCTTATGAAGTGCTTAGCGATGACCTTGCGCGTGTCCAGCTATTTTTAAGTGAAGTCTTTACGGGAAAGTCTCTACACGAGATTGAGCAAGGTTTGGCAAAAAGTATCTCGCAAGCACATCATGACCCCCTTGTTCGTATGGCTCTCGATGAAGTTTTATGCTGCTTGCACGAAAGTGGCCTTGCGCGCACGCACCAAGTAGGCGTAAGTTCTCTTTTGAGTAAGCCTGAGTTCAGTCAGTCGCAGTCTCTGCTTCCTGTCATGCAAATGCTCGAAGACGACACAGTATTGCTCCACATCCTTGATGAAACAGCCCAAAAATCAACCGATACTCCTTTTGTGCGTATCGGTAGCGAAAACGATGAGGTTGCCTTATCGGGTGTCTCAGTTGTAGCAAGTAGTTATGGACGGGGAGAATCCGCAGGCATTGTGGCGGTTGTCGGTCCAACTCGCATGGATTATTCAAAAGTCATACGAGCAGTTCGTATGGCTAGTTTAACTCTAAAAGATATATAAAAATTTACGCGTCAGTATTGTGTTTAAGTAGGAAGGTTTTAATAAAAAGATGGCTAAAGATCTATATGAGATTTTAGGAGTTTCAAAAGATGCAAGCGAAGATGAGATAAAGAAAGCTTTTCGTCGTCGCGCACGTGAACTTCACCCAGATATAAATAAGGCACCTGAGGCTGAGGATCAATTCAAAGAACTAAACGAAGCGTATGACGTATTATCAGACACAACAAAACGTGCACAGTACGATAGGTTTGGCACTATTCCCGGTGCAGCAGGGGGATCAAGTCCCTATGGAGGAAACTACGTCGACCTAGAAGATTTGTTTGGCGGCGGCTTTGGTATGGGAGATATCTTTAGCTCCTTTTTTGGCGGCCAGGATAGTGGTCGCCCAGCTGCACGAAAAGAAGGTCGCGACATGGGCGTGGGACTACGTATCACTCTGCAAGAAGCTGCTACGGGAGTAAAAAAAGAAATCGTCTATGATCGCCTTGCGCCTTGCCCTGACTGTGAGGGAACAGGATTAGGCGAGAACGGAAAGGAAATCACCTGTTCAGAATGTAATGGACAGGGGCGCGTAGTAACCGTACAGCAAACTTTTTTGGGCAATATGCAATCTAGTGTAACGTGTAAAGCATGTGCGGGCTCGGGTCACTCGATTGAAAATCCATGCCCGGAATGTAACGGTCAAGGACGCATTCCTGATCGTCAACGTGTAACCGTAGAGGTTCCAGCGGGGATTCGCGACTCTCAGCAGTTACGCGTTTCAGGATTTGGCGAAGCTGGGATACAGGGCACACGGCCTGGTGACCTTATTGTAACCTGCCGTATTCTGGCGCACGAATTTTTCGAACGAGACGGAGATGATCTTCATGCGAGAGCAGAAATCTCAATAGTACAAGCTACCCTTGGAGCTGAAATAGAGGTAGATGGCATATTTGAAGAAGAAAAAGTTAAAGTTCGCATCCCTGAGGGTTGTCAAAACGATCAAACGATCCGGGTGAAAAATGTTGGTATGCCTCGCTTACGAAGCGACCTGCGTGGAGATATGTATGTTCATATCGCGGTAGTTGTACCCAAGAAAGTCACTAAGAAACAACGTGAAATTCTTGAGGAGCTTGCCGAGGAAATGGGGGAGCATGTCACAGAAGGTCGCTCGCCTCTCCAAAAATTACGTGACGTTTTTCACTAGATGTTATGAAGCTCGTTCTCGCTATGATTTCATCTGAAACTATCCGCTGTTGTTTTAAAGTACCTCCGCACTCTTTACAGAGTTTTGGGTGCTCTACACCCGTGCATTCTCTATGCAGGAGGAATTAATGTCACTATCTCAGTTTTTTCTCGACAACCAAGCGCTTTCACTTGAATCAGAAGAGCAGTTCGTTTTAAGGTTAAGCGACGAAGACTTAAAGCATGCGCGCGTATTGAGACTTCAGCCAGGTGAGCATATCGCCGTTGTTGATGCTGTTAAGGACTATTTCGAGTGCGAAATTGTTTCTTTTGAGACCGCTGCTCTTAAAGTCCGCATTGCTTGTCACGTTGAAGACGATAACGGTAATCCTGAAATACTCCTTGTGCAGGGATTAGCAAAAGGAGATAAGATGGACACTATCATTCGTCACGCAACAGAATTAGGTGTGAGCGCATTTATACCCTTGGCTTGTGAGCGTTCGATAGTAAAATTAGACGAAAAGAAAGCTTTGGGAAAAACGCAACGGTGGCAATCTATTGCCAAAAGTGCAGCTATGCAGTCAGGTCAACGAGTGGTACCCGAAGTGACTAACCCAAAATCGCTCGTTGAAACATGCGCATTGATTGCCCAAGCTACTGCAATACTTATATGCTGGGAAGAAGCCCCCGAGACTGCACAACTGCACGATGCTCTGACTCGCAGCTTGTCTTCCTGTACGTGTCATCCTGAGGATGCGCGTATTGCTATTGTAATAGGGCCTGAGGGAGGCTTAACGAAGAAAGAGGTCGACACATTGCTCTCTTGCAGCAATCGTTCACATCTTATAACACTTGGACCTTCCATTTTGCGAACCGAAACGGCAGCCATTGTGGCTCCAGCTATTGTACTGCACGAACTTCGAAACATGATGAGATCGACTCTGGTTTCTCAGGACTTCGAAGTATAGCGATAGGATATTGTTGGTGAATTTTTCCATAATCAATCTTGGGTGTAAGGTTAACAGAGTTGAGTCCGATACCTTTACTGCCGCATTTCTTGCACGCAAAAACAATCTGACTGAACCAGATGAGGCTCAAGTAGTAATCGTTAACACCTGTACCGTAACTGGCGAGGCAGAAAAAAAGACTCGCAAAGCAGTTCGACGCGCACTCCGCTTAGCTCCATTAGCTCAGGTAGTGGTAACTGGTTGCGCCGTAGCCATAGATCCCGATGCATACACATCCCTTGATTCAAGAGTCTCTGTAGTAGCAAAAGGAGAGTTACTCTCCCTTATTCAAGCGGGAACCTGGGATGATTCGACGACGAATTATTATGAGCATTTTCACAGCTCGCTTTTAGCGGTAGGCGAACCGTTTCGAACACGTGTAGGCGTAAAAGTACAGGACGGATGCAATAATGCTTGTACGTTTTGTATTGTCCACATTGCGCGCGGTCCAGCTGTCAGCAGGTCTGCTGACAGCATCATCCAAGAATGCATCTCACTATGTGAGGCAGGAGTTAAAGAAATTGTTTTAACAGGCATTAACTTAGGTTCGTATGACGACCACTCCTCGAGAGAAAAATCACCGGTGCTTCTTCATGATTTACTCTCACGCATTTTAGATAAAACAGCTGCCATACAAAAAGACGACATGCCTACACGATATAGGCTCTCAAGTATTGAACCGTGTGATATCACTGATGAATTGATAGAATTGCTGGCAAACAGCAGTGGGCGAATATGCAGACATCTTCATTTACCACTGCAATCTGGAAGCGCTAAGATTCTTAAAGAGATGGCTCGTCCCTATACCGCACAACAGTACTTTGATCTGGTTAAAAAGCTTTACGAGCGGATTCCTCAATTAGCTTTGTCAAGCGATATAATTGTTGGTTTTCCTGGTGAGACGGATGAAGATTTCGACCAAACCTTAGCAGCGGTAAGGAGATGTCGCTTTGTAAAGGTACATGTTTTCCCCTATTCACGCAGAGAGGGTACCCCTGCTGCACTTCGAGCTGATCAAATTGATCCGCCTATTAAAACCAAACGCGCACAAGTCTTACGCCAAGCCACTCACACCATAAGAGAACAAGAACGTAAAAAGAGAGCGGGGACACGTGAGCTTGCATTGATTGAAGAGAGCAACGTAGCTACATCTGAAAGCTACTATGAGCTAAAAGCTCCTCAAAGCGCAACTGTGGGCTCCCTGGTAGAGGTAACTCTTGTTTAAGAAAACACTATATTTCCCCTACTTTGTTGCTTAGCAAAAATTTTATTAAGTCAGCTACGAAAACGCTTTGACGAGGTGAATAACTTTCTCAAGCTTGTTTGCTCGTTTGCCTGTAATCGTATCAAGCTTCATATAATAACAGCAGGTTATTGTCAGCTCGTGGTACAATACATATATGACTAATACCACTCAAATCACCCTAACTACGCCTCAAAATCTTAGCATGGCTAACATAGTAGGCCCTTCAGACAGCTTTCTTCACCTGATAGAAAATACCTTTACGTCGCGCATTACCATTCGTGGGAATGAAATCACACTGAAGGGGGAGCAGTTAGAGGTAGAAATCTTGAGCACATTGTTTCATCACCTTATAAAGGCGGTTGAAGACGGAGAAGAGCTAACAGAGCGCGATATCAAGCGATCTATAGATATGTTACACACGGCTGAATTTTCGCCGAAAGTTCTTCACGATGATGTATTGCTTACGTATCGAGGGCGCGCAATAAGACCAAAAACTGTGGGTCAAAAGCACTATGTTGACGCCATTAGGAGCAATACTATTACTTTTGGCATTGGTCCTGCTGGTACCGGTAAAACCTATCTTGCTATGGCTATGGCATTAGCAGCTCTCAAGCGCAAAGAGATTGGACGAATAATCCTTACGCGACCGGTAGTAGAGGCAGGGGAGAATCTAGGTTTTTTACCGGGCTCCCTTGAAGAAAAAATTGACCCCTATATTCAACCACTCTATGATGCCCTTTTTGACATGTCAAACAGGGAAAGAGTAGGTCAGCTCATTGAAAGTGGTGTGGTAGAAATAGCACCTTTAGCTTTTATGCGAGGCAGAACGCTCAATGATAGTTTTATCATACTGGACGAAGCTCAAAATACCACTCCAGAACAAATGAAGATGTTTCTTACCAGACTAGGGTTTGGGTCGAAGATGGTTGTCACAGGTGATGTAACACAACTGGATCTTCCGCGTGGAATTTCTGGTTTAAAAAGTGTTCGGAGCATTTTAGATGAAGTAAACGATATAGCATTTTGTGAATTTTCCGGAAGAGATGTGGTACGTCATTCCTTGGTGGGTGCCATAGTTGCCGCCTATGAAAAGGCAGAACAGAAGGGATAATCCTATGGATGTGCATATTAATTATAATTATCGTAGAGAAGATCTTGAAAAGCTGCCGCTACATGAGCTTTCAAAATACGTTTTAACTTCTGAAAAAAAACCTGCTAATTCTGAAGTATCCATCAGCTTCGTTGCTGATGAGGTTATTTCGGAACTTAACGAACGTTACCGACTAAAGGAAGGGCCTACCGACGTTTTGTCCTTTGAGTCAGATGGCATGGATGATGAACTTGCTGCTATGACCCTTGCTGAAGAGACGCTCTATGAACTCGGAGACGTAGTTATTGCTCCTGATGTTGCGCTACAACAAACACGCGAGTTTGGAACTTCATTTGAAGAGGAAATCAGCTTGCTCCTTGTTCACGGGTTGCTTCATTTGTGTGGCTACGACCATATCGAAGAGGACGAAGCTGAAGTAATGGAAAGTCGAGAGGCTGAGCTACTTGAGGCGTGGTCGCATGGCAAACACTAACCGTAGCAAGGATACTGTAGGCCATGAATAGGGAGAGCAATTACGAAAAGGATTTCAAACCTTCTAGTAAATTAACAGAAGTTTCCGAAGACTCTTTTGTCCGCAACCACGCTCATAAAGGTCTCAAAGAGAGATTTTCGTTATTGAAAGCTTTTTCGTGCGCTTGGAGTGGTTTTGCCTATGTAGTGAAAACTCAGCGAAATATGAAGATTCATCTCATTGCTGCCCTCGGAGCAATTGCTTTAGGTCTATTTCTTCAAATAGAAGGTTATTCATGGGCAGCAGTTGTGTTATGTATAACCGCAGTTTTTGCGGCAGAATGCTTCAACACCGCCCTCGAATCAGTTGTTGACTTAGTGTCACCCGACTACCATGAGCTAGCAAAACGCGCAAAAGACTGTTCTGCGGCTGCTGTCTTGGTATTTTCATTAGCCGCCATAGCAGTTGCTTTTGTTGTGTATATCCCTGCAGCTTTACGATTGTTTGCTGCCTAATCCTATCTGAAAAGAGTAATCATTATGAGCAAGAGCGAACATTTTAAATCAGGATTTGTAACTCTTATTGGTCGTCCAAATGCAGGTAAATCTACGTTACTTAATGCAATTATGGGGAAAAAAATAGCCATAACTTCAAATACCGTACAAACCACAAGGCATCGCTTTCGTGCTGTCTACACGCAAGACAGCTATCAGATGATACTTGTTGACACGCCGGGACTTCATAAGCCTGAAGATGCTTTGGGAGAAGAGCTCAATACATCGGCGCTCAAAGCGCTTACCGAAGTTGATGTAGTAGCCATGCTTATTGACGCCTCAAAACCTGTTGGCCGAGGAGATAAGTGGGTAGCTCAGCAATTAGCGCGCGTTTCTTCAAAGAAAATTTGCGTGCTTTCTAAGACTGACGTGGTTAATAAAGAGCAGCTTTATGCACAGCGAGCAGCAGCAGAAGAGCTCGCTAACTGGGACGCAATGGTAGGCTTATCTTCTCAAACGGGGAAAAATGTGGACGCATTTATTGAAGAGGTGGTATATTTTTTACCCGAAGGCCCAGCATGGTTTCCTGCCGAGATGGAAACAGACCAACCCGTAGAAGTAGTAGTTGCAGAATTTATTCGTGAAAAGATATTACGTTCATTTTCGGACGAAGTACCTCATGCTATCGGGGTTCAAGTGGAAGAAATGGCTTACGACCGTAGAAAAAACCTCAATAAAATTTTTGCGCGGATATATGTTGAACGCGATAGTCAAAAAGGGATTATTATAGGAAAGCAAGGTTCAGCAATTAAAAAAATCGGCTCCGAAGCGCGTAGGGATCTAGAGCAGCTCTTGGGAACGAAAGTATTTTTAGACCTTTCCGTCAAAGTGCGTAAAAATTGGCGCAGGGACGCGAATCAGATTAGACGCTTCGGTTATGGTGAAGGACTGTAAATCACTGCGCTAACAAATGCAAATTGGTACATTTCACCCAAAAAGTTCTGCAGGTATTGTTATGAAGTGAATATTCGTTGGTTTTACCCTTTTTATGGTGGTTATTCAGCTAAAATTTGTTTTTTACCATATCTGAGGGAGTAAGCAAGAATGAATTGCCCGCATTGTCTTTCTGAAAATACGAGTACTGCTAAATTTTGCAATGAGTGCGGGATGCCACTTTCGGGCAAAATAGCCGAGGCGGCACGAGAAAGTCAGCTATCTAACGATGACCCACTGCGCGATGAATCAAAATCTAGCTTAAGCAATATTCCTGAAATTACTGCTCAGGTTGACCAAAGTGCTCTTCAGCAATCTGAAGCCGTATCACCTTTAACACCCGAGCACATTCCTGCAATCACGCTTGATGAATTAAATTCAAAAGATAGTAATGAGCCTTCAAAGGAGCTTACTAAAGAGGCAAGTGCGAAGATTGATACCACAAAACAGGAGAGTGAACTACTAGAATTCATACCAAAAGGGGCTCCTTCTTCAACCGATCCTGCTAAAACTGCAGATCTAACAGGGATAGATGAGTGCCTTGTTGATTCTACGTATGTTCCTCCAAAAAACAATTGGCGCACAGGTGCAACAATGGAAATTCCACGCGTAGGAGATAATCAAGAAGATCAAAAAAAAGAATTCCGCGCACCTGAAGAACCTAACAAGAAAGGCGGAAAAGGGAAAATTATTGCAATTACCCTCCTTATCCTTGTCTTATTAGGTGCAGGAGTAGCAGGAGCTACCTATTACCTTGAATTATGGGGAGGCAAAACGCTTCCAAATGTAGAAGGCATGACGCAAATAGATGCAACCTACACGCTTGAGAGCAAAGAATTTAAGGTAACCATAAGAAATGTAATCTCTAGCGAACCTGAAGGTCTGGTTTTATCTATGGATCCCGCACCTGGTTCTCGCATTGAAAGCGGTTCAGAGATACTTATCAATGTTTCACAAACACCTATCATGCCCGAGGTAGTTGGCATGCAACGCGATGAAGCTACGAATCTTTTGACCTCAACCGGGTTTACTAACGTAAACGTTGTTACGGTAAAATCTGACGAACGTGAAGGAATTGTTTTAAGCGTAACTCCTGAAGCGGGAGAAAAGATTACCGTTGATACCGCTATTGAAGTGTCGGTCGCTGAGCCTTACCTAGTGCCCGATATTTCGGGTCTATCGCTTGAGGAAGCAAAGCTCCTGATTGAAGAAGCTTCTTTTGTTGCTGCAACGCAATATATTTATGATAACTCTGTCGAAGCGGGCACCATCTTAGGAACAGATCCGGTCGCCGGCACCAAGCTTGCGTCAGGTACTACGGTTACCATAAACCTCTCGCTTAATAGAGGTGCGGAACTCGAGTCTCTTACCTGGGACTATTTGTCAAGCCTTACAGGGTCAAATATTGTCCTTAACGGAACCACCTATGCACTGCGCAGTGTAGACGGAGTTACGTACAAGGGGGATGACACGGTAGCATTTACTATCACTGGTAGCGGTGTAACAACACTCGGTGACGGCGAAGTAGTTTATGGTTCACGCAAGCAAATATCAGGAACCATTGTTTGGGATAGTTCAAACAATGTGGTTAACATCTACTAGGAAACAATGTGGCTCAGCCAACGTATTCTACAACAGGAATTGTTTTACGAAAAACAAAGTTGGGTGAATCAGATCTTATCATATCGCTCCTCACCACAAATGGTGCACAAATTCGCGCAATAGCAAAAGGAGCTCGAAAACCAACGAGCTCCTTTGCTTCCCGTATAGAATTGTTTTCAGAGATAGATATCCTTGCAGCTAAGGGACGAAATCTCGACATCGTTAAAGAGGTTCGTCTGGTGGATGGTCATGCAAGCTTGCGATTTAATATGGAACTTTCCGCTTGCGCTGCACCTATGGTTGAATTGCTTGAGCGCGCAAGCCTCGAAGATCTTGAGAATTCTCAAATATTTCCTTTGAGTCAAAAAGCGCTTTCGACTCTTGAAAACTCAGAATCTGCATATGCTCCAAGCATCTGCGCAGCTCATCTGCTTAAAGCGTTGGCTTTTCTGGGATTTAAGCCTAATCTTGTGAGTTGTGTCGCATGCGGGTTACCAATTATTGACACCTCTTCGCAAGCATCAATTCCTTTTTCAGTAATCGATGGGGGCGTGATGTGTAATTCCTGTTGTTCTTACGCCCAGTTTGAATTGTATCCTGCCTCCACCCTTGGCTGGTGTAAAATTTTGCTCTACTCTACGTTTGCTGAGATAAAATCTTTGCAAATAGACCCTCGTGTGTCGTTTCTCGTATTAAGATTCTTGCAGACATGGATTAGGGAACATATTGGAGTGAATATTAAATCACTCAATTTTTTGTTTACGTGTGGACTATATTAGAAAGTGAAAAATATGTATCATTACAAAACGAAAGGCGTATGCTCGCGCTTAATTGAGGTAAATCTCACAGGTGACATTATCGAAAGCGTCTCTTTTGAGGGTGGTTGTGACGGAAATCTCAAATGTGTGTCTACCTTAGTAAAAGGAAAGTCGGTTGAGGAAGTTGCCAATTTGCTCGAAGGAACAACCTGCGGACCTCGTCCTACATCTTGCGGTGATCAGCTCGTAAAAGCACTCAAGGAAGCGCAACTTGCTAAGTAGCGGCTTGTATTTGTGGGCATGCTGTGGGACTTAAGATTTTCAGATTAAACAACTCTTAACTCGACTATAATTTGAGGGCTGCAACAATGCAGTTACTTTCCGCTTAGTTTACATTCGTCCACCGCTTGTTTACTCAGAGGAAAGCGAATTAAGATAGCGTGCAAGAAGTGCATGCAGGAAAGGTGGAGACATGCCTAATAGTTTTAGTATTAGCAAAGAGCGCACTGAAGAGCTTATCAAAGAGTTTGGTAAGAACGAGTCTGACACAGGCAATCCAGAAGTACAGGTTGCTATCCTGTCAGAGCGTATTCGTAACCTAACTGAGCATTTGAAGGTTCACAAGAAGGATAATCACACCCGCCGCGGTCTCATGATGCTTATCGGTAAGCGTCGTGGTTTACTTAAGTACATCAAGAACCGCAACATTGAAGAGTATCGTATACTCATCAAAAAGCTCGGTATTCGTGACAATATCTAAGTGCCTAAAAGCCCGCTTCGGCGGGCTTTTTAACTAGCGGTTGGAAACACAAGGGTGAGACTAATCGCGGCGATAAGGGAATGTGAGTACCTTTTCGCCGAAGAAGCTTACGGGCACTACGGCTCGTAAGAAAGAGAAAGATTCCATTATGCAAAAAATCGTTGAGACCTTTGAACTATACGGTAAGGAATATCGTCTAGAAACAGGGGAGCTTGCTAAACAAGCTACCGGGTCGGTTCTCGTTTCACAGGGCGACACCACCGTCTTGGTAACAGCGGTTATATCGAAACAAGAAAAAGACTACGATTTCTTTCCTCTAACCGTCGATTTTATTGAAAAAATGTATGCGGTAGGGCGCATCCCTGGCGGCTATCTAAAGCGTGAAGCACGCCCTTCTGACAAAGGAACACTCACCGCTCGCATGGTAGACCGTCCTATACGTCCTGGTTTTGCTGAAGGTTTTAAACGTGAAGTTCATATTGTCTGCACGACTTTGGTTGCTGATGGAACACATCAACCAGACACCATCTGTGTTATGGGCGCAAGCGCTGCTCTCATGATTGGCGCAGCTCCTTTCGATGGCCCTGCAGCTTGCGTGCGCATCGGACGAAATACTGAGACAGGTGAATTTATTGTAAACCCCAGCTTTGAAGAAGAAGCTCTGTCTGATCTCGAGCTAACCATCGCTGGTACACCTGAATGTATTACTATGGTTGAAGCTGGCGCGGAAGAAGTATCTGAGCAAGATATGTTAGCTGCTATGACGTTTGGTCAGGAGGCTATTGCTGCTTTTTGTGAAGCTCAACAGCGTTTCTTGGAGCGCGTCGAAATCACGCCTGTTGAATGGCCTGTTCACGTAGCTGCGCCTGAAATTGCTGAGCGCATCAACCCATTCTTTGCTGACATGTCAGCAGCCTTGCGTGATCCTAACAAACAAGTACGCATGAGTAATGTTGAAGCTCTTAAAGAGCGTATTAAGACAGAACAGTTTTCAGACGAAGAACTCGCGGCATGGAAAAGTGATATCCCCGCTGCACTTAAGAGTCTTGAGAAGAAAGCTATGCGTGCCATGGTTATCGAAACTAAAGAACGTGTTGACGGGCGCGGACCGGCTGAAATTCGCCCGCTTCACATTGTGCCAGGCTATCTTCCACGCGTTCATGGCTCCGGTCTTTTTCAGCGCGGACAGACTCAGGTTCTTTCTATTTGCACACTCGGCATGTTAAACGAGTGGCAGCGTCTTGACACGATTGATCCCGCAGAGGGAAAGCGCTACATGCATCACTACAATTTCCCCCCTTATTGCACAGGTGAAGCTGGACGCATGGGAGCCCCTAAGCGTCGCGAGATTGGTCATGGCGCTCTCGCTGAACGAGCTT
>CAYJGC010000007.1:17500-45154 GCA_964369725.1 uncultured Eggerthella sp.
ATGGGAGCCCCTAAGCGTCGCGAGATTGGTCATGGCGCTCTCGCTGAACGAGCTTTAATGCCCGTGTTGCCCAGCGAAGACGAATTCCCTTACGCAATCCGAGTTGTGTCTGAGGTTTTAGAATCGAACGGCTCCTCATCTATGGGTTCAGCTTGCGGCTCTTCACTAGCACTTATGGATGCAGGTGTACCAATTAAAGCACCGGTGTCCGGTATAGCTATGGGACTCATCAAAGAGGGCGACGATGTTGTTATTTTGTCAGACATTCAAGGAATTGAAGACTTCCTCGGCGACATGGACTTTAAGGTTTGCGGTACGGAAAAAGGTATTACTGCACTTCAAATGGACAACAAGGCACACGGCCTCTCGGTAGAAATTCTTGCTGCTGCCCTTAAGCAAGCATGCGAGGGACGCGCTCATATCCTTAATGGAATGATTGAAATGATTGACGCTCCTCGTGAAGAGGTTTCTCAGTTTGCTCCTCGCATTGAAACCATCCATATTCCCGTTGACAAGATTCGCGACGTTATCGGTAGTGGCGGCAAGGTTGTACGCGGCATTCAAGAAGAAACGGGTGCCAATATCGACATTCAAGAAGATGGCACTATCCATATTGCCGCAGTTGAAGGCAAAGCTGGTGCCGCAGCTAAAGCTATGATTTTAGGAATCGTCAAAGAGCCTGAAGTAGGGGAAGAATTTGACGGTGAAGTAGTTGGCATCAAAGATTTTGGTGCATTCATTAAGCTTACGCCCGGCAAAGACGGCTTGCTCCACATTAGTCGTGTAGCGAATGGTCGTGTCGGTAAGGTTGAAGATGTGCTCAACTTAGGTGATAGCGTTAAGGTTCAAGTAATCGAAGTTGATCAGAAGACGGGTAAAATATCTCTTGATCGCCTAGATAAGCCTGATGCCCCAGCTGGCAGCAACACATCAGACGAAAAACGCGACTCTGGTCGCGATAATCGCCCCGGTCGCAGTTCTCGTCCGGGAAATAATCGCACACCTCGCCGTCGTCACGACGTATAAGCTTTTCGTATTTTAAAACTTTGCAAGAGACCTTTGCGGGTCTCTTGCCCCTTAATTGAGGAAATTAGCAGGTTACTGCCTGCATTAATGCAACTACATGAGGATGATCGCAAACTATCTGTGAAAGGCTAATAATGATTAAAGTAGCAGTTGCTGGCTGTTTTGGGCGAATGGGACAAGCTGTTATAGAAGCTGTTTCTTCCGATCAAGAAATGGAATTAGTCTGCGGTATTGACCCGAACAAAACACATGAAACAGACTATCCAGTCTTTTCTTGCATCGAAGAAGCTTTAGAACAATCCTACTTTGATGTGCTTGTCGATTTTACTCAACCGGACGTTATTGAAGACAACTTACGTTGTGCACTTTCTGCTGGAGTCAATTGTGTCGTAGGAACAACAGGACTTTCAACTAAGATTCTTGAAGACCTTGCCAAAATTGCCCAAAACGATGCGTGTCTATTTTACGCACCTAACTTCACAACAGGCGCCGTCTTGATGATGGAATTTGCAAAAGCAGCAGCTCCTTATTTCCCTGAGGCTGAAATTATCGAATACCATCACTGTAACAAAAAAGACGCGCCTTCCGGGACAGCAGTAGTTACGGCTAAATTGATTTCTGAAGCAAGGGATGGACGTATCAGTGCAGCACCAGGAAAAGAAACAGAACTAAACGGTATGCAAGGTGCACGTGGTGCTCTCGTAGACGGCGTACCTGTTCACGCTGTTCGCTCGATGGGTTATGTTGCGAGTCAAGAGATTGTATTTGGCTCCCTGGGGCAAACACTTACGCTTCGTCACGATTCTTGGGATCGCACCTCTTATATGCCTGGAGTATTGCTCGGGATTAGAAATGTTCCCAACTGTTCAGGGCTAATTGTAGGTTTAGAAAACTTCATGGCATAGCTCCATTTTCCATGCGATAATGCAAACGTAATAAAACCAATTACTTTTTGGAACGTTTTTCTAGAGTAAGGATAGATATATGTCACAGCTTCTTTTCGGTCGTCTGATTCCTGCTATGGTTACACCATTTGACGATAACCGCGAATTGGATTTAGAGAGGGCGCAAGCCTTAGCACTTCGCCTTATAGAAGGGGGGAGCGACTCAATCATCATAAACGGTACCACCGGAGAAAGCCCTACCGTATTTTATCCTCAAAAAATGAAACTCTTTAGCGCTGTTGTTGAAGCGGTAAATGGAAAGGTGCCTGTTATTGCCAATGTGGGTGATAATTGCACAGCTGACACCGTAGAGTTTGCTCAAGACGTTGCCAAGCTTGGCGTCGATGGTTTTATGTGTGTCGTGCCTTACTATAACAAACCCCCCCAAGAAGGAATCTATCAACATTTCCGTAGTATTGCGCAATCCGTAGACCTGCCAATTATTCTTTACAATATTCCAGGCAGGTGCGTAGTTAACATGGAAGCTGAAACAACATTGCGTTTAGCATGTGAGTTTGAAAATGTTGTTGGCGTTAAAGAAGCTTCCGGAAATATGGATCAAATCAGAACCATTATCGAAGGTTCCCCGAAAGGATTCGTCGTCTACTCGGGAGATGACTCTGCAACCTACGAGATTATGAAAATGGGTGGGGTAGGTGTAATTTCAACTATAGGAAATGTTACACCACTTCGTATGAAAGAAATAGTTGACCTATGCGCCGCGCAAGAGTGGGATGCAGCTTTTAAGGCACATGAGAAACTGTTGCCATTGATGGATGGACTTTTTGAAACCTCAAATCCAATCCTGGTAAAAGAAGCACTCCGACTCCTTGATTTCCCTGTAGGAGGGGTACGCTTACCCTTAGTAGATGCAACAAAAGAACAGTCAAATCGCTTAGAAAGCATCATGCGAGAAGCAGGAGTGCTCTAAGCATCTTTAGACAAGAGGCTATATGGAAGAAAGCAAAACGCCTAACAAGCGAGAAACAGAAGAAACAAAACAAATACCTCGAAGGCGAGGATCACAATACTCTCGAAACAACAAAACCGCGCAGCAAAACGAATCTACGCGGTCATACAAACATGTCCAACTCGAACACAAGCGGCCCTCACTTACACGTGAAGAGCATATGAATAAAGATCAACAACCTAAAAACAACCAACCAAATCGACGTAACTCACCTTCAAGACAGAAAGACTCCCGTGCTGTCTTGAAGATTATTCCCTTGGGTGGTTTAGATGCAATAGGCAAAAACATGACCGCACTTGAGTGTAAGGGCGACATGATATTGGATGATGCCGGGCTGATGTTTCCTGATGACAACCACCCTGGTGTAGACCTGATTTTGCCTGACTATACCTATGTCTTGCAAAATGCAGAAAAACTACGAGGCATAATAATTACCCATGGCCATGAAGACCACACGGGTACGCTACCTTACCTCATGAAAGACCTTGACCGGCAAGTTCCTATCTATGGCACAAAAATGACACTCGGTCTCATAGAGGGTAAGTTTGCTGAACACCGCATTAAAAACGCGAAATTAGTTGAGATCAAGCCAGGGGATAAAATTAAACTCGGGTGCATGAATGTGGAATTTTTTGCCGTTAATCACTCAATTCCTGGTGCAGTTGGTGCTTTCTTCGAAAGCCCTGCTGGTAATGTCTTGCATACTGGCGACTTTAAGCTTGATCAAACTCCTATCGATGGTGTAACGACTGACTTTGGCGCTCTTGCACGCTTTGGCTCAAAGGGAGTTGACTTAATGATGAGTGATTCAACTAACGCTATGAGCCCCAACTTCACCCCTAGCGAGGCAGAAGTTGGCAAGGAATTAGCCAAGATAATTTCTCAAGCAAAAGGGCGTGTTATCATTGCTTCTTTCGCTTCTCATATTCATCGTATGCAGCAAATATGCGATGCTGCAGTAGCTAATGGTCGTAAAGTTGTAGTTACTGGCAGATCAATGATTCAAAACACCGATATTGCACGAAGACTGGGATATTTAAAAATCAGTGATCTTAATATTGTTGATGCCTATGACCTTAAGGGGCTACCGGCGGATAAAGTTGTTATTATGTGCACTGGAAGTCAAGGGGAGCCTCTATCAGCCCTTGCTCGAATATCAAATGGCGAACACCGCACCATCTCGATTGACGAAGGCGATACAGTTATCGTCTCAGCTACTCCTGTACCTGGCAACGAAAAGGCCGTTACTCGCGTCATCAATTCACTTGCAAAAATTGGCGCAGATGTCTATGACAAGACGCGTGCGCGAGTTCACGTTTCTGGTCATGCTGGCGCGGAGGAACTTAAGCTGGTTTTATCTATAGTTCGCCCTCACGCGTTCATGCCCGTCCATGGGGAAGCTACACACTTACGCGCGCATGCTAAGCTTGCAGAAGCAACTGGGGTGGCATCTAAGAACATTTTTATTTGCGAGAACGGCGAGAGTCTTGAGTTATCGGTGCGAGGAGTTTGTCGTGGAGACGTCGTCCAAAGTGGCATCGTATTTGTTGATGGTTTATCAGTTGGTGACACCTCACAAGAGATTCTTAATGAGCGTAGCGCTTTGGCATCACAGGGTTTTGCTGCAGTTGCTATCGCTGTTTCTTCGCAAAACAAATCACTCGTGGGTGAAGCCCAAATAGAAATGCATGGCATTACGGGCGGTGATGACTACTATCTTGCTCGTGAAGTTCAAACTGCTATACAAAATGCAGTTTCACGAGCACTCGCAAAACAAGGTGGCGTAAAAGAAATTAAAAAATCGGCGCGTGACACCTTACTTTCACTTCTTTGGGAGCGAACTAAATCCCGCCCCATGGTAATCATCAACATATTGGAAGTTTAAAGATTTAACAACCGCATACCTTTTATTGTATGCGGTTTCGTTAAACTGTATTCCTAAGATAAAGAATAAACGTTGCAAAAAGGAGCAGGGAGTGCCCCGTAGTTCATCAAAACCTACCAAAGCTAAACAAAGTGGAGCTCGTTCGAAAAGAAACGTCGCTTCATCCGCACAGAGAAAACCGCAGAGAGCAACATCAAGAAATGCAGACAAGATAGCAGACGACCAGCGTCTTTTTGATGAACGGGTACGCCGAGATATAACTGGTGTAGTTTTCCTTTTATTGGGTGTTGTCCTGTTTGTTTCCGTCGTTTTGCCTAGCAACGCTCTTATTACCTCTTTCTTAGCGCAAGCGCTTGAGCTAGGACTTGGGCTTGGTGCATACATGTTCCCGTTTGTGTTAATTATTGTAGGAGTGTGTTTCCTTATCCGCTTTGACAGAGAACGTGTGCCCTTGCGTGTAGCATTTGGGCTTGTTGTTATCTTTATTGCAGTCCTTGCCTTTGTGGCACTCCTCACTCCTGTAACAGTTTTAGGAACGACGCAGGGTCTTTTCGATACGAATGAGCTAACCGCGAGAGGTGGCTATATTGGTGCAGGTATTGCTTGGGTAGGTCTCACTCTTTTTGGTCAGCTAATCTCATGTATTATTATGATTGGCGTTATCGTTATCGGTCTTATTATTATTGGATTCTCGCTCTCAAAACTTTTTGAAAAAATCCAAGACAGCCGCATTCTTTCAAGAGAATCAGACGATAATTCGTATCAAGCCGCAGCGCCTTATGCGCAGGTCAGAAACAACCAATCTGCTTCCCCTTCTAACTTGCCTCATAAGAGGGACGCTGAGTCAGAAAAGACGCACATTCTTCCAATCAATGAAAAGAAAGAGCGCAAAACCTCAAAGCAAAATCGAAATTCTACACGCCTATCCGCAGCTACAACCACCACTATACCTGAACCCGTCGGGAAAGAACCAGAAACCATTACACGAAAACTTGGTCGTAAGGTCGATACACCTTCGCTCTCTACGCCAAAAGAGCCCGCAACTCCTCTTGCAACTCCGCGTCCTGCAGATGGATTTGAATTACCATCCATGGATTTTCTCACGATTTCAACGAAAACAACAAGCGACATTGCAACGGAAGCAGAGCTTAAAGATACCGGTGAGTGCTTACAGGCTTCACTTGAAGATTTTGGCGTTATGGCTAAGGTGGTTGGATGGGTAGCTGGACCTACCGTCACACTATTTAAGATTGATTTACCTTCAGGTGTACGCGTAAGCAAAATAACTGGATTAGAAGATGATATTGCTTTAGCCTTAGCTGCGCCTGGTGTAAGAATCTTCTCGCCTATCCCGGGAACCAACTATGTTGGAATAGAGGTTCCTAACCGAACACGAGAAAGCGTTCTATTAGGGGATGTTATCAAGGATGCCCCCGCAGGGCCTTTGCAGATCGTCATCGGAAAAGACGTCGAAGGAAGGTCAATAGTTTCAGACCTCGCAAAAATGCCACACTTATTAATCGGTGGTACAACTGGCTCAGGTAAATCCGTCTCTATTAATGCTATGATCATGTCAATCCTCATGCGCGCAACCCCTGCTGAAGTACGATTTGTCATGATCGACCCTAAACGTGTTGAGTTTACTCCCTACAACGGCATCCCTCATCTATATGTTCCTGTTGTTACTGAGCCTCGAGAAGCAGCGAGTGCTCTTTCATGGGGAGTAGCAGAAATGGAAAGACGCCTTAAAGTTTTTAGTAAAGTTGGCGCACGCAATATTGGTCAATACAACGCTAAGGTTCAGTCCGGACAGCTCGAAGAAGAGGGAGCCGAAGAGCTTCCCTATATTGTAATCATCATTGATGAGCTAGCCGACCTCATGATGAACGTGGGCAAAGAGGTTGAATTTTCTATTAGCCGCATAGCTCAACTTGCACGTGCGGCAGGAATCCACCTCATCGTCGCAACACAACGACCATCGACGAAAGTAGTTACTGGTCTCATTAAGGCAAATATCACTAATCGTATCGCCTTCAATGTTGCTTCAGGTATTGACAGCCGCGTTATTCTCGACGCCGTAGGTGCCGAAAACCTTATTGGACTTGGAGACCTTCTGCTTTCAAAACCTGAGCTAGCGAAACCACAGCGAATCCAAGGCTGCTATGTTTCTGAAGATGAAATCAACGCTGTTGTTGAAGCCCTAAAAGAGCAAGGTGAGCCAGAATACCACTCAGAAATTTTGCAAACAAACCTTATTACCCTTGGAGCTTCTCAGCCCGATGGTAGTGGAGGTTCAGTAGGTGCTGACGATCCGCTTTTATGGGAAGCTGCAGATATTGTTGTTTCAAGTGGTTTAGGCTCAACTTCCAACATTCAACGCCGACTTAAGGTAGGATATTCACGAGCTGGAAGAATAATGGATATGCTTGAAGAAAAGGGTGTTGTCGGACCACCAAACGGATCAAAACCACGAGAAGTTTTGGTGGACATTATGGAGCTTGAAACACTTAAAGCTTTTGAGGCTAATGATGAGCAGTAGGCGGAGGTGTATATAGATGAAACAAGATGATTTTGGGATTATTCTAAGAGCAGCGAGAGAACGTGAAGGGTATGATTTGACCCAAGCAGCTCGTCGTTTGAGAATCAGAGAAGACATTTTGAGAGCAATAGAAGAAGCTGATTATGCACACATGCCTTCAAGAGGTCACATGCGAAGCATGATTGCTGCTTATGCGCGTCTCGTAAGGGAAAATCCTGCAGAAATAACACGCATGTATCTCAATGGAGCGCATACCTATGAGCAAACAAAAAACAATCCCGCTTTTGCACGTCAAAACCAAAGACACAGTAATCCTTCAGCTTCTCCGCACTCCAATAAGAACAGTTCTCGTATGACTTTGAACGAAAGTGAGAGACCCCGGCGAGATACACAACAGCGCTCATCAGGACGACTTATGTACGACGACCGCCGCTCGAGATACTCCGAAAATGAACTTAATTCCCAGAGAAACCCCTTAAGTCCAAGAAGCACTCGACAGCGAGTCTCGTCAAAGGGAGGGTATTCTGGACCTCAATACAACAACTTTTATTCAGGTCCACGCTCATCTCAGAGTTCACAGCCTCCTCTGATGCTTATCCTAGCTGGTGCAGCTATCGTTATTCTACTTATCATAGTGCTCGTACTCCTCTTAGGTAATAACGACAAGGGAGCTACTTCGACAACAGAAAATGTACCCATTACAGGAGTTACTGGACTCACCGAAACCAATGAAGGAACTCAAGAAGATACCGGCACTTCACCAAGCGAGCCAGTAGCTGTTGCTCCTACCAGCGTAGAAGTTGAATACACTATCTCAAGCCCCGATTATGAAGAAATCTACGCTACAGTAACCACCAACGGCTCAGCAGAGTCCCTTATGCTGCAAAATGGAACCTCTGAAATTATTGAAGTTACGGGAACTTGGAGCTTAGCTACATGGGTTTCCGATGCGGTTACGATAACAGTGGATGGTAAGCCGGTTGAATTTAACTCGACCGATGCAACGGGAATGCCTTTATGCGAGGTAGACTTTCAGACATACCTAGAAGAATGGAATGCAGAAAACGGGGTAGAGCCAGATCAAAACGAAATTGCATCAAGTTCAAACTCTACCAATTCTACTGTGGACACTAATACCACCACTACGTCATCTACTTCAGGAGATACTCAATAAGGCAATAGGACACAAAATAATCCGTCAATCTAGACTGCTTTAATCGCAAACAATAGCGAATTAAACAAACATACTTTACTAACAAATTTTTCACTAAACTACTTTGAAAGGAAAGACAATGGCAAAAGAATCAAGTTTCGATGTAGTCTCAACAGTCGACATGCAAGAGGTTGACAATGCATTTCAACAGGCCAAGAAAGAACTCGCTCAGCGCTATGACCTCAAGGACTCTGGTGCAACAATTTCTCTTGATAAGGCTAAGAAAATGGTAACTATTGAGGCGCCGGCAGATTTTGTTGCAACGCAGGTTATTGATGTACTTTCGACCAAGTTAATAAAACGCGGAATTGATTTAAACGCACTCAACTGGTCAGATACTCAGGCTGCTGCAGGGCAAAGTGTAAGAAAGAGCGCCACCATCGTAGAAGGTATCGACAAGGAAACTGCAAGCAAAATCAATAAAGATATAAAGGCCACCAAAATCAAAGTAAAGGTTCAGATTGAAGGGGAAAAGCTTCGCATAAGCTCAGCCTCGCGTGATGTACTTCAAGAGGTCATATCCTTTCTCAAAGATCAAGACTATGGACAGCCCCTTCAATATCAAAACTATCGTTAAAAGAATGGCTTTAAACTATGTCTCAAAGCACTAAAGTAAGTATTTCTCCATCTTCTATCGCATTTATCACCTTAGGGTGCGCTAAAAATGAAGTAGATACGCTCAACATGAAAAAACAATTGCGTTTAGCTGGATTCTCCTCAACCGAAAATCCCGAAGAGGCACAGGCAATCATAGTTAATACCTGCTCATTTATTCAAAGTGCAACCGAGGAGAGCCTTGCTGCGATTTTTGAAGCCGCAGAATTGCCTAATATTGCCACAGGGGCACCTCTCATTGTAGCAGGGTGCATGCCTGCACGATATGGTGAGGATTTATCTGATGAACTGTTGGAAGCTCAAGCCTTTGTTCCTTGCAACAAAGAAGAAGACATTGTAGAGGTAGTTAAACAGGCTCTCGGAATAACCGCTGAGCTCATATCTACCAAGCAACAGCAGGAAATTGTTGCTGCTGCTCCAGAATTTATTTCCGCATCAGCTTATGTAAAGATATCTGACGGGTGCGATAGATTCTGCACCTACTGCACCATTCCTTCAATTCGCGGACGATACCATAGCTTTCCTTATGAAGTTATTTATTCACAAGTAGTTGAACGTATTCAAGAAGGAGCACGGGAAATTGTGCTTATTGCACAAGATACCGGCAATTGGGGGGTAGACTTCGAAAGTCCTCTCAGTCTTGCTTGGCTTATCGAGCAGCTTGCAGCCAGCTTTCCATCACAGTGGTTCCGTGTAATGTATATCCAACCTGAAGGATTGTCCGATGAGCTTCTTCTAACTATAGAAAAGTTTCCTAATGTCTGCAACTATCTTGATATACCTTTACAGCATGTTGATAAGGACATCTTGGCAGCCATGAATAGAAGCGGATCTCAAGAAGAATTTTTTAATCTTGTTGCCCGTATTCGTAAGGCTATCTCATCCGTCACGTTAAGAACAACCTTTATTGCTGGTTTCCCAGGAGAAACAGAAGAACAGTTTGAAGCGCTTTTAGATTTCATTGATGAAGATTTATTTGACTATGTAGGTGTATTCTCGTATTCCCGAGAAGAAGGTACTGCCGCCTATAACTTTGACTCACAAGTCGATGAAGACGAAAAGAATTACCGAACCCAACAAGTTAGAGACCGGGCAGATGCTCTTTGTCACCAACGTGTTGCGAAACGCGTTGGTTCCACTTTTGAGGTATTAGTTGAGGGTATCGAAGAAGATGGACAGCTTTTTGGGCGTGCAATGTGTCAAGCTCCCGAAGTCGACGGTGTTGTTTACTTAGAGGAGGGGATTGTGGGGGAGATAAAAACCATCACCATTACCGATACTCTTCTTTATGAAATGGAAGGCAATTAAAGATGACAAAAACACCTCGTAGTTTGTCTGAATCAAGCAATACTCTTTGGACACCGGCTAATATTGTTACCATGGTGCGCATCTGCTTGGTTCCTGTTTTTGTTGTTATTCTCTTAAGTCCCTGGCCTCAGTTTTTTGGGCTTCCTGACTCTATAGATAACTCAAAAAGCTTAATTGCTGCAGGTGTATTCATACTTATCTCTTGTACTGATTGGCTGGATGGCTATCTTGCAAGAAGTCGTGGTGAGGTTACCGACTTCGGCAAATTTATGGATCCTTTAGCTGATAAAATCCTGGTAACAGCCGCTCTTTTAGCACTTATAGAATTGGGTTCATTGCCGAGCTGGGTCGTTCTTATCATTCTCACACGCGAATTCATTGTCTCAGGAGTCAGAATGATAGCTGCTAATGAAGGAATGGTTATTGCTGCTAGTTGGTATGGTAAAGCCAAGACTGTATTTCAAATGATAGCCGTTGTGCTTTTCACCATTAAGGATAGCTATATGGTCGGGAGCGTTTTCGAAGCGCTTGGTGACTGGCTGTGGGTACTCAGCTGGGTAGTAATGATCATTGCTCTCATTTTTACCATGCTTTCTATGATTGACTATATATCGCGTGCACGTCACCTCATTGGCTTTAGCAAAAAAGGCACCTCAAAAAACGAAAGCCCTCTTTGCGAAAAGCCTTTAGAAATTGATTTCAACACAAACGACATTATGCAGCTCGCAGATAAGATTATAAGCAAGGCGACTGAGAAGAACATCTCTCTTGGAACAGCGGAAAGTCTTACCGGCGGCCTTATTGCAGCAACACTTACTTCAGTTGCTGGAAGCTCACAAGTAATGCGTGGGGGGATTGTTAGCTATGCCACGGAAGTAAAGCAAAACGTATTACAGGTAGATTCTCTGACCATAAAAAACGAGGGAGTAGTAAGCGAAAAAACAGCGCGCGATATGGTTACCGGAGCTCAAGGTATCCTCAACTGTGACGTCTGCATTGCTGTTACAGGATTAGCAGGGCCAACAGGAGGAACCGATGAAGTCCCTATAGGAACCGTATGGCTCGCAGTCTCAGTAGAAAATGACATCTTAAGCACAAAGTTAAGCCTTAGTGGCTCACGTGATGAAATACGAAGTCAAACGGTCAGCGCTTCCCTCGAAATACTTCTTACTATGCTGGAGAAAACTGCATAATTCGCGGTAGGGCAAATCAGGCTAGATTTCTCAAAGATTTACACAAGATGCAGCCGAGGTTTATCAGAAACTTCTTCTCTATACTATTTGTGACGTAAAAAAATACACCTTGACCGTCAAACAAATGTTCGTATAATATAGAAAATGAAGTAGGTTTCCACAAAGGAGATTGAGATGAACCAAGAGAAATCAAAAATGCTAAAACTCACTACCGACCAAATTGAAACTAAATTTGGTAAAGGTTCTATCATGAAGTATAGCGAAGGTCAGGTTGGGCTTGGAGTTGAAGCAATACCTACCGGTGCATTACCTCTAGATACTGCCTTGGGCATAGGTGGAGTCCCACGAGGAAGAATTGTAGAAATTTATGGACCTGAATCTAGTGGTAAGACAACCCTCGCTCTTCAAATTCTTGCTGAAGCGCAAGCCTTAGGAGGAATCGTCGCCTTCATTGACGCAGAACATGCTCTTGATCCAGTATATGCAGCAAGACTCGGCGTTGATATCGACGAAGTTCTCATTTCTCAACCTGACACTGGCGAACAAGCATTAGAAATCTGCGATATGTTGGTGCGATCTGGAGCGATTGACTGCATAATCATTGACTCAGTAGCAGCTCTTGTCCCAAAAGCAGAAATTGAAGGAGAAATTGGTGACACACAGGTTGGTCTGCAGGCACGTCTGATGTCTCAAGCTCTACGTAAGCTTGCAGGTTCACTTTCTAAATCAAATACAACTTGCATTTTCATTAATCAACTAAGAGAGAAAATCGGGGTTATGTTTGGCAGCCCCGAAACCACGACTGGCGGGCGAGCTCTTAAGTTCTTCTCGAGTGTACGCATAGACATTCGACGCATAGACTCAATAAAAAAAGATGGCGAAGTAGTCGGAAATCGTGTGCGCGCAAAAGTAGTAAAAAACAAAGTTGCACCGCCATTTCGCCAAGCCGAGTTTGACCTTATGTACGGTGAGGGTATTTCGCGTGAGGGCTGCATCGTAGATATGGCAGTAGAATCTGGAGTGGCTAAAAAAAGCGGAGCATGGTACACCTATGGTGAAGTACGTTTAGGACAAGGACGAGAAGCTGCAAAACAAACTCTTAAAGACAATCCTGACATGAGAGACGAGCTTGAGATTAAAGTTAGAGAAGCCTATGACGTTCCTATCATTACAAGAAGTATTGAAGAATCTGACACTTTGAATCCTGTTGCAAAACCAAAAGGCAAGAAGTAAAGAATGAGCCATTCAGATGACATTTTGGCAGAACTTCGCTTAAAGGTTGCACAGATAGAGCAGGAAAAGAAGTCTCATCGTACTAAAACAATTAACAACCACTCAATAACAGATGGATCTGCTTCTCAAATTGAAAGAAACACCTCGCCCTACCGTGTGGTTTCCTCAAGCAGAGCATCAAAAAACCCGGCGCACGAAAATGCTTTTTCAAAGATTAAACGTCTTGCTTGTATGCGCGAACAGTCAAGTGCTGCGCTTCGCAAGAGACTAGTTAAAGAAGGATACGGTGAAACGGAGGTAGAAGAAGCGCTTGAGCGCGCCATAAGCTGTGGGTTAATTGACGATCTGCGCTTTGCAGAAGTTCTTATTCGAAGTCGCTTTTCACAGGGTCGCGGGGTTCAGGGAATACTAAGGGAACTACATGATCTTGAAATCACACAAGAAAACGTTTTGAAATACCTTGAAGAACAGCAATTGAATTCTGATTCTGAAGAAACAAGGGCGTTGAATCTGCTTAACAGAAAACCACCTCGCGCCAAAAACAAAAGAGAAGCCGCCTATAGGAAGCTTATTCAGAACGGTTACAGCTCTTCAACCTCTTCAACAGTAGCTCGTCAGTGGTATGAATCTATAAGCAGTCATGCTACCTAGTGAAATTTTTAGACGGATTTTATATCGCCCCTATTATAAATACCCTACAAGCGTTATTATGTTTAGTTGTTTGAGTTAACGCACTTCACTTGGTGCTTTCTTATAGATACACATATACGCAGCTTCAAGCTTCGCGTGCGTTCTCTCATACCCAGCCTTGTCTGGAATTATTGACCTCAACGGATATATTAAACATTGAACGCACACGAAATGAAAGGGGGAGCGTATGCTTGAAGTCATAATTTGGCTAATTGCAGGTGCAGTTGTTGGCATCGCTCTTGGATTTGTTATCACACGCTATCTCGCAAATGCTTCTACAAAAAAAGCGGCGCAAGAAGCAGAGTCTGTGGTTTCAGATGCAAAGCGCCAAGCAGAAACGCTACGTCGAGAAGCCATAGTTGAAGCAAAAGATGAAGCTCTCAAATTAAAACAAGAAGCACAGGCAGAAAACAAGGAGCGCATGAAAGAAGTACGCGCTGCTGAATCAAGGCTCTCGCAACGAGAAGATTCACTAGACAAGCGCACCGAATCGCTCGATTCACGTGAACATCAAATTTCTTCTATGCAAGGGCAGCTTGACCGCCGTGAACGAGACCTAGGGGGAATAGAAAAAGAACTAAACCAACGCCTCGTAACCGTTGCTGGCATGACTACAGAGGAAGCAAAAACCGAACTCTTAGATAACGTCAGAGATGAAGTGACCCATGCCTCAGCCGCAATAATTCGCGACTCAGAAATGCGCACGAAAGCAGAAGCTGACAAAAAAGCTCGTTCTATTTTGAGTTTGGCTATTCAACGTGTTGCTGCAGACCATGCAGCAGAAACAACCGTTTCTGCTATACACATCCCTTCAGACGATTTGAAAGGCCGCATAATCGGCCGTGAAGGCCGCAATATCCGCTCTTTTGAGCAGTTGACAGGAACTAACCTCATAATTGACGATACCCCTGAATGCGTAACCATCTCTTGCTTCGACCCGGTACGCCGTGAAATAGGCAGAGTAACCATGGAAAACCTTGTAGCAGATGGACGCATCCATCCAGCACGCATCGAGGAAATGTTTCACAAAGCAGAATCATTAGTAAATCAACGCATACAAGAAGCGGGCGAGCAAGCCAGCTTTGATACAGGGATTCACGATTTGCACCCAGAACTCGTTCGCACCCTTGGCCGACTTCGCTACCGTACATCTTATGGACAAAATGTACTTAATCATTCTCTCGAAGTGGCGTATCTCGCTGGCGTAATGGCTTCTGAGTTAGGCCTCGATCCCGTTCCAGCCAAGCGCGCCGGCCTTTTGCATGATTTAGGAAAGGCCGTAGATCACGAGGTTGAAGGTGGTCACGCAGTTATTGGTGCTGACTTAGCGCGTCGCTTCGGTGAAAAACCAGACATTATTCATGCAATAGAAGCTCACCATAACGATGTAGAGCCTTCTAGCGTGTTGGCAGTACTTATACAAGCTTCGGATGCAGTTTCTGCAGCTCGTCCCGGTGCTAGGAAAGAAACGCTCGATGCCTACGTTAAGCGTTTGGAAAAATTGGAAGAAATTGCAAACTCCTACAAGGGAGTTGAGCGTACCCATGCAATTCAAGCAGGGCGCGAAGTACGCGTCATGGTAGAACCTACCGTAGTAGATGAATCTACTACCACCGTCCTTGCGCATGATATTGCACAACGCATTGAGAACGAAATGCAGTACCCCGGTCAGGTAAAAGTTGTAGTCATTCGCGAAAGTCGCGCTATAGGAATAGCCAAGTAGTCATTAAAATCATGACAAAAGATTCACTCTCAGATTTTATTGAAGAAGTTTGTGGTGAAAGCCACCTCCGGGTCGAGACCGACCTTGGAGGTGGCTTTGTTCGTCTCTGTACCTCTGAGGCACAACGCCGTCAGGCTGCTCACGACATCCGGTCTACAGAAGATATTGTTATTGAAATGCTTCGCAATGCACGCGACGCTCATGCATGCAATATTTTTCTTGCATTCACGCGTGACAGCCAATCTCGTAAGCTTGTTATGCTTGATGACGGTGATGGCATCCCTACATCAATGCATGAAACGATTTTTGAGCCACGAGTAACGTCCAAACTCAATAGCTTCCACGTTGACAAATGGGGAGTGCATGGAAGAGGAATGGCGCTTTATTCAATCGCAGTAAACGCCAAATCTGCCTACGTAGTAACTTCAGACCTCAAAAAGGGAACGTCCTTCTCTGTTGAGACTAATCTCATAAACCTCCCTGAAAAAACTGATCAATCAACATTTCCTACCTTTTTTTTAAATGAATCTAACAAGGTAAGTATTAGAGGCCCTAAGAATATTTTACGGTCCGCGTGCGAATTTGCAATTGAATCTCGTGATACTTGTAATGTTTTCATTGGTTCGACAACGGACATTGCAGCGACTCTTTATTATTATGGTACTACTTCATTATCTTCATCGAGTCGCATTTTTTGTAACGACTCATCACAACTTGAGGTATGCAAACGCCTAGCAATTGCTGCCGATCCCGCTTGCTTTTCACGAGAGGCTAAGGCTTTAGGGTTAGAGCTGTCTGAAAGGTCCGCTCGAAGAATTTTAGATAGCGAAATTAAACCTTTAGAGCCATTGCTTAACCAAATTACTATACAAGAGCTTCATACGTCATCAAAGACTCAACGAGAGGCAAATAACTCGAAACCTCAATTAGACTCACTTGACCAAAGAAACGTAAAGATAACCCTAGAAGATACCCAAGATTTTGTAAATAGCATTACATGCGCATACCAAGATCTTGCGAGAGATTACTTCCTTGAGCCTGATATCAGCCCACTCGTCTCAATTTCAAAAAGGGAGATTTCTATTAAAATTCCTCTCCATAAGCTACGCTAAGAAGCCGCCGTGAGCACTCCTTGTAGCACCTAAGAAATTCAAGCAAGAATGCTTTAGGAAGCAGGGATTTAATATAAAAAATTGCACTCATCTTGCACAGATTTAACGAAATAGATATGATGTTTCATGCAAAAAAATACAAGCAAACACACTCGTAACGAACTAAATGTAAAGGATATACATGTCTGAGTCATACCAAAAGCCTATCGATGGCTGTTTGAAGGTGTCTTCAAAATCATCTCCCGCGTCAGTTGCTGGCGCTATCGCAGGTATGATTAAGGATCAAGTACCTGTTGAAATCCAAGCGGTTGGCGCGGGTGCAGTCAATCAAGCGGTTAAAGCTATCGCGATATCACGCGGTTTTCTCTCTCCGGTAGGCATTGAAATCGTCTGCACGCCCTCGTTCGCGGATATTGTTATTAACGGTGAATACCGAACAGCAATTCGGTTTGCAATTGAGCGCCGCAGCGGAACCCAAGCTGACACACACGAGAAAATCTAACTCCCAAGTCTATAAATGCAAGGATCTTTATGTATAGTACTTTAGCTCAATTAACCTATTGCATTCGTACTTTTGGATGCCAAATGAACAAGCATGACTCAGAGCGTATTGCTGGCATGCTCGATTCACGTGGTGCTTTTTCAGTAGAAACAATTGAAGAGGCAGATATCATTATCTATATGACATGCTGTGTTAGAGAAGCTGCTGACACGCGTCTTTATGGCCAAGTTGCCTCTCTTAAGAACTTACCGTTGCGCACAGGGACAAAACTACCTAAGCGCATGTTTGCTGTTGGAGGCTGTATCGGACAGCGCGATGGAGCGGAGCTTGTCGAAAAGACACCTCATATTGATGTTGTGTTTGGCACGCATAATATTGGTTCGCTCCCACATCTTCTTGAAGCTGCTATAGAAGACAGCTCTCATCAAGTGGAAATTTTAGAGTCGACTACGGAATTTCAGACAGATCTACCTACGACTCGTGAAAACACCTGGGCAGCCTGGCTTCCCATCACGGTTGGTTGTGATAATTTCTGCACATATTGCATAGTTCCCTATGTGCGAGGTAGGGAAAAGTCACGAACTCTCGAAGATGTCGTACAAGAAGCAGAAAGCTACGTTACTGCAGGTGCAAAAGAAATCACACTCTTAGGACAAAATGTAAATTCCTATGGTCGCGACCTCTACGGTGAACCTCGTTTTTTCGAAGTTCTTAAAGCCCTAGACGCGACTGGTATAAAACGTCTGCGATTTGCAACAAGTCACCCAAAAGACCTTACCGATGAAGTTATCAATAGCTTTGGCTCTATGAATTCGCTGATGCCCGCATTACATCTGCCTGTCCAAGCCGGATCAAATGCTATTCTCAAAGCAATGAATAGAAGTTACACACGTGAACACTATCTAGAATTGGTACAGAAGTTACGGACAGTTTGTCCCGATATAGCTCTTTCGACAGACATAATTGTAGGCTTCCCTGGTGAGACTGAGAAAGATTTTGAAGATACCCTTAACTTGGTTAAAGAAGTAGGCTATCACCAAGTCTTTACGTTTATCTACTCTAAGCGAGAGGGGACACCTGCGGCAAAGCTTGAAGACTCTACGCCCTCTGAGGTTATACAACATCGCTTTGACCGCTTAGTTGAACTTGTTCAAGAGAGTGCTTTTACCCAGAACCAAGCTGAACTTGGTTCGACCATCGAAGTACTGGTCGAAGGCGCTTCAAAACGTGACAATTTACTCCTTTCGGGAAAAAGCCCTAAAAACCAAACAGTGCATGCTCCGCTGCCGAAGGGTATGACTATCGAAGAGATAACAGGGCAGTTTGTCCATGTTAAAATTGAAACAGCAAAGACTTGGTATTTAGCTGGCAAGGTAGTAAGCGGTGCTTAAACTTTCGCAGCCAGTTACCTGCATTATCGGACCTACCGCCTCGGGCAAGACCGCCCTCGCGCAACAGCTTGCACTAAAACTGAACGGGGAAGTGGTTAGTGCTGACTCCATGCAGATTTACACAGGTATGGATATTGGGACAGGAAAACTTCTTCCTCAAGAGCGAAAAGTAAAACACCATGGTTTTGATTTACTAAGTCCTGGAGAGCCTTTCTCAGCAGCCTTGTTTCAACCATTTGCGCGTAACTGCTTTCGTGATATAGATGCACGTAATTTACGAAGTGTTCTTTGCGGGGGCACTGGTTTTTATATTCGTGCGGCAATAGACGACTACGATTTCACGGGAGAAGACGCCCAAAACTCAGCGTTACGGGATCACTATAACAAGATTGCTCAAGACGAAGGTGCAGATGGATTGTGGTCTATGCTTAACGAACGCGATCCACAAAGTGCTACCCTTATACCAGCGGGCGATATTCGCCGTGTCATACGAGCCTTTGAACTTCTTGAAGAAGGTAAAACCTATGCAGAACAAAAAAGCAAGCTTGCTAAAATCAAACAATATGTTCCCGCTATACAAATTGGATTACAGGTAGACCCTGATGTCTTAAGAAAACGCATTGACAAGCGCGTTGATACTATGATTGAAGAAGGATTACTTTCTGAAGTAGAATCTCTCCTCGAGCAAGGCTTCAGAGACGGCCTCACTGCACCACAAGCTATAGGGTATAAAGAGTTAGTAGAAGTATTTGACGGAAACGCTACGCTCGATTCTGCAATTGCATCAATTAAGTTTGCAACACATCGATACGCAAAACGTCAGCGCACATGGTTTCGAAAAGACAGCCGAATTATCTGGATACCTGCAAATAGGTTTGATCTTGAAACCCTGACCGAAGAGGCTTTAGAACTTGTAAACAAAAGAAGCAATGCTGAGCATAGTATGCAATCTTACCTTAACGAAAGTGAGCTTTAATGTCAGACTTTGGTGACGTAATAACTCGTGGAATTGTACCTGCTGCTGAAGTTCGACGCGAGCGTGCCCTCCTGGTGGGAGTAGATCGCCCTGGTTCCGCTTGGTTAGTAAATTCTTCACTCTCTGAGTTGGAACGACTTGTTGATACCGCTGGCGCTGATGTCGTCGCTCGCACAACTCAAAAATTACAAACCCCCAATCCCCGTACGTTTATTGGCTCTGGTAAGGCTGAGGAGGTAGCACAACTTTGCAGGACCCACAGTGTCGATGTGGTAATCTTCGACGATGAGCTTACTCCTTCCCAGCAATCAAATTTGGAGAAGATTGTTGATAAAAATGTAAAGGTTATTGATAGGACAGCGCTTATTTTAGATATATTCTCTCTTCACGCAACAAGTAAAGAGGGTTATCTACAAGTCCGATTAGCCCAGAATGAATACCTGCTACCGCGACTAAGAGGAATGTGGGCACATCTAGCTTCCAATCGCATGGGTGGCGGGGTGGGATCTCGTTTTGGCGAAGGCGAAAGTCAGCTTGAGGTTGACCGTCGTATGGTGCGCAAAAGAATAACTTCTATCAAGCGAGAACTAAAGCATTTAGAAGAGATTCGGTCTGTTCAGCGTGAAAGCCGCTATGAAAGCGGTATGTTTAAGGTTGCCTTAGCGGGATACACCAATGCAGGAAAGTCTAGCCTACTCAACCGTCTAACCGGTGCTGATGTCCTTGCTTATGACAAGCTTTTCGCAACGCTCGACTCTATAACACGGCGTTACGAGTTACCTGAGGGAAGAGAAATCACCCTCACAGACACCGTCGGCTTTATCCAAAAATTACCTACCACACTGATTGAGGCTTTTAAGTCAACTCTCGATGAAATTACAGGAGCTGATCTTGTTCTTCATGTGGTGGACGCCTCTTCAGAAGAATATGAAGAACAGATAAATGCCGTCCATGACGTTTTAGAGCAAATAGAGGCGCAGAGTCTCAGGAGAATTCTTGTATTCAACAAATGTGACCTTTTGTGTGAAGAAGAATATGAAGCGCTTAAGCTGCGACACGCTCAAGCTCAATTCGTATCCGCTGCGACAGGAGAGGGAATAGAGAACCTCGTAAAACATATTGCTCTCGTTGCTTCAGCTCAAGATGAACGTCTAGAATTACTCTTACCCTATCATAGGGGAGACTTGGTCTCTCTGGCTCATGAACGCTGTCATATCCTCAACGAAGAGCACACTGAGAGGGGGACCGAGATTACCATTTTAGCGCCGCCCGCATTTGCACCGCTCTTCAAAGACTTCGTAAAATGCAGCAAATAAGACTGTTTGACACCTCAGGCAGAAATTAAGCAATACTCTCTACAATTTGCAATCTCAGTCTGCATCTACCTAAGAAATATTTTTAGTTTACAACCTTTAAATTCTGCGAAAGACTGCAACAACTTTTCCTGCAATTGTGCAATCGCGCGTTAAGATAGGCTCCATGGATGAGTTTTCGGGCTGGAGCCTTATATGATTAGTCTCTTTAAAAAAGCGCTTCACCGTTGCACCGTCGTCAATAATTGCAACAACTATGTCGCCATTCAGTGCGTCTGGCTGCTCTTTTACCACCACATAATCACCATCGTTGATGCCAGCCTCGACCATACTGTCTCCCCGTACGGAAAGCAGAAAAGAGGGTGCATCTCCAACAATTTCTGTAGGGAGGCTGATAGTGTTTGTTATGTTTTCTTCAGCGAGGATGGGGAGACCCGCTGCAACATCTCCCACCAGAGGGACCGAAACTATATTTGAGAAGCTTGGCTCAATTACATTAGTTACCAATGCTGAGTCTTCTAGAGCATAGGCAAGCGCAATCGAACGTGATTTAAGGGGATCGCGTTTAATTAACCCTTTTCCCTCAAGAGCCTTGAGGTGCACATGAACTGTTGAGGGAGACGATAGGCCAAGTGCAGAACAAAGCTCACGAACGGTGGGACCATAGCCTTTATCGCGAATACATGCCTCGATACAATCTAAAACAGCCTGTTGTCGTTTGGTAACTTGTTCCGACATAGGAATCCTTTCAAAAGAGACGAACTAATGTTTGTTTTTTTATTGACATGAACTTATGTTCGTATTATTATAAGCGCGAACAAAGGTTCTAGGCAAGAGGAAAGGAGATAATATGAATAAATTTCTCAAAAGCGCTACCATAGAGAGCCTACGCTCCGGAACCATCCGCGGGTGCCGTTACGACCACTTTGATTCACAGGATTCTTTTATTCCTATTACCCTATTTAGCGTCCTTTCTTTTATTGCCATACTTATTGCCTTATAAGAAAGAGATTGTCGCTTTTGTTAGTTCCTTAACAAGTGTCATTGATGCAGTCTATTTGATGTGCTAGGCTTAATTTCACGAGTAAAGGAGCTTAGCAATGCGCTGCCCAACCTGTAGTTCACTTGAATCAAAAGTTGTTGACTCTCGTCCTTCTGAAGATGGACTCACTATACGCCGCCGTAGAGAATGTCTATCCTGTTCAAGACGATTCACGACATATGAGAGACTTGAAGACAGTCCGCTTCTTGTTACAAAAGCGGACGGGTCTTCAGAAGCATACAACCGAGAGAAACTCATGAGGGGACTTCTCATGGCTTGCGCTAAAAGACCGGTGTTGCCTGAGCAAATTTCAGTACTTATCGACAGTATAGAAATCGAGCTTCGCAACGCGTCTAAATCTGAAATTAAATCAAAAGAACTCGGAGGCATGGTAATGCTTCGTCTTGCAAAGCTTGATGACGTGGCTTATGTTCGCTTCGCAAGCGTTTACAAGGATTTTCAAAATATAGAAGAGTTCTCAGCCGTCTTAGAGGAGTTGCGCTAACATGAATAAGCTTTACATTCCTCTCACCAAGCTAGATAACTCACTAGAAACGCCTGCGTACGCTTATCCTGGGGATGCTGGGGTAGATCTAAGAGCAAGCTGCGACGCTGTGTTACAACCTTTCGAAAGAAAACTTATTCCTACCGGTTTAGCAATTGCTTTACCAGGAGGTTATGCAGGCTTTGTTGTTCCTCGTAGCGGACTCGCCATTAATAAAGGGATTTCTTTAGTAAATTCACCAGGCCTCATTGATAGCAATTACCGAGGTGAAATAAAAGCTATTCTCATCAACCTAGACCCTTCAACCGCTTTTGAAATCAAAAAAGGGGATCGTATCGCACAGCTAGTAGTAATGGCCATCCCTGAGGTCACCTTCCAAGATTGTCAAGAACTCCCTCCAAGCCAAAGAGGTAGTCAAGGGTTTGGTAGCAGTGGTGTATCAAACTAGAGAAACAAATATTTCTTCCATTAAACATTTGTTTTAGTAACTGATATTGACTCCAGCCTAAAACTAAAGATAAATGCAAGATTACCGGAACAGGAGTACTCTAATAAAAATACTCCTACCAAAATACAACAACAGCAAAACAATGAGACAGAGTGGTACAACATGACTGATAATCAAAATGAAAACTCGCAAAATACAGAGACGTCTGACCTCGAAAAACAAGCTCCACAATCCCTCCATACAGAAAGCGAAGAATTCTCTACACAGAAATCCCCCCAAAACAGCGATGAACACTACCTAAAAAAGACGCAAACATTGCTTTTTGTCTCTAACATCGGTGGCCCAGTTTCATTATTTATTGGGGGTGTTTTTCTCAGTACAGCAGGCCTTGTTTGCGCAATACTCGCTTACCGACGACTTATTAAATTTTCGACACAAGATCCACAGGCAAAGCTCATAGCTTTAAGGTTAAAGCGCTCGAGTATAGTAGGCCTTATCATTTGCAGTATTGCGCTCGTCTTAAACATTGCAACGCTTATCTATGTTATGCCCTTGGTCCTCGAAGTAATGGAGACAGGAGATTTTAACGCCATATTATCCGATACGCCAAGTTCGGGTACAACAGCAACCTGGGGTTAAATATCACTCTTGTTTAAAATAGTGCCTGCACAAGGTCGTATTTACCCTTGTTTCTACAGATAATCTTTAGGCTAGCACTTCAACTTCTGAGACATCATTTTCACAAAGCCTCTAAGCAACAGGGGACAACTTTTTAAAAGCGGATATCCAAGGTGCATAGACACCTACGGATAAGCAAGAGAGTCAACTTCATTTACTTTACATAAGATATATTATCAATGGTTTTACTTAAGAAGATTGACTTTACCAAGACTCACTATTCTGAAACAATCATTCCACTACAACCACTGAATATATCTAAATTGAGTCCCGCCACGCTACGTAACGCAAAAAATTCTTTTACGGAAATAACAAACCTGTTATTCTAAAGTCACGTTAACTAGATTGGAATATCACGTATGACTATAAAACAAATTGTTTCTTGTTCCTGTATTTTTGTAGCTTGTCTCTTTTGTCTTTTATATTTATGTGCATGCGGACCGAGCGACGAGGAAATAATTACTCAAAAATTAACCACTGAATTCGAATCTATCAAAACACTCGATTCTTCATTAGTGGATCAAATTAGTTCTGATACCAATCTGCAGACCCTTACAGAATTCGGTGTCACGCCTCAGGCATTTGTTTCGTCATTTTTAACGGGCTTTGACTACCGTATCGAATCAATCTCTGTTGACGGAGATACCGCTTCTGCAACAGTTGTCTTTATCTGTAAAGATTATTCCGCCTTCAACACAGCGCTTGCTGAAGCGTATGGCACACTCGTAGCAGATGGCTACCTTACAACACTATCTCAAGAAGAAACTAATATAGCTTATGGAGAGACTCTTATAGCCACTATGAATGCAATTCAACCTACCGAATCGACACCTTTTACTATTACCTTTGAACAGGTAGACAAAGTTTGGATGCCTTCCGAATCAGCGGATCTTGCTATCTCTCAAGCTCTTATCGGAGCCGCTCAGTAAACCATTTGGTAACAAAGCATCTCTGCACTCTAATTGTTATTTTATTAGTGGCATAATAATGTGACAAGTACAATTTCAGCATGAAGGAGGCACCATGGAATACATAATCGCATTACTCTGTTTTGCTGGTGCAGCGTTCTGTATTTCGCTCGTTAGGCGACTAGCTTAAAAAGATGACAAATTAAAACCGCTTCGGCGGTTTTAATTTTTTACTCACCACCTAAAAATTTTATAAGGTTATACAAGTAAGTGACTGTTTTGCACTATATGGCTTTGTAATCGTTTACAATGTTCAATGCAAATTTCACCAACAAAGATACAAGAAAGGACACCTAAGGTGCCTGCTTCGTATAGTAATTTTTCGTTCCGGATTGCCCTAGAGTTAGCCGCGCCTCATACGTGGCCTGCAGCAATAATCCCCGTGCTTTTTGCGACAAGTATAGCTTCCCTTTATGCACCCATCTCCTTAACGCTCGGTTTTGCGCTTCTCGCTATCTGCATTCTTATGCAATCAGCAGCTAATACCTTCAATGATTATTTTGACTTTGTAAAGGGCACCGACTCTCTTGATGACACGCTTGAATCAGATGATGCAGCTCTCTTGCACAATAATGTTAATCTTTCTTCAGTTCGCTTTTTCGGCATCTCACTTCTTGTGCTTGCATTTCTCATTGGATCTTATGTCATATGCGTTGCAGGATGGATAACCCTAGCCCTTGGTTTAATTGGAGCTCTTGTCGTAGTACTCTATTCTGGCGGAAAGACTCCCCTTTCATATCTTCCCATTGGAGAGATTGTCAGCGGAATAGTAATGGGTGGAATAATTCCGCTTGCCTGTTTTTATTCTTTTACCAGCACCTTAGACTTTCGTGTTCTTATCTGGTCTATTCCCTGCATCGTAGGCATAGCTCTTATCATGATGACCAACAACACCTGCGACATTGAAAAAGATATACAAGCAAATCGGAAAACACTCTCCGTAATGTGGGGTCGCGATCGTATTCGAACCCTCTATCGCACATTGGTATTGTTTTGGCTCATAAGCATACCCGTGATTATCATGATTTGGTTTGGAGTAGGCGGACTGCTGGTGGCATTATTCATGCTTTTATCCGCTTATCCTCTTGTACGTGCACTTTTTAAAAACCCGCTAACCCAAAATTCGCGCATTGGAGCATTCGCTCAAATTTGTGGACTTAATATTACCCTCGGCGCATTTTATTGCGCTGCCATTCTTGCACAAAACATGACTGTGGTACTATGAAATACAGGCACAAGCTGATGCTTTTCAACGTATTCTCTCGCAGCCTAAGCAACCCATAAGGAGATATTAATATGAACCTCGTCCTTGTAATCTTTAGTATTATTCTCATTCTTGTTTTAGCAACCATTAGTATGCAACTTTGGAAGGGAAACTTACAATCCTTTATAGCAAAACCGGACGTCAGAAAGAAAGCAACGTACTATCCTGAAGGCACGCAAAAAACCGGACAACGTGTGTCTTGGGTGCTTGCTATTTCATGTTTCGCTATCGCAACTTATCTCATGATGGAAATGAGTGTGCTTGCCTCCTCTGATGTTTTACTTCAAACTTCTATCATCCTCAACACTGTTGCATTGATAGGCTACTGTGCGAGCATTGTATGGACTACCTATGCTTATCTCAAAGAACACGACGGCAAATTTTCATGGAGAGACGACAGTTCACGCGTAATAGTACTATTACTAGCTGTCAGCTTACTCCTTGGCGCTTTAACGCTTCTCTTCAGCTAAAACGACCAAGACAAAAAACTCAACAAACAAACGTCTTCACACGAGAGAATTCCTTTGAAGATCTATACTATCCTTAAAGGAATGAAGTCCTATCCTTAATCAGTGGTTGAGCAAACTCATGATGCGACACATCCTATTCCCAAAGGATTGAAGTCCTACCCCCCAATTGTCTCTGAACCTTAGACAACTCACAATACGTCAATAATTCCTCAGGCAATAGTGGCTCTTCAAAAGGAATGAGACCAGCATGAAAAGCAATAGCGCCTATAACTCCACGCGCTGACTTGTACCGAGCAAGCAAAGCATCAAGACCAGCATCGGCATGCCGCTTAGATAATCTGCGCCCATCCTTAGCAACAAAGAGAGGTATATGCCCATAGCTAGGCAACGCGCTACCTAATTGATCATGAAGAAATATTTGCTGAGGTGTAGAGTCCAATAAGTCACAACCTCGCACGACCGAAGTGATTCCCTGAGCAGCGTCATCAACCACCGTAGCTAAGTGGTAAGCAAATGCTCCATCTGTGCGCTTAATCACAAAGTCACCGCATTCAGAAGCTAGATCTTGCTGGAATTTTTCTTGAAACACATCTTTAAAAGCAATTTTTCTCCGAGGAACCTGGAGTCGATACGACGGGGTTTTCTTTGGAAATCTTTGAGGTGTCTCCCCGTTTGAACGAGTGCGGCACGCTCCTGAATAGACACGTCTTTCGCCTTGATGAGGCGCGGAAGCACTCATCAAGTCTGCCCTCGTGCAAAAACAGGGATAGACACATGAAATCGCTTGCAAGGTTTCGAAAGCATCTTGATAAGCATCATAGTTATCGCTCTGATAAAACGGTCCACTATCCCACGTAAGTCCCAGATGCTCAAAGTCGGTTTGCACCTGATCAGCAAACACGCTTTTACATCTATCGCGATCAATGTCATCTATTCGTAAAACAATCCTTCCGCCTTGCACCTTCGCCACAACCCATGCCATGAGCGCTGCAAAAATATTACCTGCATGCATTCTCCCCGTAGGAGAAGGAGCAAAGCGCCCAACTACGGGGCGCTTTGCTAAACATTTGCAATCTAATTCACTCATTTGCGAAGAGCAGAGCAGACTATCGTCTGTCGTCAACATGGTTTGTCTTACCAAACGAACGCTCCAGGCCACCTGGTTCAATTAGCTTCACTTTAACTCCTACCAACAAGATACTCTTTAGCTTTTCTTCAATAGACACTCTAAAAGTATTCATAACTTCAAAAGAATCAGAAAAGGCTGCTGGTTCAATTTCCACATTAACCGTCATGCAGTCAAGACCGTTTTTACTTTCCACCACGATACGATAATGCGGCGTTACACCTTCTATTGTACCGAGAACATCTTCAACTTGACTAGGGAAGACATTGGTGCCCCGAATAATGAGCATATCATCACAACGACTGCGCACCTTCTGCATGCGCGCCGAAGTTCTTCCGCATGCGCAGGGTTTTGTGGTTACGCGCGTAAGATCATGTGTCCGGTAACGAAGCACCGGAATAGCCTGCTTACCCAAAGGCGTTAAAACCAGCTCCCCCACTTCCCCTTCAGGCACAGCAATGCCCGTTTCTGGATCAACAACTTCCCACAGGAAATGATCTTCAGCAATATGTTGCATGTC
>CAYJGC010000007.1:45254-52575 GCA_964369725.1 uncultured Eggerthella sp.
ACCTCAAAATTCCCGTCTTTCACAGCCGCTAGTGCAGCACCCTTTATTGTAATGTCTTTCATGTACCCTACTGCTCCTCATATGCAGGCAAAAGATTTTCTAAATCATTTTGACCAATTAGTTCAACCGGTTTTTTATCGAGCGCTTTTCTGGCCTCATCAATGTCTTTTACCGAAAAGGCAATATAGGTAGAAATAAGTGAATAACTATAAACAATATTTATATTACACTCGGCCATTATTCTCATAACGCGCGCTAACTCTCCTGGCTTATCCTCAAGCCTGATACAAAGTATTTCCGTCTTGGTAGCCGCAGCTCCCATATCATGCAACACACTCAAAGCTTTGTCTGGCATATCGACAACAAAACGGACAATTCCATAATCGCCCGTATCCGAAGCGCTATAACCACGTACGCTCACTCTGGCAGCTTCAAAGGCATCGAGAACGCGACATAAGTGTCCTGGCTCACTTTGAAGGAATACACTAATTTGCTGAACTGGCATCATGCACTCTTTCTACTCGCACGAACTGTTTGAATCAGCAAACGCATATCCTGCGCGAAATGCCTCAATGTTTGCCTCGATAGTCTTTGGGGGAACCCGTCGCGCTAAAACCTCTTCCCATGATTCAACAGGAAAGTCTAATTGCGTTGCCAGCGCACCAAGTAAAACTACATTGACAGACTTAGGACTACCTACTTCTCTTGCCATGCGAGCAGCTGGTATGAGTGATGCGCCAGCTTCTTTAAGCGTGTTTTCAGCGTGTTTAGGCATGCTTGCACGCCCTGTTAAAACAGGAAGAGGCTTGATAGCTTCATCTGAGACTACCATGTAACCACCTTCCTTAACAAAGGGGAGATTGCGAAGAGCTTCAGTGGTCTCGAAGGCGACAACGCAATCTGCGCATCCCTCGTCCGTAATCATAGACTGCACGCCGGTTTTACCAAAACGAACCACGGTGACCACCGCACCTCCACGCTGAGACATACCATGTATCTCAGAAACTTTTGCATCGAAACCTGAAGCAAGCGCTGCATGCGCCAATAGATCTGCTGCAAGGATAGTCCCTTGCCCTCCTACGCCACAAAGCAAAACTGTTGTTGTTTTATGCATGATTGCCGCCTTCTTCGTTAGTGATTTGCACAATGGCTTTATAAGCACAGTATTGAGCACACTGACCACACCCTACGCAAGCAGTACTATCTATGATCGCTCGCTGAGTGTTTTCAAGAAATGAGATTGCAGGGCAACCAAGCGAGGAGCATACTCCGCATTCAGTACATGAATCTTCCACCACAAAAGGAACCTGACGCGTACGGTCAATTAAGATACAGGGACTTCTAAAAATCAAAACAGAGAGCTCTTCGTTTGCTACGGCATTCTTAAGAGCCTTCCTCGTTGCCTTAGCATCATTAGGATCAAGCGTCAAAACATCCCTTACACCAAGCGCACGCACGAGCTGCTCAAGATCAAGTTCATACGATGGACGATTTTGCAACGTCACACCATTGAAGGGGTTTCCCTGACGACCAGTCATGGCGGTTGTTCTGTTGTCAAGGATACAAATAGTTCCTCCGCCACGATTATAAACTGTAGACATGAGCGCAGAAACGCCTGAATGAGCAAACGTAGAATCACCGATAATGCCCACTACCGGTCGATGCTGTGTTTGAGCCCACGCTAATTCAAAACCATGTGACATAGAAATCGAAGCGCCCATATCTACTGTTGTGTCCATTGCTGAAAGAGGAGGTAGTGCTCCTAACGTATAGCATCCAATATCTCCTGTCACAACAGCCTTCATGCGAGCCAACTCACGAAAAACGAGGCGGTGCGGACACCCTGCGCAAAGCGTAGGTGGACGACCAGGTAACGTCTGAGGGGCATTACAGATCAAAGGGTTTTCAAGACCAAAGGCGCTCCGAATAAGTCCTGGCGATAATTCTCCTTCACGAGAAAGTCCGTGAGGAAATTCTGAAACCTCAATACCAAGCGCGCGCACACTGTCGGTAAGATATTCAGAGGCTTCTTCTACCACATATAATTTGTCTACTTTTTGAGCAAACTCACGGATGGCACGCGAAGCAATAGGCCACGTGACGCCCAGTTTGAAAATAGACGCATCTGGAAGCGCCTCTGCGACGTGCTGATACACAGCACCCGCACAAACAACACCTATATTGCTATCCTTTTCGATAACCGTATTATATTTGCAAGTTTCAGCCCATTCGGTTAAATCTTCAATACGCTTAAGCTGAACGCTGCGGCGCGACTTAGCAAACGCTGGCATCATAACCCATTTACCAGGGTCTTTTTTATAAGGCACCAACTCTTTTTCACTACGTTGTTGCACCTGTACAGCGGTTTTTGTATGTGAGATTCTTACGGTAGAACGAATAAAAAACGGAACATCGAAGTGCTCTGAAAGATCAAAGGCATCTCGTGTAAACTCCAAAGCTTCCGCAGAGTCAGCAGGCTCAAGCATGGGCACATAGGCCGCGCGCGCATAAAAATGCGAGTCTTGTTCATTTTGTGAGGAATACATGCCAGGGTCGTCTGCGGCTAAGATAACAAAGCCGCCTCCCACTCCTGTATAGGCTGCGGTGAACAACGCATCCGCCGCTACGTTCACACCTACGTGCTTCATAGTGGTAAGCACGCGAGCGCCAGCGGCAGAAGCTCCAATGGCTACCTCAAACGCAACCTTTTCGTTCACCGCCCACTCGGCATAAACATCCTCTTTCAAGGCAAAAGCCTCGAGCGTTTCTGTAGATGGCGTACCAGGATAAGACACACCTATATGAGCACCTGCTTCCCAAGCACCCTGCGCAATAGCTTCATTACCAGACAGTAATTCCATTCGCTTACTCCTCTTTAAAAATTAAACTAAAAGCTCCAATTTGTATCATGTCTCCATGAGAAAGAAGGTGGGATGAAACAGTAGTATTATTAACCCAAACTCCGTTAAATGAATCTTGATCAACCAAAACAAATCCTTCGCATGTCCACTCAATTGTTGCATGAGCTCGCGAAACAGTCATATCATTCAAAAAAATATCGCACTGAGGGTTGCGACCAATAGACGCAATACCCTCGCCTAACGGAAACTGAGCACCTATCTGAGGGCCTCGTATAACACTTAAAAAGCCTCTTGCTATCGAAGTGGTAGTATTGGCTGCAGCTTGACTGGGATAAGTTATAGGTTCAAACCGATGAGTTGCACCCACCAGCTTAAAGCCGCAAACGGGGCAAACTGCAGAACTGCTTTGAACTTCACTGTTGCACACAGGACACAATGTAGTCATACGTCATCTTCTTTCTCTGGGTAACTTTAGCCTTCTGACTTATCTAATACCAGCGGTGTTTCGTTAAGTACAACTGACGATGCAGATTCAGCCGAGCCTGAAAAACCAAGGAAGAATCGTTCCCACCAGATACCTATACTTTCAAAAAAGTTAGGTGCCTCCACGCTCTCACATGCAACAAGATCCATAGTAGCAACTACTTCATTTCTTTGCTTAAACGTTATACTACCAACGACTTCTCCGACACGAACATCGGAAGTAAGCTCATAAAATTCCACTTCTTGGCTAATATTGCCGTTAAGATCAAAAATCTCTATAGCAGTATCTGGCTCCAAAAGAGTCGCCTTTACCGTCTTATCAATCCAAGCTTCATGGGATATTTCTGCAATAACCGGAACTTCTACGCCATTCATGGTGGTAGTAGAAGGACTATTGGCTAAAGGATAAGCAACAAGGTGTTCGTATACCCACTCACACAAAATTTGCGCATCAACAAAACGCTGATCTGCCGTCGATGAATTGAGAACAATGGCATACAGTTCTACTTCACCATTATTAGAAGCTCCAGCAAAACATTGTCCCGCCAAAGCCGTAAAACCAGTTTTAACACCAATAGCATATTCGTATATTTGTAGAAAAACATCCGTTCCTGAGATACTCTGCGTTACCGTTGTTCCGTTGCGATTTATCTGCAAAGTTGCGTCATGTTGAGCAACAATTGAACGAAATACTTCATTTTTCATTGCATATTGAACCACTAGTGCCTGATCAGATGCCGTACTGTGAAGATCGCCAGCAAATTCATCAAAATCCAAACCGTGGGGATTATTGTAAACAGTATCAACACACCCAAGATTAGCTGCCGTGGTTGTCATATGTGAGACAAAAGCAGCCTCAGGGGAATCGCCGGAAGCTATCCCTTGCGTAATCAAAAGAGCGCCAACTGTTTCCGCGAGCGCCACGCCCGCATCGTTTCCCGAGGAGACCATGAGCGCCGTTAAAGCCGTTTGCACGTCAACAACATCGCCTTCGATTAGTCCCGCAGAAGACTCCCCAACCTGCGCAGCAGCAGCTGATATTGTCACCGGAGTGTCCAAACCGATAAGTCCCGCGTTTACTGCGTCAAGAACCACAACCGCCGTCATAACTTTGGTTATAGAGGCAATTTGAGCAGATGTTGTCGCATTGCGCTCAAAGTACACCGTACCGTCCGAACCCATTACATACACATATTCTGCCTCTACATTAGGAACCTGCGAAGCAGACAGGCCACGCACATCAACAGCTTCCCCATATACAATGTCGGTTGAACGAACGTCGGCGAGAGCGACAGCAGGAAAAGCAGCCACGCCTGTTAAAGCAACTACACAGGCAAGTAAGGTTGAAAAAAATCTCGTCTTCAGATTTTGCATAGTCTTTAGTTACCCTTAATCCACTTGATACAGCTCTTCAGGAGCAACGAGGTCAAATCCCGCACCGCTCAAACCATCTTCCACACCTTCGAAGGTACTCACCTTCAAAACATCAACAGCCTCATTAGAGTTAGAAGAAAAACAATAGCCGTATTCAACATTTACGCCCAAAGTATCAAAATACTCCAAAAGACCCGCCAATCCACCCGGTGCATTTTTTATGCGAATACCCAAAACTGGAATGACGGCTGCCTGATATCCTGCATTTTTCAACGCTTGTGCAGCAGCAAAAGGAGTGTCGCACAATAAACGAGCTACACCAAACTCAGAGGTATCAGCTAAATTAAGTGCATGCAAATTTATTCCGTAATCTGCTAAGACGCGACAAGCTCCCGCAAGGCGACCTTTATCATTTTCTAAAAAAATGGTTAGTTGAGAAATCATTATTTGCCTCCTCGTAAATCCAAAATTCGCTTTGCTTTTCCTTCGCTACGCTCAATTGCCTTAGGTTCAACAAGTTTTATATCGACCGATATCTGCAAATTACTAAGAAGTTCAGCCGCTAGCTTTCGTTTAAGATCTTGCAGCTTTCGAATTTCGTCGAAGGGGAATTCGGGCACGGTTTCTACTTTAAGCTCTACATAATCAAGGGTACCGCGCGTCGTAAGCACAATCTGATACTGAGAAGCAATCTCAGGGAATGAGGTTATCACTTGTTCAATCTGGGATGGATACACGTTAACGCCACGCAAAATAAGCATGTCGTCGGTACGTCCCACAATACGGTCAATGCTTCTATGTGTCCTTCCGCATGCACATGCTCCTGGGATAATTCTTGTAATGTCGCGCGTTCGATAGCGCACAAGTGGGCTACACTGACGCGTCAGCGTAGTAAAGACTAATTCTCCCCACTCGCCATCAGGAACAGGCAGTAGTGTTTCTGGATCAATAATTTCGGGGTAAAAATGATCTTCTGCAACGTGAAGACCATTTGATTCAGCGCATTCCATAGCAACGCCAGGTCCCATAACTTCTGACAAGCCATATACGTCGCAATACTGAATTCCTAGCTTTTCTCGTATCTCTTGACGCATATTCTCCGATGCCGGTTCGGCACCAAATATTCCTGCAGAAATCTTGAACTCGGTAGCGGGGTTGTATCCCATTTCAATAGCAGTGTCAGCTATAAGAAGCGCATACGATGGCGTACAGGCCAAGATATCGGTACCTAAATCCTTCATCATTTGAACCTGTCGTTTGGTGTTACCAGAAGAAGTTGGTATTACCTGACAGCCGATGGCTTCCCCACCGGCGTGAGCACCCAAACCTCCCGTAAACAAACCGTACCCATAAGAAACTTGTAGAACTGATTCACGAGATCCATTAACCATATAGATGCCACGTGCAAAGCAGTCGCCCCAATTTTTCAAGTCTTCTGCGGTGTGTCCTACTACGGTCGCTTGCCCCGTGGTTCCTGAAGAAGCATGTACACGTGCAACATCACCTGAAGGAACCGCAAAAAGCTTGTAAGGGTACGCATCACGCATATCTTGCTTCATTAAAAACGGAAACTTTTTTAAATCGTCAAAAGAAGTGAGATCTCCAGGTTCAACTCCTGCTTCTTTAAAGGTATCTTGATAAAAAGGAACATGTTCCCATGCCCGCTTCACGCTCTCTTGCATACGCTTTAACTGAAGCGTATGAAGCTCCTCAACTGGCATAGCTTCAATATCAGGTTGATAAAACACTCTTGCGTCCGCCTTCCTTAACGTACCGTGGTAGTCGTAATTTCAATTTCGCTTTTCTATCGAACTCTTACAAAGCGATACATCCTACACAATCTTATCTATTCTGAGCTTTCCTCTTCCGGACCCTCAACCACAACCTCGGTTATAGGACTATACGTGGAGTAAAAGGTATCTTCAAGTAAGATATTTCCTTGTACGTCACGTACCGTTCGATAGACAGCAATTGAACTTCCGTCAACACCTCTGGTTTTTATGTAGCTCGTTCCTGGGGTTAATGTTTCGTCAATTTCTACCTCTGTACTAAACTTTTCACCCTCAGTTCTGGGTGTTGTTTCATAATCTACTTGATACCCCGGGTCAACACCATATAGGGTAGCGGTAATAAGTCCTTCCTCATAAAATAAAGAGAGTAAGACATCGCTGTTCGTATTATTCTCCCACACCAAATCTAGATCTGGCCAACTCACCGCTGCGTCACGACCCTCTGGGTAACTTGCGATATACAACGAGTGCTCGTGACGCGTGATAACGGGAAGTCCACTGTCAAATACCGAGTTAAAAATAGTTGTTGCAACTTGGCAAATGCCTCCACCTACACTATCGGTATATTCTCCAGCCGCAATAGCTCCCGCATCTAAGAAACCTTTTTCCTCATTGCAAAAACCAGCAATATCGTTAAAAGACCACTTACCACCTGGAGAGACTATAGTATTGGTAAGGTTTTGAGATACGAGCTCAATATTATGGTTGCGATTTTCGGTTCCGCTTCCTGTAGTAAACGCAGTTTCATAAGAAGATATTGCGGTTATGAGACCATAACCCATAGCCTCATCAAACGATAGTGTCTCAGGTGCT
>CAYJGC010000008.1:0-44735 GCA_964369725.1 uncultured Eggerthella sp.
TCGGGAAGTACGGGCACGAGAATCACCAACCTTGAGTTTGAGTTACGTTCTTGCATAGGTGGTGCGTAGAGCGCGCCACAAAGACTATGGTATCACATGAGAGGTAAGTTAAGATTCTATAGGTATATTCAAGTAGCCTTCAATTTTTCAGAAAAGAGCTTTGGGTAGTGTCGTCGCTAATCTAGCCTTGGGTCTTGTTAATGCTTTTGACACTAATCGTATTGCTGGATGGTTTGAAGGGGATGAAGAAAGATTAGCAAGTGTGCGCTGGCTTGAAGTAAGTTTTTCGTGGTGAATTTTGCTTCGAATCTTTTTTCGCAGGTAGCAAGAAAAAAGTGACGGGCTGCTTAGTGATGTATAGAAATATGAACAAATCTACAAAAGGGCATACATTTGATTGCAATGCGTGTCGTGCGATTCGTGTTATATGATATATTCTTAAGAATTACTGATAATTTGACGCATGTTGAAAGATGTGCAGCGAGCGAACATAAAGTGAGTTTGTAGTGATTGGAACTTTTGTTAATGTAATAGCCATCTTAATCGGCTCTACACTGGGATGTTTTTTCAAACGAAGCCTGAATGAAAAACAAAGCCATATGCTTATGCAGGCGATGGGTCTTTCAGCTCTCGCGCTAGGCATTCATTCGGTAGCAAGCAATATGGGTGCAAGTACGGTTCCTGTTTTGTTTATAGCAGCATTGGCTATTGGTGGCTTTTTGGGGCAGACGCTTAACCTAGATGGCAGGGTAGAAAACCTGGGTAAACGTTTTAAAAAGCTTGGTAATCTTGAAGGCCTGGTAACGGCAGTGTTGCTTTTTTGTGTGGGAACGCTCTCGATTCTCGGTCCAATAGAAAGTGCACTCAACAACAATCACACCTACTTATTTACCAATGCTGCGCTCGATTTTGTAACTTCTATGGTGCTTGCTTCAACCTTTGGATTCTCCATCCTCTATTCAGCAGGAATCTTGCTCATTTGGCAAGGTGCAATTTATTTTGCTGCGGTTGCTCTGGCACCGTTTATGACCGATGCACTTATGGCTGAAATTGGCTTAGTAGGAGGTATCCTTATTGTCAGCACCGGTCTCAATATACTAAAAGTGACCGATATAAAGACTATTAACCTTTTGCCATCACTTTTGATTCCTCCCGCATATTTTGTCGTCGTATATCTTATAGCTTTAATTTGATTTGGAAATGGGTAAAAGACAAGGACATAATTGTGCTGCAGAAAGTGCCCGCAAATAGTCTTCAGAGGATGTTGGGTATTGTTTCGTTTTTCATTTCAGATGAGCGTGAGCTGCACCTGTTTGAAATTAACTAAAACTAACTTACTATGATAGAAGTTAGTTTTAGTTAATAGCATACGCATCAAATAAATCGGCAAGTGGTCTAAAATGAGCACGAGAACAACTCTTTAAACAACAGTCTGTATGAAAATGGAAACAGAAAGTTACTTAATCAAAGAATGACATATTGCTTTTTTGAATTAAAAAAGGTTATTCTTACTGTAGTCTTGTGGTTGGAGGAGTGGTTGGTTCGAGATAGATTCTAAGAGCAGCATTTATTTAAGGGGAGCTCATGAACGAGAGATATTTAGAGTATTTTTTGGATGTAGCCGATAGTCTCTCAATTACAACAAGCGCAGAAAGATTATATTTAACCCCCCAGGGATTAAGCAAAGCAATTCGTTCTCTCGAAACAGAGCTGGGGGTTCTCTTGCTTCATCGCAATGGGAAACAACTTATGCTTACCGAAGCCGCGAGAGATATGATGCCTTGTTTTGAGGATGCTGTGGCGGTTCATAAAGACATTTTAAGTAAAGCTCAAAACTATAAAAACGGTCAAATAGATTATAAAAATAAAATTCAGGTCATGACAACACCGTGCACTACGAGGTATTTATCTCCTCATTTTGCGTCCATGTTTGGATCTGAGGCGGTAAATAATTTTGTTTTTAGGGAAGTGCCATTGCTTCAGTTGGAAAAGAATGTGAACGCTCTTAAAGATGAGCGTTGGATCTACATGATGTCGCTGCCAGAGCTTGACTACTACAAAGAGGTAATGAGGAATGTCCTCGAATCGAACGAATTTGCCTATTTGCCTCTTATATCTACCAATATAGAGGTTGCAGTGTCTAACAGTTCTTTTTTTGCAGCAAAAGATTTTGTGTCAATGAGCGAGATCAGTAAATTCCCTGTTGTTGCTTATCAGGATGAAGTGCTGTTAGATTTTCTTGAAGACTATGTAGATAGGAGATCGTTTTCATATATCGGAAACGATTCTTCGGTAATATTCTCTCGCGTTGCGTCTAACAATGCTATTTCGTTTCTTTTAGGTATGGCCAGACTCAAACATCTCCCGAGAGGGGTTGTTTTACGTAAGCTTGACATTGATTTAAAAACTGAGATTGGTGTGTTAACTAACCTAGCAGAAGTTGATTCGCCTGAGATAATGGATGTATTGCAACGAATTACAGATTTTTTTGCACTTAACTCAAGAATAGGCTGCTTTGAGCAATTGACATATGAAAACAGTATTTTAGGAGCCTTAGAATAGTAGGCTCGCTTTTGCTGAATCAACTAATTGTTTCGGTTCAGAAATAACTAGTTGATTTCATTCGTCACTCGAGACAGCAAAAATACCTTTGGGGTGTTTTCCGAGCAAAATGAGGTCAAGCGCATAGGGTGAATACAGTGCGCGCTAAATCAAAGGGGGTGAGGGGATCTCGTTTCCAAAGGACATAGTAATTGTCCCAGGTTTTTATTTGCTCAACACATTCGAAAGGAATATCAATGTCACAAATAATAGATGGCATTAAGTATGGAAATAGGTATTCATACTTAGCAAAGGGTTGTATTATGACCCTGTTTTTGGGGATTTTGTACGCATGGTCAATCTTTATTGCTCCACTTGAGCAGATGTTTGGCTGGGAGCGTACGCAGACAACCATTACTTACTCAATTATGACCGTTGCGTTCGCTCTTGGTCAGCTAACGGGTGGCTTTTGGAGTGGTGTCATAAAAAATCAGGCTCGCACGGTTACCATTTTTAGTTTCTTACTTGCAATCGGCTTTTTCATGACATCGTTTACTGAAACTCTTGGATGGCTTTATTTTTGGTACGGCGGTTTTTGTGGCTATACTTTGGGTGTTACAAACAACTGTGTACTATCAACAGCTCCAAAATGGTTCCCTGATCGCTCAGGATTTGCTATTGGTGTTACGGTTGTAGGGTTTGGTTTATCTTCGCTTATTTTGGGTCAGCTTGCCACCTACCTCATTGTTAACTACGACGTAATTTTGGCAATGCGTGTTCTTGCTGGTCTTTGCTTCGTTATGGTTACTTGTGTGTCATTGACATTTAAGGCTCCACCGCTAGGGTACACTCCTCCCGGATTTGTTCCTTCAGCTAATGAATCAAGTGACATTGCAACGGGATATACGCCTATACAGGTTGCAAAAACGCGTAAATTCTGGTTGATTTACCTCTGGAATTTCTGCAATCACTTCGCTGCCTTGATGGTTGTTTCTTCCATCGCTGTGTACGGTATCCAAATGGGTATGGATCCTGCTTTGGCAGCGTTGTGTATGGGTGTATACGGTGTTTCTAATGCATGTGGTCGCCCCATATTTGGCGCTATTGGCGACAAAATTGGTCGTGTTCCTACATTCATCATTCTTAGCTGCATCATGGGTGCTGGACTAGCGTTGCTAGCAGTCCTGCCAGGCATGATGGATCCATTTGTTGGCACACTACTTGCTGCTATTGTTATAGGCATCTCGTTTGGTGGTAATGTTTCTACAAAATGCTCTTCGATGCGTACCTATTTCGGTAGCAAGCATGTAAGCACTAACATCGGTATGGTTTCTTCAAACGACCTATTTGCAGGTGTTTTAGGACCAATGCTTGCTGCTACTATCTTTGCAGCAACGGGTGAGTACTATGTAGCCTTCTTAATTGCTGCTGTGGTTGCTGTAGCTGGTATTGTCTTTGCTCTCTTTGTAGGTAAGCCTGTGCCTGTTGCAGAGTGTTTCCCTGAAAGTGCTACTGAAGAAAAATAAAAGTAGCAAATAAAACTTTAAATACCTGCATTCGTCAAGAGTGCAGGTATTTTTTATGGTAAAAGGCTGTTGTAAATAGGTAAACGATGCTATCTTGCTAAACAGTTTGTTGTGATAGACCGTCCTATTGGTTGCTGTTAAGTCCGTGAATCCTTTTTTATAGTGTAAGAGTAGTTGTTCTCAATCGTTTCTCGGCGTGATTGCTCGAGAAGAAAAGGGGGTTTCCCATGTGCTTCAGACCACCAGACGTTACATCCGGTCCATTGATTTGCCCAGCGTGTGAAAAGAAAATCGTTTCTCCTAACTTCACACCTGTTACGTGCCCCTACTGCAAAGCTCCTTTGCCGGGTGCGCCAGAGGTTCCTACATCACCTCAGGCTCCTTCTTCACCAAGTGCGCCTAAGCCTCCTACGGAGTAGAGCACTTAGAGAAGTTTTTGAACGGTTAGCAGGTTTTCAAGCGTAAAGGGACTGCTTGATTTGTGCTTAGGTAAGCAAACTTGTATTGGGGGATAGTTTCATGACGGGAATTCTTGAAAAGATTGCAGGCGGAAAATCGGTAAGACAAACGCTTGGGCTTGTAGTGGGTTTGTTGGTTATGGGATCTTCGTATTTCGTTCCAGCAACACCGGACCTTACGCATGAGGCCATAATGTCGATTGGTATTTTGTCCGGTACGGTCATTATGTGGTTCTGTGGAACCATGGCAACGGGTGTTGCAGGTCTTATTGGTGTTATGGCCTTGTATCTTATGGGTGTAATGCCTACTTTTCAAGAGTCTTTTTCAGGATTTACTACCACAACAACATGGTTTGTATTAGGCGTTTTTTGTATGACAGCTCTCATGCAGCAAAGTACCTTAGGTATTCGTTTAACTAAGCGTTTTATCTTATGGGCTGGAGCAGATTCAAAAAAGCTTGTATTGGCAATTATGACGGTAACGGCACTTTGTTCGGCCATAATGACGGACACGGGAGCTGTGGCTTTGTCAATGAGCTTCGTATTGCCACTTTTAGCACTCTTAGGCGCCAAAAAAGGATCATCAAACTTGGGAAAGTGCTTGCTCATTGGTGTTTCGTTTGGGGCGTTGTTTGGAGGGTTTACCACACCTATAGGGCATTCTCTTAATGTTTTAGCGTTAGGGCTTCTTGAACAACAAGCTGGTATCACGGTTAGCTGGGGTACATGGCTTGCTTTGGGTATTCCGATCGCAGTTGTTGTTCTGCCTCTTTCTTGGTATTTTCTGGTGCGCGTTTTTCCTCCAGAGGATATTACCGAGGCTAGTGTAAATGACCTGATGGAAAATCAGTTCAAAACTGGAAAGATGTCAGCTCACGATATAAAAAGTCTCATTTTGCTCATCACCATCCCCGTGCTGTGGATTTTGGGAAACTGGATTCCACAACTAAATGCGACAACCGTGGCTCTCATTGGAATGTTTTTACTGTTCGTCCCTGGTATGAATATCATTAGCTGGAAAGACTATGAAGCAACAACAAGCTGGAATCTGTTTTTGTTCTTTGGAACCGTTTTAAGCTTAGGCGGTGCTGTTACCGCAACAGGAGCAGCTGATTATATGGCTAAGCTCTTTTTGGAGTCAGGTATTTTAGAATTGCCCGTATTGGCTTCACTGTTGCTTATTGGTGCCGTACTGTACTTGATGACAACGTTCGTACCCATATCTCTCACCTGGGTAGCTATCTTTTTACTGCCATTGGTTTTCTATGCGGAGGCCGTGGGAATACCTGCTATTGGTCCTGTGTTTCTTATGGTTTGTCTAACGGCAGGAAGTTATGTTGTGCCGCTTTGTCCTGCTAACAATATGACGCTAGACACTGGATACTACAGTTTTGGCGATTGTCTAAAGGGCGGCTGGGCAACTTCAATTGTAATAGTCGGAGTTGCTTCGCTGTGGGTTTATTTCGTCACCAGTATTGTTGGATTGGGTTATTAATGTTTCATCAGCGCGTCATTGCCTATAAGTGAAGCTTTTAGGCAATGAACACAAGAACTATTACTCGCATGCTTTTGTTTGCGAAATGACGAGAAAGCAAAAAAAAGGAGGTACACAATGGAGAAGAAAATCAGAACTGTCTGTTTCGATTGTCATTCTAAATGTGGTGTTATTCTCACGGTTAATGACAATAACGAAATCGTTCGCGTTCAGGGTGACCCTGAATGCCCAGTAAACGATGGTATTTTGTGTGTAAAGGCATTTTCTGCACAAGAAATTCATGCTCATCCTGATCGTCTTAAATATCCTCTCAAGCGTAAGACTTGGTCGCCTGAGGCACCTAATACGCAAAATCGCGGTAATGACGAATGGGAACGCATTACGTGGGACGAGGCACTAGATCTTATCGAAAGCAAGATTCGTTCGCTTATTGCTGAGTATGGTCCTCAATCAATTATTATTTCGCAAGGTACTGGCCGTGGTTCAAACCACTTGCTAGACCGCTTGAATAATACCTGGAATGGTGGCGGCAAAGTATGGCCTACGCATGTTTGCTTGCTTCCAAACCTCGCTCAAACTCATGTAACGTATGGACGTATGTTCCACCCTCATGAAGCTTGCGACTATCGCAACGCAGGTTCAATTGTTATGTGGGGAACCAACCCTATCCGCTCACGTCAATACAGCGGTTTGCGCATCATGGATGCGAAGCGTACGGGTGCACACGTAACCGTAGTTGACCCCGTCTTCCGTGACATTGGTGCAAAGGCAGACCTTTGGGTTCCTGTACGTCCTGGTACCGACGCTGTTTTGGCTCTTACGCTTACCAACTTGATGTTCCAAAGCGGTAAGTTCATGAAGGCTGAAGAGCTTTTGACCACCTGGACTAACTCTCCCTTCTTGGTAGACGCTGATCAAAGCATGATGCTTCGTGAGGCAGACCTTGTTGAAGGCGGATCAGACGAGCATTATGTTGTATGGGACAAGACTACCGATAGCATTGCTATCTGGCATCCTGAAACTGAAACGTTTGATCGTGAAAACGTAAAGCCTGAGCTTATGGGTGTGCATGAGGTAACCCTTAAGGACGGCAGCAAAAAGATGTGCAAGACTTCTCTTGAAACCTATAAAGATGAAGTTTCAATCTGGACCCCTGAAAAAGCTTCTGCTATTACCTGGACTCCTGTTGAGAAAATTCTCAAGATGTTTGAACTCATCACCAACCCAACCGACGGAAAGTCTTCTTTGTTGACTGCTTATCTTGGTGCTTGCATGATGACTACCAATGCGCTTCAATCTGGTCGTTCTATCACCATTTTGCAGCTTCTTTTGAATCCTCCTTTGGATGATAAGGGTGGCATTTTCTTTAACACCTTCTGGGAGTTCATGCTTGATCCTAAGATCACTGCCTATGATCGCGTTCCTCCCAAGTTGCGTCTTGGTTATGACAAGCATCCTATGTATACTCAGGTTTATGGCAACGCCAATATCCCTAACGATGTATGGGACGCAATGATTACGGGCGAGCCTTGGCCAGTCAAAGCAATCATTTCTGTTGCTAATGACCCCTTGGGTTGCTTCGAAGACGTAAAGAAGATTCATAAAGCTCTTGAGTCTGAGATTCTTGAGATGAATGTTAACATGGATTACTTTATGACCCCTGGTACTGAAGTAGCAGACATTGTTTTGCCTGCAGCTCACTGGTCTGAGCGCGTTGGTAACTTCGACGAAGAGCTCTATCCTGAGCCTTGTCCATTCATTATCCCTCAGATAGCTGTGACCCCTCCGGGTGAAGCATGGGATGACTGGGACTTCATGCGCAACCTTGGTAAGCGCTTTGATCCCGAATTGTGGCCATGGGACAGCTCTGAAGAGATGCAGTTGTGGCGTCTTAACGAGTTCCACTTGATCCCTAATGGCAAAGAGCCTATTCATGATTATGAAAAAGCTGCTGAAATTGGCTACTTTGTTGAGTATGGCGGAGAAAACCGCGTTACCAAGCAGCATGAGAAGGGTCTTGTTAAGTTCCAGACTCCTACTATGCGTATTGAGGTATTCTCAGAGCAGATGCTTGGATATGGTTATGATTCTCCCTTGCCTAGCTACTCAGAGCCTTTCGAGAGCCCTTATGAGACACCAGAAATGTATGAAGAATATGACTTGTGCTTAACCACGGGCGCTCGTGACTACGCGTTCTATCATTCAGCTTGGACCAATATTGCTCACCAGCGTATTCTTGAGCCATGGCCCTACATTGAGATCAATGATGAGTATGCAGCTGAAAAGCAAATCTCAGATGGAGAATGGTTGTGGGTAGAAAGCCGTCGTGGACGCATTCAGGCTAAGGCTCGTGTTTCAAAGGGTGTTTTGAAGGGTGTAGCAAGCATGTGTCGTCCAAACTACAAGCATGGTTGTAAAGAACTAAATCTCCCTGGTTATGACTGGGATAAGGCTAATCCAAATCTGCTTACCACCGCTGAGGGTTCAGACCCTGGTTATGGCGCTGCTCCTATGCGTAGCTCCTTGTGTAAGGTATATAAGTTTACGGAATAGTTGGTAAGTAAGACAGGATTTGTTGGACTAAATTCGAAAGGAAAAACCATGGCTAAAAAGATTGCCGTGCTTGTTGAGCTTGACTACTGCGTGGGTTGTTCCGCTTGTCAGCTAGCATGCCAGGATTACTACGATATGCCGGTAACGGAAACATACATGCGTATGTTCTTGGGTAAGCCTGATATTGTTGATGGAAAGCATGAAATGTTTATGTCTCCTTACGCATATCGTTTGGATAAATGCGCTAACTGCCTCGAAAAAGAGGAGGGTGTTGCTCCTTGCGTAGCATGCTGCATTTCTCGCTGTCTTCACATTGGCGACTTGGCTGAATTGCAAGAAAAGGCCGCAAAAGATGATGGTCATATTGCAATCTATAGCTAGTCGATAGTTATTCTAAATTGCGGTGCCGCTTGCTTATATTGCAGGCGGCACTTTTTCTGCTTGATGTGTTAAAGGAGTTCGCATGACGTTTGCGTGTACTGATTGCTCAACCTGCGGTAAGTGCTATGACAAGCATGCTTACTGTAGGGCATGTGGGAGTAAAATAAACTTACTTGACGAAGCATGCCCTCAATGCCTAGAGCCTATTACTGAAGAGATGCGTGAAAAAGCGAAAAAGGTATATCTTGATAAAAAGCGTGCCGAACATCAACAAATTCTTGCTTTAGCTGCAGCTGCAAAAGCGCGGAGGAAAAAAGATGCGAAGCCAAAACCTGTTTATCCTTGGGATAACCCTCAATAAATTTTAGTAAGTCTAGGAGCGATGCAATGCTGCGTCTTGGTATAGATATTGGATCAAAGACTATTAAGCTCGTTGTAATAAATGAGGAAGGCGCGTTGCTTTACGAATGGTATGAGCGCCATCTTTCTAATGTTCATACAACGCTGCAATATGCCCTACAAAGGGCTCTTCCTTTTTTTCCTCATGAAAGTATGACAATAGGTATTACCGGTTCTGCCGGCATGCAGTTAGCTAGTCAACTAGGTATTCCCTTTACCCAAGAAGTAATTGCTGCGAGGAGTGCTATAAAACACCGCGTTCCTGAAGCTGATGTTGCTATAGAAATTGGTGGAGAGGATTCAAAGATACTTTTCTTGACGGAGGGAGAAGAACTGCGCATGAATAGCACCTGTGCGGGTGGTACGGGTGGGTTTATTGACACTATTGCAGGAATGCTGGATAGCAACGCAGAAAAACTCAATGTTTTTGCTCACGGGTGTCAAACCATATATCCCATTGCTTCACGGTGTGCGGTGTTTGCTCAAATGGACGTACGTCCCCTCCTCAATGAGGGTGTCACGCGAGAGGATATCGCAGGTTCTGTGTTTGATGCAGTGGCCTTGCAGTGTATTAGAGGTCTTGCCTGTGGTCGTTCAATTAACGGTACGGTGATATTCTTAGGGGGGCCACTTCATTTTCTTTCAGCATTGCGTGAATGCTTTAAAAAGCGCTTAAATCTTTCAGAGAATCAAGTGGTTGTTCCGCACGTTGGCCATCTTTTTGTTGCACTAGGAGCAGCCTATGAGGGGGAGCAAAACCCTTGTATTTCGATTCAGGGTCTCCTTGAGGACCTAGAGCATGTTTTGTGGGGTCAAGGTGCAACGCTGCCTCGTTTAAACCCTTTGTTTTCCAACGAAAGCGACTATCAAGATTTCAAAGAACGCCATCAAGGAAACAGGGTAGCTCGTTCGATCTTATTCAATGCAGTGGGTAGGGTATATTTGGGGATTGATTCCGGCTCAGAAGCTATTAAGTATGCTTTAATAGATGAGCAGGGACACATATTGCGTACCTATTACAAGCGTAGTGCAGGAAACCTTGTAGAGGTTGCACAAGAGATGTTTGTAGATTTGTGGAAGCACTTGCCCATAGACATAAAAGGCAACTTTGTAGTAGAAATTGCGCACGCAACCGTCACTGGCTATGGTGAAGAGCTCCTGAAGGAGGCGTTCTCGCTTGATTCGGGTGAAGTGGAAACAGTAGCACATGTGAGGGCAGCGTACGAAATTAATCCGGACGTAGATTTTATTCTTGATATTGGAGGTCAGGATATTAAGTGCGTTTGGTTAGAACATGGCGAAGTTAAAAATGTTGTATTAAATGAAGCATGTTCGAGTGGTTGCGGATCTCTTCTTGATGGCATGGCGTGGTCTATGAATGTGCGCTTCGATCGTTTTTTGGAAGAAGCAATCAAAGCGCAAAATCCTGTCGATTTAGGGACTAGATGCACGGTTTTTATGACTTCACGTGTTCGTCATGCTCAAAAAGAAGGCGCAAGCATGGGAGATATTTCTGCGGGGCTTGCCTATTCGGTCGTGCGTAATGCTACTAATAAAGTCATTCGTGCTCACAACGTTTCCTTGTTGGGAAATCATATCGTTGTACAAGGCGGAGCGTTTATGAACGACAGTGTTTTGAGAGCCTTTGAAAAGACGTATGAAACCGAAGTCACACGCCCGGATATTGCTGCTTATATGGGAGCCTATGGAGCTGCTCTTATAGCAAGAGATCGCGCGGTCGAGGGAAAGCCGTCAGGCTTATTGCCGCGCAGAGAAGTTGAAAATCTTAAGGTAAAGAAGGAAACAACGCGTTGTTTAGAATGCGGAAATGCCTGCTTGCTTACTAAAACTACCTTTTATGACGGAGCTCATTCACGAGTATTTGCTGTAGGCAATCGCTGTAGCCGTCCTTTAGGAAAGGTCACAGCGAAAACGGTACTACCTAATCTTTATAAAGAGCGATTTCGACGTCTATTTTCTTATGAGCCACTGCCGCTTACAGAGGCTCCACGAGGAGAAATAGGTTTGATTAAAGCACTCGATATGTATGAATTCTATCCATTTTGGCATACATTTTTTGCGGAATTGGGCTTTAGGGTTATTCTGTCAAATCCAAGCGCAGAAGATTTGCGAGGTAGTGCAATTGAAACTATTCCTTCAGAATCGCTTTGCTACCCTGCAAAGCTCGTCCATGCTCATGTGATTGATTTGATTGATAGTGGGGTGAAGACGATATTTCTTCCTTCTGTTGATGCGTCAAGGGAAGGTGAGAGCACATGTCCTGTATTGGCTCATTATCCGATAGTTATTAAAGCAAATATTGATGCGATTCAACAACAGGGAGTAACTCTCTTAGACCCGTGGTTTCCTGTCTTATTTGATAACCAAGGCTTGAAATCAAGTACTATTAAAATTTTAAAGAATGAGCTTGGTAAAATAATGTGTCTCGAGCATGGTGAAGTTGAAAAGGCGGCTCGAAAAGCGTGGTTTGCGCTAGAAGAATTTCGTTTTGATATGCAGAAGATGGGTCAAAAAGTCCTTAGAATCATGGAAAAACAGGGTAGTGCTGGGGTGGTATTGGCTGGCAGACCCTATCACGTCGACCCCGCCCTTCACCATGAGATTCCCGCGTTGGTTAATGACTGTGGTTTTGCTGTCTTAACACCAGATTGCCTGCCGCTGGCGAATGGAACCGATGATGGGTGCTTCCCCCTGTGGGAGTATCCGCGGCGAATAGTGCAGGCAGCTAAATATGCTGCAAAACGAAAAGACTTGGAATTTGTCTTGTTCTATTCGTTTGGGTGTGGTCTTGATGCGGTAACCGTTGATAGAGTTGAAGACCTCTTGCGTGATCAGGGGCAAACGCTTACAGCACTCAAGATTGACGAGATGACCGATTTAGCTGCAATAAAAATCAGAATAAGGTCTATGAAAGCCGCTCGGGAAAAGCGCTTTGGTAAAGGGGAGTCGCTATGATTGTAATACCATGCTTTTTGACTGATCATGCTCCTTTTTTGCAAGCTGCACTTGATGGCATGGGGAGATCCTGTCTTGTAGCTGCTCATTCTGATGAAGAGACAATACGACGAGGACTTGAAACGGTCAATAATGACACTTGTTATGCCTCTCTCTTGGCTGCGGGGCAGGTGCAGCGAATGTATGCGCAGGAGAATTGTTTATTGACGGAAAAAGAGGGTGGCGAAGTTATGGTGCCTACAACTTGTTTTTCCTGTCGTTCTGACGATGCCTGTTATGTTGTTTCACGGGCGCTTGAACATGCAAAAGGTAAAAAGTATCAGATTATTGACTTTTCGAATGCGCTTGAGCAACTTACTCTTAATGAGCGTAGAAAGCTTGCTGTTGCGCTTTGTGTGGGAGATGTTGTACTTCAAACTAAAACACGAATTCGACCACGACAAAGAAAGGAAGCTGTAGGGGAGCTGGATGTTTTTTTTAACAAGTGGAGTCGGCATGCTTGTGACTTGTTGCGAAGCGAATGTACATTCGATCTACCTTCTTTCTTGTCGGAGTTTGATCAAGCAGTGAAACAGCAGTCTTTTGGCATGAGTGAGAGTATGCCCAAAGTAGGAGTGATAGGAGCGCTACCCGCAATATTTTGTGAAGGTATCAACAGCAATCTGATTAGAACTATTGAACAAGAGGGCTGTGAAGCGGTAATCCCTTACGTTGTGCCGCTGTTTGAGCAAACTTTGCGTGCGCGTCGTTGTGCTCTTGAATTTGCGGATGAACTCCAGCTTTGCAGTATGATATTGGGGCAGAATGAGTCATGTTTTAGGCATACTTGTCCAAGTTTAGAATACTTGAGAGGTTTTGCTTCAAGTATAGTACCGAAGTGGGCAAACAGGGGAGCTGGGTGGACGGTAGCTGCAGAAGCAGAATTTTTTGCAAAGCAAGGGATTTCTGAAATCGTATATGTGAGAACATTTGGCTGTCTGTCTGGACATGTTGTTGGCCAGGGCATAATTAAGCAGTTAAGAGAAGTGGGTAACAAGCGTGGTGATGATATGACGTACGCTACCATAGAATTTGACCCAGGGACGAGCAATATTAATCAAGTAAATAGGTTAAAGTTGCTTACAAGTATTGCAAAGACTAAACAGAAAAAATGATAGATTGAGTACATAAGTAATCTTTTTAGAATTCTTTAATCTATATAAGTTGATGCGAAACTGTCCTTAATCTTGGTTGGTAAACTGCTATTATAGATAGCGTCATCGTAGAACGGCATGGGGTGTGCTACAGCTTTAAATATTTGTCTAAGGCAATGTTGAAAGGTTGTGTTCTATGAAGACACCGCTTGAAGAATTTATTGTAACTCAAGAAAACCGGAATGTATTTGATTGCGTTTCCGGCATTACGGGGGCGCATGAGGCTCCTCAAAGAATCTTTCTTGTTGGCGCTGCCGATTCTGGAAAGACCACGCTCTTGCGCGCAAGAGAGATAGAAAAAGATCTTCTATCAACCAAGCGTGTTCTTTATCGTCCCTGTGCAGAATTGGCTGAAGCCATGCGCGCAAATGTTTACGACGGTTTTTTTGAAGATCTAGGAACACATGAAGTCTTATTATTAGATGATTTTGACGGTTTTCTCGAAGATGAAGAAATGGGACCGTTGCTTTGCAAGCTTCTTCTCAAGGAGCGTTCATCGCGGGGACTAGATACCATAATTACTTCTACAAAACCTATCTCTGAATACAATTCGCCTGTCTTTGAAGATGTTTTAAGCGAATTCACTGAGCTCGTATTAGGTGAGTTGGATAGTTCTGGAAAAACTTGCTATGTAAAAAGTCTTATAGAAGAGTATTTTGAAGAAGAGAAGAGTCCGAAGCTTGAAGAGGCTGCTATAGAGTATGTCGCAAATGGATTGAATCAGCCACCAAGTATGATACGCAAAGCAGTGTATTTTCTTATGAAGGAGTATTCGGGGGAGCCAGGGGTAATGCTAACGCTAGATCAGGTTAAAAAAGCCCTTCTTTAAGTGAAATCCTGTGAGCGCTTACAATACTTATGAAATGGGGTCTTGGGGAGGCGTGTTGCGTTTGCATAATTGATAGTCTCGCCCATTGAGAGAAGAAGTGCTTTTTCCACAGGGGTAGGCGCACATGAGACCGCTGTAGCTGCAATGGGTAGTGAGAGGTTTAACAAGCATAGCAAGATTTTGATGGCATGATCTGCATAGAAGAGGGCTGTTGGCGATAATGTCTTTTCTATCGAAGATAGTACACGTGCCACAAGTGGGGCAGATTGAAGATTTTTTAGGAGCAGGTTGGCATTTTCCGCATAAGGGATTACAAACCCAACATCCTCCTGCCATGGCAAAACCTCCTTTAGTATTGTTGAAGGAATATATAGCGCAATGGCGATCTTTGACTGTACCGCCATTAGTATTAAATGCGTTGATTTAGTACTGAGAGAATGAGAAAACAGGTTCTATTTTTAAGAGATTGAGAAGTTTAAAATAAAGACGGAATGCAGGTTTTTGAACAGGGGGCGCGTATGGAGCTAAGCATTATGTATGCTGACGGACGAGAAAACAGTTTCAAAGCGTTAAAATCTTTGGGATTTAAAGCTCTTTTAGGATGGCATTATCTTATTCTCTTCTCTCCTGTTTTTATTAGTTCGTCAGGCAGTACATCTTCCTCGTTTCTTTTGTATCGTCAGCTTGTTTTGTATGGTAGCTTAGCTGCTACATTTGTAGTGCTTACCTTTTTTGGACGACTGTTATTTAAGAAGAGTAAAGGTCGCCCTTCGCTCGTTTTGCTGTCGTGTATTGGTTTTTTTGCCATGGCGACAGTGGCGTTATCTGCATTTACTTCAAGCTCTGCCCTCTATATGCAATTAATTTCAGTTGCTTTGTTAGGCGCTTCCGAAGCTTTGCTCATGTTTCTCTGGGTATATTATTACGTTAATTCCACCACAGGTCATTTAGTGAAATCTTTCGCAGTGGATATGTTTTGCGGCGGTTTGGTGGGTATGTTTGTGTGCGCGCTACTCGCTCCTTTTAATTACATGGTCGCAGCCATTCTCCCGGCAATAGCCACGGTTTCATTAATGATGAATTGGAGCGACTCAAGCAATGCTGACAGTGTTGACAATGAAGGTCAAAGAGCAAATGACGAAGAAGATATGAAAAGTGAAACTACCTTTTCTTTCAATTCATCAGTTTTCTTGTTCACGAAAACACTGGCTCCCACCTTTATCTATGCTTTCGTTGTTGGGATTTTGCAGGGTATGTATTTCTATTTAGGTGTTGCCGTTCTAGTCAATGTAAATCCCTTTGTTTTTCTGGGGATACTGATTGCGGCTCTTTGTATTTTTTACTTAAGCTCTCGTATAGGAAACAGTGCAAATTCAAGCAGTGTAGTGATAGATGCTGTCCATCGTTTTAGTCTTTTGTTCTTTGTTGTTGGTGCTATTCTGCTCTTGTTTGCAACAAGCAGCGCCCTTAATCTTACCTTGTCGGAGATTGCTATTTTGGCTGGATTTAATCTTTTTGATTTTGCTGGCATGGTGGTAGGTATTGTTCTAATTCAGGAATTGAAGCCAAAATCATTCATGGTTCTCAATGGTGGTCGTGCACTAACCTATGTCTCTTTGGCGCTTGGGTTGATAGTGGGCAATGTGATGGTTTCTCTTTTTGGAGAAGCGCACAACACGGTAGGTATTTCGACTGTGGTTGCACTTTCGGTAGTTTTATTGGTTGCTACCGTTTTGGTTCCTTTTCATGATTTCAATAAAATTGCTCTTCAAAGCAAAAGTGAGATTGAAGTATCGAGTAATGCTAAGGCAGTGAATAAAGCCTCGACAGGCGTTTTTCATTCGGCCTTATCTATTTCTGAGAAATCCCTTGTCATCGAGAGCCAAGAAGCAAAAAAAGAAGTTAGGGAAGCTGAGGAGCTAAAAAAGGATAAACATTCGGAATCTCCTTGGAGGCAGGCATGTAGCCGCGTCGCTCAGAGATATCGTCTTTCACCGCGCGAAACAGAAATATTCTTCCTGATTGCTAAGGGCAGAAATGCAGAGTTTGTACAAAAAGAGCTGGTGATTTCAATGCATACAGCAAAAACTCATATTGCAAACATTTATAAGAAGCTAGGAATCCATTCGTTTCAAGAAATGCTTGATCTAATTGAACTGTGTCGTAAAGATGACGATTTATTTAATTCTCGTTCAAGCGAAGAAAAAAGCAGAACCTGAAGCGCTGTGCTAAAGGTGAAAGAAGTTTCGTTTTGTTCGTATAAGTAAATTGATGAAAGAAGGTTATTATGTTAGACAAAACTAAAAGCTTAGATATAAACGACTATTCATTGCATAGTTATGAACCCATCAAAATTAATCTTCCAGCTATTCCAGAGATGACTAAAGATGATGTCGATGCGCAACTATTTGCTTTTGTTGCTATGTCAGCAAAGAAGGGGTCGGGTATTACAGGAATTGGCGATTTGGATGATACTTGGGTTCAAGAGCATTTCCCCTCACTGCGCTCTATGGATGAGCTTCGTGGATCAATTGAAAGAGACTTGATTAAAAATGCGAAGTCTAATCAGGTAAACCTGAAACTTCAGCTATGCAATGACGAACTTGTTAAGCGTCTCGAAGGTGATATTCCTCAATCAATTTTAGATTCTGTTTTGCAGGATTCGCGTGAGCTTTATGAGAATCAGCTTCGAGAGGGAGGCAGCTCGAAAACTCAGTATCTACGCGAAGAAAAAATAACTGAAGAAGAGTATGAAGAACGATTGATGTTAGATGTGAAGTATCGCATTTCACTCGATATCGTTCTCGATAAAATGGTTGAACATTTTGAAGTTAAAGTTGGAGAGGATGAATTAACTCAGTATCTTTCTAGTAACGACCCCGATGCTTTTCTTAAAGAGATTAGAGCAACCAATCGTGTTGAAGAGGCTTGTATTGCTGCAGCGCGTGTCAAGATAATGCGCGACGTGATTGATAATGCAGTAGTTACTTTAGTGTAGACCCTAGTTCTTTCTGAACGCTTCTTTGCAGTCGCACCCTCCAGATTAAAGTATGAGAAATCATCCTCTAATCTGGAGGGTGCATTTTTGTCATGCAGCACCAAAATTTGTGTCAAAAAGCCTATAGCTGACAGTATTAGATCCCTTGTTTTAATACTCTTTTCGGTAGATACAGCCTCTAAATGGGTGATACCTTTCGTGCTGTGGATACACCCCATGTAGTTCACGAAAGATCAACGGTAAGAGGTTTGCGAAAGGAGGAAATTGTGTGTTTTAGACCACCGTCGTTTGACAGTATGATGACTAAATGCCCCGAGTGTGCGGCGTTTAATCCTGCTGAAAACGAAAAATGCAAGAAGTGTGGTGCTCTGCTTCCAGAGACACCCGCAGAAGGCGACGCTGCACCTGCAGCTGCTCCTACAGCTCCAAAGGGCCCTGGTGCCCCTCAAGCTCCCGGCGCTCCAAAAGCTCCAGGGACGCCAAAGCCGCCAACCTCTTAGCGAGGGAAAGATTGGTTTTTCGGATTCAATATTTTGTTCGCTTGGCTAAGAGGAAGTTAAAGCGTTCGTATTGAGTTCAGAAGAATAGAGTTTGTCTCAAGTAACCGGCAATACTAAAATGAAAGGGGGAATTTCATGATCAACGAATACAACAAAGATTTGTACAAGACAGATTGGCGTTGGTATGAGAATGGTTACGAAGTGACCCGTACCGCTGTCTGGTCAGGGCCTGGGTGCCACAATGGCTGCGGTGTGCTGACGTACGTAAAAGATGGTAAGCTCGAAAAGATTGAAGGCGACCCCAACTTTGGTTATAACCAAGGACGTCTTTGCTTACGCTGCTTGAACATGGTTGAGAACATCTACAACAATGACCGTCTCAAGTGGCCCCTTCTCCGTGATGGTGAAAAGGGAGAGAACAAGTGGAAGAGAATCACTTGGGAAGAAGCTTATGACTGGTTGGAGGACACCTACAAAGAGATTTGTAGAACCATCCGTGAAGATCACAATGGTATTGGACCTGAGGGCATCGTAGCGTTGTCCGGTACTGGTCGTAATGCAATGTGGCATGGCGCTATGTGTCTCCGCGCAGTGTTTGGCAGTCCTAATATGTCATTCGGCTTCCTCTCTGCTGACTCATGCTATCAGCCTCGTATGACGGCAAATCTTATGAAAGACGGCGACTGCTGGATTTTGGACGCTTCCCAGCTTCATCCTGATCGTTACGACAATCCAGAGTGGAAATGCCCTGAAGTTGTTATTGTTTGGGGTAACGAGCCGCTTGCATCTAACGGTGACGGCTTTGTTGGTCACTGGTTGGTTGACCTTATGCGTATGGGGACCAAGCTTATTGTTGTTGATCCTGCTTTAACTTGGCTTGCCTCAAAGGCTGATATTTGGATTCAGGTTCGCCCTGGTACAGACGCAGCTCTTGCATTGGGTATGCTTAACGTAATCATTAACGAAGATCTCTATGATCATGATTTTGTTGACAATTGGACCTATGGTTTTGATGAGTTGGCAGAACGCGTTCAGGAATATCCTACTGATAAAGTAGCTGAGATTTGCTGGATTGAAGAGCAGACTATTATTGATGCTGCTCGTATGTTTGCAGCTGCAAAACCTGGCGCAATTCAATGGGGTCTAGCAATCGACATGCAGATTTCTGCAATGGAAGCATCTTTTGCAATTGATGACATCACCGCTCTTTGTGGCAATCTTGACGTACCTGGTGGTAACGTTCACGTACGCTATGCCTACAATTCTTCAAAGAAATATGGCTGCGGTCTTGAATTCATTTCTCCCGAGATGCTTGATCGTCGTATTGGTACCGAACAGTCTCCAATTCACAAAGCTGGTTATACTCCGTTTATTCCACCAGATTTGTTGCTTGAAGCTATGGAGACGGGTGTTCCTTATCCTGTTCAGATGATCTGGGTACACGGAACCAATCCTATTGCTAATATGGCAGGCGACGCTCCACGTGTATATCGTGCATGGAAAAATGTTCCTTACACGGTTGTAATCGACTACTACTTAACTCCAACGGCTGTTGCATTTGCTGACCTTGTGTTACCTGTTGCAATGTCTGTTGAACGTGACTCGTTCCGTTCATGGTGGCAGCCTTTGCGTGCTATGACAGCATCTGCTGGTCGTTATTACGACTGTAAGATGGACGAAGAGCTTGTATTTGAGCTTGGTCAGCGCTTTAATCCTGAATTCTTTGGTCAGTTCGCTAACGTGCGTGACTTCCTTACCTGGATGATTCAGGACGAAGGCAATGGTGTTGATTACACGTTCGAAGAGCTCACTCATAAAGTTTATGACTGGTGGGAGTGGAACCAGACGTACCACAAGCATGAAAAAGGCTTGTTGCGTGAGGATGGTCAGCCTGGCTTCGTAACGGCTACGGGTCTCTATGAAATCTCTTCTCCATTGTTTGATGTTTGGGGCTTTGATCCGCTGCCTCATCATATGGAGCCTTTCGAGAGTCCTTACCGTACGCCAGAACTCTATAAAGAGTATCCCTACATTTACACCTCAGGTCATCGCCAAATTGGTTTGTTCCACTCAGAGCATCGCCAGTTGCCTACGATGCGTGAGATTCATCCTATGCCTATTGCTGACATTTCTCCTGAAATTGCAGAAGAGCAAGGAATTAAAGAGGGCGATTGGGTTTGGTTTGAGAATAAGCGCGGTAAGTGTAAGCAACAAGCACACATCGCTCCAGGTCTTATGCCTAACTTGGTTCGTGCTCGCCATGGTTGGTGGTTCCCTGAGCAAGAAGCTGCAGAGCCAAATCTCTACGGCGTATTTGATAGCAACGGAAACAACCTAACCACTATGGGTGTCTATGGTCCTACGCACTATGGTGCGCCTTATAAGAGTACTCTTTGCAAGTGTTACAAGGTAACACCTGAAAATGATTGCTCACCAAGTGAAATTGTTACCAAGGGAGGAGGTTTCGGAGGCTATGACTACACCCGATTCGAAGGAGACTAAGTACGGTCTGCTTATTGACTATGAATTCTGCACTAACTGCCATACGTGTGAAGTAGCTTGCAAGAAGACACATAATCTTCCTGTTGGTCAAAATGGCATTAAAGTTTTGGAGTATGGCCCAGTTAAGAATACTCAAGGCAAATGGGAGTGGACATTCTTACCACTACCAACCGATCTTTGCGACCTGTGCGCTGATCGTGTTGCTGAAGGACGTCTTCCAAACTGCGTTCATCACTGCCAATCAGGCATTATGTATCACGGTCCTTTGGATGAACTAGCTGAGAAATTGGCTGAAAAGCCAAATATGGTGCTCTTTAGTCATTAATACAACGCGAGGAGGTTTAAGCTATGGCTCGCCAAGAAAAAGGTGGATTCCGTCCACCTCCATTGGGAAAAATTTTGTGGAAATGCGGTTCTTGCAACACGTTTAATGCTGCAGATGCAGATGCATGCAAGAAGTGTGGCGCCGATAAGGTTGTAGACGAGACAATCGCGGGTGCAACATTTAAGCCTATTTCAGCAGAAGAACGCCTCAATCAAGATCAAAAAGCTTTGGATGCGCTTGAAGGCAAATAGGTAGGTTCTTTGGGTGGTTTTCGGTCTCAAGTGAGATCGGGAACCACCTTTTCTTTGGGCTTTAGGGGAATCGGGAGGATTTACAGTTATGGAACACGTGAGCACTCGATTTAATCGTATGTCAATTACGCAACTTGTTGGACTTGTTGTTGGTTTAACTTGTATGGGGTCTTCATATTTTATTCCTGCAACACCGGATTTATCACATGAAGCCATTATGTCATTGGGGATTATGGCTGGAACTGTTGTAATGTGGTTTTGTGGAACCATGTCAACGGGTGTGGTTGGTCTGATTGGCGTAGTAGCCCTCTATCTTTTAGGGGTTCAGCCAACATTCCAAGAATCGTTTTCTGGTTTTACCCAAACTACTACTTGGTTTATTTTGGGTGTATTTTGTATGACAGCGCTGATGCAAAAAAGTACTCTAGGAATCCGCCTGACAAAGCGATTCATACTCTTAGCTGGCGCTGATTCAAAAAAACTAGTTTTAGCCATTATGTCAGTTACGGCGCTTTGTTCCTCAGTTATGTCGGATACAGGTGCGGTTGCTCTTGCTATGAGCTTCATTCTTCCTCTTTTAGCTTTACTAGGTGCTAAAAAGGGTGAGTCTAATTTGGGAAAATGCCTTTTAATGGGAGCCTCCTTCGGAGCCCTGTTAGGCGGCTTTACTACGCCTATTGGGCATTCTATTAACGTGCTTGCATTGGGTCTTTTGGAGCAGCAAGCAGGAATTGTGGTGAATTGGGGAGTTTGGCTGGCCTTTGGAATTCCTGTAGCTTTGATGGTACTGCCTATTGCTTGGTATGGCCTTGTAAGGGCTTTTCCGCCGGAAGACATAACGCAAGAGAGTATCGATTCTTTAATGGCAAATCAGTTTAAAACAGGCAAAATGACAACACATGATATTAAAAGCTTAGTTTTGCTTATAGCTATACCAAGCATGTGGATTCTAGGAAACTGGATTCCTTGGCTTAACGCTACGACGGTGGCGCTTGTTGGCATGTTTTTACTGTTTGCTCCAGGTATCAAGATTCTTACTTGGAAAGAATACGAATGTATGGTTAGCTGGAATTTATTTTTGTTCTTTGGAACTGTTCTTAGTTTAGGTGGGGCAATAATTGCAACAGGCGCTGCTGATTATATCGCAACGGTCTTTATAGAGTCAGGCATTTTGACTCTTCCTGTTTTGCCAGCGTTATTTCTTATGGGCTTAAGTTTGTATGTGTTGCAATCGTTTGTTCCTATTTCTCTTACTTGGGTAACCATATTTTTGCTTCCTTTGGTTGTGTATGCAGAGGCTGTTGGCATCCCAATCATTGCGCCAGTTTTCTTAATGTCTTGTTTAGCTGCGGGTAGTTACTTTTTACCGCTTGCTCCAACTAATAATGTTAGCTACGATGCGGGTTTCTATTCGTTCGGTGACAATGTTAAAGGTGGTTTATTTGCCTCGGTCGCTATAGTTGTAGTTGCATCTTTGTGGGTCTATTTCTTAGCAAGCATTGTGGGTTTTGGTTGGTAGAGACTGTTGGAAAACGCAAGTAAATCAGAGGAGTATCCTAGCGATGTTTCTCTGTTTTGCTTTTATGGCAAACGCGCGAGAATGGTTGAGGGTATGGTAAAAATTCGACCTATGATAGAAGACGATTTGTCTCAAATTATGGAGATTGAAATTTCTTCTTTTGATGACCCCTGGACTCCGCTTGCTTTTGCTCTTGAATTGCGACACAATCCACGCGCCTACTACCGGGTTGCGTATTGTGATTGCGAAGAAGGAGAAGGAAAGACGGATAAAATCCTTGGCTACGTGGGCTGGTGGGATATGCCTCAAGGAGCTGCAATATTGCGGATTGCTGTAGCTTCAAGCGCCCGAGGAAAGGGAGTAGGTAAAGTCCTCGTAGAAGATGTATTTAAAGTGGCTCAAGGGCTAAAACTACCGTTAGTTTCTTTGGAGGTTCGTTCTTCTAATCTTGCTGCACAGAAATTCTATTCACAGCTAGGTTTCAAAGAAACATCTATATTGAAAGGGTATTACGAGTACCCTGACGAAGACGGTGTTGTAATGGAGTGTCATTCAGAGATCCCCGCTAAATGTATATGAGTATTTTAAAACACTCAATAATGATTTTTATTGCTGGCATTAGCTACGGTATTCAAGGAGTTTTAGTAAAACTTACTCTTACAGCAGGCTTTTCGTGGTCTCAGTCTATTGTGGCTCAAGCAAGTTTTGGACTGTTTTTGTTTGTGGTTATGCTCTTAATTCAAAAGTTACGATCTAAACCTCATGTCAAAGTTATACCAATGCAGTTTTTATCCTTGCTTGGACTGGGGGTTCTTACAGGTGTTTCTGGGGTTTTTTATAGTTTTGCACTGAGTATGATACCCGCATCGGTGGCAATCGTTTTGTTATTTCAGTTTGTTTGGGTGGGTGTAATAATACAGAGTATTTTCACCAGGAGGGCACCAAATAAATTTGAACTAATTGCTTCAGGGGTAATTTTGGGAGGTACTTTGTTTGCGAGTGGAGTTTTTTCGCACGAAGTTGAGAGCTTGAATCCTCTGGGCGTTGCATGTGGCTTGGTTCCGGCAGTGTCATTTGCTACTTTCTTGTTTGCATCGGGCCGAGCGGGTACCTTGTTGCCTCCCATTCAGCGAGGTAGTATCGTGTGTGCAGGATCCTTAATCCCTGCCCTCGTAGTGTGTCCAGATTTTTTTACAAGTGGAGCCTTGCAAAATGGTATAGGTATTTATGGTTTGCTGTTAGGCTTGTTTGCGCAGCTAATCCCCATAACCTTAATTGGGATTGCGGCACCACATTTACCCTCTGCACTTTCTACCATTATGGCGGCGTCGGAGCTTCCTTCAGGAGTAATTGCTTCTGCGCTTGTGCTCGGAGAAGTAGTAGATGGGATGCAGTATTTGGGTGTTGCCATTATTTTGATGGGTGTGGTGATAGCGCAGTGGCCTAACTTTCGGTTTTCGTAGAGATATTGCGGTCAACTAGCAAAATCATCATAAGTACAATCATGAATCCACCGCTAAAGTCTGCAGATGATACGTTAGTTCCAAGCCAGAGCGCAGATATTATGGTTGCCGCTACTGGTTCTATGCAGCCAACTAGGCCAACGCGAACCGCACCCGCATCAGCAATTCCTTGCGAAAGAAGTACATATGAACCTACGGTGCCTAAAAGAATCATTAGTCCAAGAACAACGGTAATTTCAAAATTCACTTCTACAGGAATAGTCCAAGGTTTCATGGTGATTATAGATGCGATACCGGCGACAAACATAGCCATGCCAGTTACTACCAGGCTATTTTGTTCTTTTAGTTTTTTATTAGGAATCAGGGTGTAGCTCGCTACAGCGATAGCTGCAATGCCTCCCCATAAAAGCGCTTCAGTTGGAATTGCAAGACTATCAATGCTTCCTTGAGTCGCAATAAGGGTGGTGCCTACAACGGCAAGAATGAACCCAATTATTTCATTTATTTTTGGTAGTCGCTTGGTAGAGCAGCAAACAAAGACCACAACTATCACCAGGCTTAAGCTTTTAAAAAGGGCTCCCGTTCCCGCATTGGTATGAGAGACGGCCATTAGATAGGCAATTTGCGAAACGACTATGCTAAATAAACCAATTGCGAGAATGCGCAACAGGGAAGATTTATCACTGAGTATTGTCAGTAGGTCTTTTTGATAGCGGATAAGACACACAGCCGACAGGATAATGGCGGCTCCAATAATACGTATGGCAGTAATCCACAGAACTGAAATTCCCAAATTTCCGGCCAGTAGTTGACCACACGCTGCAGAAAATCCCCAAAAAATTCCAGCTAGAGCCGCACAGAGCATACCTCGGAGTACATGATTATTCTTAGACATATATGTCAGACTCCTTCCATTTTTCAGGGATTAGTCAAGCGGTGCTAGTGCAAGCGCTTATTGAGGGAGTGAGGGCATTCGTATCTTATTGTGGAGAATAAAAATCCCATCAGTGCCCACTTGTATTTGATTGCATGCAAAAAGCGCCGCAAAGCGACAGGCAAACTTTACAGTAGCATAGCGCGAGAATTAAAAGATGAACTACTTGTCATTCGTTGAGAAACGACTTGTTTTGAAATATTGAGAAGACTTAGCGATTTGCTTTTATATCGTTAGCTTAAGCCCATCAGATGCTACTTTTACACGACCTTCGTAGGGGGTTAGATAGCTTTCAAGTTGCGCTAAGGTTATAGGTTCGTCGTAATGCATGGCGAGATGCGTGAGATACAGCGTCCCAACGTCAAGACGGTTTAAGCCCTCATCAATAGCTTCCTGAACGCTTTGGTGTGTCTGAGGTGTCCAGTTTCGTTTCCAGTAGGTGGCATCAAGAATGGCAATGTCGACGCCGCGTATGGCTTGTGCTGTTTCTTCGGGCAGGCGAGCGGTGTCAGATGCGTAAAAAAGCCTCGTAGTAGGTGTTTCCAAGAGATAGCCAAAGGTTCCAGGGGCGTGAGCTGCAGGCAGCGGAGTATAGTGCACTCCATCAATCTCAAATGGGGAGAACGACTCGACAGTGTGCAGTTCCAAGCAGTTAATCATGTAGTGATATTCATGTTTGAGGGATTCACCTGCTTCAGTACTGCAGTAAGTCGGTAAAGTTTGCTGGGTGGAAAGGTGAACCATGAACTCTAATTCCCCTAATCCTCCTAAGTGATCATAGTGAGCATGACTGTATATCAACTGATCAATCGACTGCACGTTTTCACGCAAAAGTTGATGACGCAAATCAGGTGGAGTGTCTATGAGTGTAGTCTGCTGCCCTTGTATCATAACGCCGCAGCATCCACGTCGCGCCGCCGGGTTTGTGCGCGCTTCTTCACAGGCAATGCACGTGCAAAAAAAAGCAGGCACACCGCAACCAGCACCCGTTCCCATGAAGGTAAACGTGTGTAGAGGGTTTGTGACGGGATTGTGGGTATCGGGGGAAGTATGAGCCTCAGCATCGCCCAGAGAATTGTGCGAACTCAGGATTGTGTTGAACACGGATTCCGCTTGATTGTTTGAAGATGCGTTCATAGTTTTCTTTCTATTTAGTAGAGAGAGGCGTGTTGTGTGAACAAATGGGATCCTTGGGAATCTCAATTCCCAAGGCACTTGATGCCATCGCGCGGAATTCATCTAAGCTTGCACGGTAACAGGCAAGTGAATCAATCCAGCGATGAAGACATTGGCGACCCTCTTCTGTTAGTGAAAACATTCGTTTTGCTTGCCCGTTTTGGGGTGCATCCCATTCGGACGATACGTATCCTTTTTCTTCCATTTGCTTAAGTGTGCGATAAAAACCCGCTGCATCAGGTTTAACACCGCCAAACATGGGGTAATCTGCAGCTCGTTGTACAATTTTGTAGCCGTGTAGGGGTTCTTTTGCAGAGGTTAAGATTGCTAAAATGGTAGGCTGGGAAAGGCGACTCAGGCTTTTTCCAAGTTCGGCGCATTCGCGTAGTTCGCCGCTTGATTGGGGATTGCAAAGTGGCATAGATGCCCTTTCTCGTATGTGTAAATAGTGCAAAAACACACTATTGAAAAATCTAAACTACTATTAATACAAAACTATTTGAGTATATCAAATATTATTATGAAACACACGGGTAGACAAAGAAGCCTTCGTTGTCTACCCGTACATTTACTGGCGTTCCTTCGGGTAATTGCTTTTTTACGGGGATTACCAGGGTTTGTTCGGCTACATCAATGCGAGCAAGGTATCCTGAGCTGCTGAATACACCGCATCTTACACGTAAAGGACCATGTTCGTTAACCTCAAGACTGGTGGAGAGATTGCGTACAACGGCGTACGCAGGTCCGTCAGGTGTATTAGGTGACGGATGCTCAAAATCACCACTGGTAAACAATTCTTGAGATACTGTTCCTTTAAGTGTTGAGCAATCACCAAAGCACTGCGCAACTTCTAAAGCCTGAGGTGTGTGGTACAGGTCTTCGGGAGTTCCTATCTGCTTTATTTCTCCTTGATTCATATAAGCAATGCGATCTGACATCATAAGTGCTTCGCTTGCATCGTGGGTTACCATGATAGTGGTGATGGCTAACTCGCGATGTAAGCGCAATACAAGTGAACGCATGTCATCGCGTAGTTGCTCATCCAGTCCGGAAAAAGGTTCGTCTAAAAGCAACGCTTGAGGATTGCTGGCAAGCGCACGTGCTAAAGCTACACGCTGTGCTTGTCCGCCAGAAAGCTCAGCAGGGCGCCTATTCCCAAATCCCCCTAGCCCTACTTGTTCAAGAAGTTCTTCTGCGCGCTGAAATCTTTCTGAGCGAGAAATACGTGCAATTTTGCAGGGAAAAGCTACGTTATCACGCACGTTCATATGAGGAAAGAGACGTATATCTTGAAACATCATGGCGCAGCGGCGTTTGTGGGTCGGCGTTTCGTCGATTATATGGCCATTAAACGCAACGGTGCCGCAATCTTGATACAAAATCCCAGCAATAATCTTTAAGAGCGTAGATTTTCCAGCTCCGCTAGCGCCCAAAAGTGAAAGGAACTCACCATCTTGCACGTCAAGTGAAATCTTCTGCAAAATATTTTTACCACCAAGGGCTATACAAATGTTAGCTGCTTGTACATTCATTAGACACCTCTTTACAAGCTGTAATAGGTTTGTTCTGATTTACCATAGAGGCGCTTTAGAAGCAACTCTAAGACAAGAAATACACCAAAGGTAACGCCAATGAAAACCAGTCCATACGCACTAGCAATGGTGCGATTGCCGCTCGCTAGGTAGGGGAACATATCTAAAACGAATGTCTGAACAGCGCCACCGCCAATAAGCAACGTAAGGAAATACTGCGAAAAAGAAAGAATATAAGACATGGTGAAAGCAGAGAATAGTCCCGGCAATAAAGTAGGAATTGATACCTGAAAAATAGTCTGCCAGCTATTCGCTCCAAGGGTTCGTGCGGCTTCGTCAAGTTTGTTTCCGGCAGCGCGATAAACATCTATCATAATTGCTACCGCAAAAGGAAGCGCAACAATACAATGAGCAAGGATTACTCCGCTTATTGTATAAGCAAGCCCCGCACGTATGAAGGCAACTTGAACGCCCATTGCAAATACCGTTGTTGGAATTAAAAACGGTATTGCTGTAGCAAAGCGAAACACCTTGGCTCCCCTAAAGCGGTAGCGAGCAAGTGCGTGAGCAGCGCAAGAGGAAATAATAGTGGTTATGAGGGCGCATGCCAACGCTATCCCGATGCTCAAAAGAAGCGTTTTTCCGAGGTTTTGGTTCGCATTAAAGACCTCTTCAATTCCTGCAAGTGAGAATTCCGTGGGAAGTAAATGAGGGGAAGGCCATGCAGCAGAAAAAGCCCAAACTATAAGAATCGAAAGAGGTGCGCAGACAATAATAAGGTGCACGGCGAGTAATGCTTTGGAAGCTAAATTGCGCGAAATGTGGCGTTTAGGCATGATGTTCACCTGCCTTTTCTTCTTTCATCACAATTACGAAATATATGATAGCTAAAACGCAGCAAACACCCGCCATAATTCCATTAAGCGCCATGGAGTAGCATCGATTGATAAGGTCAGGATCTTGGAATTCTATGTAGGCAAGTACGGGCAACGCCTTGGGCAGAGTGGCTCCAAGAAGATAGGGTACTTCGTAAGATCCAAAAGCAAATGCAAATATTATAAGAAACGATTTCGCGATTGTTGTTTTGCAGAGGGGTAACACAATGGTGAAAAATGTACGTAGGGGAGAAGCCCCTAGGCTTGCCGCAGCTTCGCTAAATTTTTCCGATATGTTTGACATAAGAGTAACGGTGCAAAAGGCCACGAAGGGGATTTCTTTCCATAGATAAACCAAGATAATACCCCAACCTGATACAGCGCCTAAAACGGTTGGCGCATTTGACATGTCTTGCAAAATACCCATCTGATAAAGTAAGCGCCACAGAAGACCAGATCCCGCAAAAAGCGAGATTATGCAAACAACTACCAAGACATGGGCGCACATGAGGGGCACTTGAATTCCTAAGAGTTGCACCTTTCTTCCCGCGCGCGCCCGGCAAAGGGCGGCGCTTAGCAGTACTCCTCCTACCGTTGCTAGCACTGAAGATGCAAGCGCTAAATAAAAGCTATAAGCAACTGAAGTCGCCAAATCCGGGCGGGTCAGAGCATCTACATAATATTCAAGAGTTGGTGTCGTCATGCCTAAAAATGGCATGATGCCAAATCCTTGAATAATGCCATTGACAACACCATAGATAAATACGGCTAACAAAACGCAAGCAGGAGTAATGAGTAGATACGGTATAAGTTTTTGCCGCATCTTCCGATTAATCATGTCACTTTCCTGCTACTTCATCAAGCCATAATTGTTCGATAACAGGAATAGCGGGGCCAGAAGCTTCGGTGATGCGATGATCAAGACGTTCTGCTTGCGAAATCTCGGCACTGCGCAAGGGAACAGCATTGAAGGCATCTAGTTGTTCGGTAGAGAGTTTTTCAGGGTCTAATACACTGAGAGTTGTTAGTGTTTCATAGAGAGACAACTGCATTTCAGGAGATAAAATTTCATTAATGGCTACCAGAGCTGCTTCTTTGTGAGGAGCGTTGATGGGAATCGCCAGGAAATTTGTATTGCCTACGGTACCTGTCTCAAAGAGAAACGATGTTGTGGTGGCGGGTATGGTTTTGTCGTCAACAAGTGCTTGTGGAGACCCAAATCCCATGTTCAATATCAATTCTCCGTCGGCAAACATGGTAGACACGGTGGAAGAGTCAGCGGGAAATGTCGTGCCGTTTTGCCAGAGGTAGGGATTGAGGCTGCGTAGATATTCAAGACCAGGCTCTATAATTGCGCGCACGTTTTCTGGTGTAGCGTCTTGTGCGCTAAAGCTTGAAAGTTGCTCAAACGAATCTTTACCAATAACGCCTGCAATAAGGGAGCAAATGAATGCTGTACCAATAAAATCTCCCGGTTCAGGGTAGGTAATTTTTCCTTGATGTGATTTGCAAAACTCCAAAAAGGAAGTAGGGTCATTTGGTGTTGTGATTATGTGTGCCCCGTCAACCCACATCTGTAGCTGCGTTTTGCCATAGGGAGCTTCGAAACCTTCTGTAGGCTCTCCAAAGTCCATAGCAATGTCGGGACTGTTGGCATCAACGTAGTCATTGAAGTTGGGTAAATAACTGCAAAAAGGGCCCCACAAGAAGCCATTTTGCTTGGTCGAATAAAAGTTTTCACCGTTAATCCAAACAAAGTCAATGGTGCCCGTATCGCGTCCCGCCATAATTTCACCAGAAAGCTGAGTCAAAATATCATTGATATTCATGCCTACAAGATTGAGGGTAATACCAAAATTTTCAAGCAGATGAGGGGCGAAGATTTCCCGAATCCATTCGTTACGGTGCTCTTCACCGCCATAGCCGTACCAAGAAACAGTTTGTCCTTGAGCAGCAGAAAGAACTGAATCCCAATTTGAGTAGTCGTCCACTGGGGGTTTTTCACCGTTTACCGAATTTGAACTGCAGCTTGTGAGCGTTGCTCCTGAGATTAAAGCTATGCCAGCAATTCCTGTTAACGCAACAAAATTTCTGCGGGTAAGACTGCGTGGGACGCAGGTCAGCATATCGGTATTCATGTGAACCCCTTCATTTTTCGGCTTTGACCTTCTAAAAGGCATAGCTACGAGCACGAGTGAAGATTACCTCAACTATATGATATAGTCTAGTAATTGTTAGTTGCAAATACAAGACCCTATCGGTATACTTTTTTGAGGTACAAAGATGTGCTGGTGCCCCATTGCGCAGTAAACGGTAAGGTCGAGGGAAGCCTAAAGGCGTGGCCTAACAACTGCGTTATCGCTAGTAAGATTCTGCTGGATTGAGGTAGTGATAGGTGGAAAAGCGTGCGGTAAGAGCGGCTTTGGAACAAGCCGAGGACGAGTAGAGTAGGAGAAGGTGGATGACGCAAATCGATATACATGCTCCTGGTGTCGAAATGAGAAAATCGCTATGCTATTTTTGTCATGCGAACTGCGGAGTACTCGCCTATGTGAAAGATGGCGAAGTAATCAAAATCGAAGGTGATCCCAATTATTCCAACCAAGGTGGATTGTGCTGTCGCGGAACGAGCGCGTTGCAGCATGTTAACCACCCTGGTCGCATCAATCACGTGCTTAAGCGCGTGGGTGAAAAGGGAGCTGGTAATTGGGAGAAGATTCCTTACGATCAAGGTATTGAAGAGGTTGCCGCAAAGATCAACCAAATCAAAGAGGAGAGCGGTGCTGAAGCTGTTGCGAGTGCTGGTGGTACAACACGCACTGACGACTGGGCGCGCCGTCGCTTCTTGAATCAGTTTGGTAGCCCTAACGGTTTCCATAATGCATTGCTTTGTTGGATTCCTACCTTTATGGCTGAAACATGTGTTGCCGGCTGGTCTCCCTTCGAGACTGACCTTGGTGCTGCAAAGTCTCTCATTTTGTGGGGTATGAATCCTGGCGCTTCGACGCTTGGCGGTATGCATGGTTATACCGACTTGCAGAAGGCTGGACTGAAAATTATCGTGGTTGACCCACGCTATTCAGAAACCGCTTCAAAGGCAGACTTATGGCTGCCTCTTCGTCCTGGTTCAGACGCAGCGTTAGCACTTTCAATGTTGCATTGCATCATTTACGAGGGCATGTACAACTTTGAATTCGTTGATCAATGGTGCGATGGATTCGACGAACTCCGTGATCACATCGTTGACTATTCACCCGAATGGGCAGCCCCAATAACATGGCTTACTCCAGAGCAAATTCGTGAGGCTGCACGTATGTATGCCATGAACGCACCTGGTTGCATTCAGTGGGGTTGTACGTGGGACCAAATTGGTCGCGCTTCAACCACCGGTAGCCACGCAATCGCACTTATTCGTGCAGTGTGCGGTAACTTAGATGTTCCTGGTGGCGACGGTATGCCCGGTCCTGCTCTCAACTATCTTACCGACGAAGAGATGGAAGCTAACGAATGCTTGCCTGAAGAGCAGAAATCTAAGCAAATTGGTTCTGATAAATTTAAGCTTACTTCATGGCCTGGATACCAGCTGATTTCTGATAATGCTATGCGTACGTGGGGTAAAACTCTGCCAACTGAATGGTTCTGTGAAGCTCATGGCCCAAGTGTATTTAAAGCAATCATTACCGGGGATCCTTACAAAGTTCGCGCACTTATCGTTAATGCAACCAATCCCGTCAATTCTTATGGCGACGCAAAGATGACACTTGAAGCGCTCAAGCAGTGTGAATTCTTGGTTACGGTTGATTATTGGATGACACCCACCGCACTTTTGTCAGACTATGTTTTCCCTGCCGCCGGCGCGCTTGAGCGTCCTGTTATTGTTACCCATTATGGCGCTACCGACTCCTTTATGGGAGGAAAGCGCGCAATTCAACCTATGTATGACCGCCATACCGATATGGACTTCTGGCGTCGTCTTGGTTTGGCTTGTGGTCAAGATCCAGAAATGTGGCCATGGGAGACAGAAGAAGAGGCTTATTATCATATTTTGAAGCCACTAAATCTTCCTATCAATAACTACGAAGAATTTGTCGATAATATTCGTATGTATTACCCACCTTTGCATCAGAACAAGTTTATTCACAATGGTGGATTCTGGACTCCTTCTGGCAAAATTGAATGCAACTCTACTATTTTGCGTGAGTTGGGCTACTCGGGTATGCCTACCTATATTGGCTGTATTGAAAATGAAATTGATACCCCAGAGATTGCCGAAGAGTATCCTATCGTACTCACTACCGGTGGTGGCTTCATGCCTTATCACCATTCAGAGCACTTCCAGATGCAAGGCATCCGTTATCTTTATCCCGAGCCTTACTTCTCAATTAATCCTGAATTAGCATCTAAGCTTGGCATTGAATATGGCGATTGGTGCTGGATTGAAACACGTCGCGGTCGTATTAAGATGCGCGCAAACGTGGAAGCCGAAGTAGATCCACGCGTAGTCTTTGCTCCTCGTGGTTGGTGGTTCCCTGAGCGCAATGGCTCAGCTGACCTGGACAATCCTTTTGGTTGCCTCGAGTCTAATGTTAATGTATTGACATCGGTTGACGACTGGGACTGCGACCCTATGGGTGGTTCTTGGGCAAATCGCGGCTTGATGTGTAAGGTGTATAAGTGTTCTTACGTTGATAATGATTACACGTCAGCCGATACACAGTTCTCCATTCCTGGTTCATCTCCTGAGCCTGGTGTAACGGTTATGCCAAGCGACCAGAAACTGGCTCGCGAACCACTACCGTTTGAAAAGCCACAACCTGCAGATGAAGTACCTGAGGGTTATGACTATGTATGGCAAAATAATTCGCTTTATCAAAAGGGTACGTACTTTAAGCTTGATGCAAGCGGATGGCTTATCAATCCTCGTACCAAGGGATATCATGATGCCCATACAGGATGGCGCTACGATGCAGCCGGTGAGTGCTTGGTAGACGACGAAACCGGAAAGCGCTATACCATGGATCGTGAAGAGATTCCATTCAAAGCAGGTATTCGTTGCTATCCTGGTGCCGAGGCTGCTCCTTATGAGATTCCTGCTCAGCTTACCTGGAGTGCAGAATTAGGTCATGCTGTTCTAGGCGACAAGCCTTACATCTATGACAACAACAGCGGTTGGCTTATAGATGAAGCAACAGGTGCCTATCATGATGCCTATTACGGATATCTCTACGACGCAGGGCAGGGAAACTTGCTCGATGAAGCAACAGGTAATCGCTTCACTATGGCGTATGAAGCTATTGTTGAAACAAGTGACGAACAGGAAGGATAGAAGTATGACTCGTTATGTAATGGTCATCGACCAACGTCGTTGTATTGGTTGCCATTCCTGCACGGTTGCTTGCCGTACATGGAATGAACTGCCTTTAGATATTGTTTACAATCCCGTAATTACGGAGGGTGTACAGGGAACGTGGCCTAACGTTCATAAAAGCTGGACGCCAACCCTTTGCATGCACTGTGCGGTACCCGAGTGCGTTCCTTGTTGCCCAACGGGCGCAAGCAAATGTGACGAAGACGGTACGGTTTGGGTTGACTACAAAAAATGTATGGGTTGCAAAGTGTGCGTAAATGCTTGTCCTTACGGAATGCGTGACACGTCAAAACTTGAGCCACGTTTGCATCAGTTTGTGCGTAAATGTACATTCTGCCGCGAAAGTCGCCAAGAAGACCCCAGCGCCCAGCCTTACTGTGTACTGACTTGTCATCAAAAGGCACGTATTTTTGGTGACCTCGACGATCCAAACAGCGAGGTTTCAAAGCTGATTGGTTCAGTAAAAACTGATCGTATATTCACGGAACTGGGAACCGACCCTCAGATCTACTACATTTCCGAATTAGGAGGTAAGGCATAATGAAACGTCATTATTGGGAGTTCCCTATCATTATCGACCTCTTCTTAGGTGGTCTTGGCGGCGGCATCTTATTCCTAGCATTTCTCTTTGACTTCTTTATTATGCCAGGTGCATCAGAAATGTTTGCTATGCCTATGTTGGTTGCATTCCTTTCACTCGGTGTAAGTACCTTCTTCTTGGTATTTGAGTTAGGTCAGCCACTGGTATTTTGGCGAGTATTTGCCACAAAAACAGCCATCATTAAATGGGGCGCATTGTTGATGACATTCTCAGCAATTTGCTCAATGCTTTGGTGGGCTTCATTCTTGCCCTTTGAGTGGCTGGGCTGGCTTACTGCTCTGTTAAGTCCTTTGCAGCCAGTTTTGTTGGGTATAGGCGGTGTTTGTGGTTTTGGTGTTATGGTGTACACTGGCGTTATGCTTTCAACCTTGAAGGCTCGCGTATTTTGGGCAACTCCTGGACTACCAATCTTGTTTGCGCTTTCAGCACTGTTGACTGCTTGCGCGGCTGTTACGCTCAGCGTAGGCGGCTGGCCTGCACAGCTCACGTATGATAGTCAGATTATTGCTTCGGTAGCTGTTCCTCTCGTAGTAACTATTACCTACATTGCTTCTATTGTATTGGCTTTTGCGGAACTGGTAATCTTGCTCATCGTGGTACTTTCTGCCTTTGGTGCTGGTAACAAAACAGCCAAGGAAGTAGCTGCACGTTGGGTAAAGGGAAAAACTGCACCCGTATTCTGGATTGGTATGGTAGGTGTGGGCTTGCTAATACCTTTGATTCTCTTATTGGCAGCTCCCTTTAGCGTTGCTTCATTGATAATAGCTCCTGTGATGCTTTTGATCGGTGGTTTCTTGCTTCGTTACTTGTTTGTATTCTCTGACGAACGCGCAGAGATTCCTGGTGAGAATCTCTATTGCGGTCGCATGGCGAAGCCTAATGCTGACTTTGTTTCTCGTTGGACTTATGGTGAAAACGAGTTCTAATCAAAGCTGTTCAACCAATTAGTACGATAAGCGCCTCTCTAGCATTAGGGGGGCGCTTATTTGTGTACCCAAGAGTGGAAGGCAGTGTCGTATCTTTTGATTACATTCTCTAACATTAGAGGAGCGCTTATTTGTGTAACCAGGACTTATATTCAAGTTAGAGGGGCGCTTATTTGTGTTCCCGTGTTTTCTTCTCAAGTGACAAAGGGCTGCCACCTGCGGCGATAACCCCTCAGCGCACACATCGTACGCTGTGAATCAAAGTAGCCACCACATCGTCACGTATGTAAGTCAGGCAAGCGGAGGCGCTCTCAAGGCGCGCATCATATGCTATGAAGTAAAGTTCTCTGCATAAAGCGCTTAAGCATGAAATTTTCTTACGTAATTCATTTCTATCAAGCCAACAAAAATCGCTCCCCAAAAAGGGGAGCGACAGGAGGAAGCGTCTAGTAAGCTTTAGGCAGCTGTCACGTAATGGCACATGTTTGCAAAGTTTTAAATCGAGCTTGTAGGACAATGTGCGCCCTGTAAACCCTAAACCTTGCTTGATCGGCCAAGGTGATGCCGAGGTTATTTAATGACGCGAATGCGTATTACGCCATCAATCGCAGCAAGTTGATCAATAGAGTCTGCGGTTGATGTGTCAACGTCAAGCATTGTGTAGGCTATGTCACCGCGTGCGCGATTAGTCATATTTTCAATGTTGACGCTTGCTGCACCAAATACATTAGTGATTTGGCTAATCATATTAGGCGTGTTCTTGTGAAGTACGGCAATGCGTTCTCCATCTACAGGACGAGGACCCATGTCGCATGCAGGATAATTGACTGAATTAATAATGTTACCATTATCGATGTAGTCCATCATTTGGCGCACTGCCATCACGGCACAGTTGTCTTCGGCTTCTTCGGTAGATGCACCCAAGTGAGGAAGAACGATAGCTTTTTCCATTTGCATAACAGCAGGAGAAGCGAAGTCTGTAACGTATGCATGGATTTTGCCGCTATCAAGAGCTGCAGCCATAGCATCGTTGTTGACTAGGGTGTCACGTGAGAAGTTAAGGAAAACAGCACCTTCTTTCATGAGCGAGCAAGCACGCTCGTCAATCATGCCAATAGTGCCTTCTATAGCGGGAACATGAATTGAGATGTAGTCGCTTTCGCGGAAAATGTCGTCAAGATTGGTTACATGGTGAACATCGCTTGAGAGCTGCCAAGCTGCGCCAACGGAAACATAAGGATCATAGCCGTATACATCCATGCCAAGATCAAGAGCTGCATTTGCAACAAGCGCACCAATTGCTCCAAGCCCAATAACACCAAGCTTTTTGCCTTTGATTTCGCGTCCTGCAAAAGCTTTCTTTGCCTTTTCAGCAGCTTTTCCAATATTTGGGTCATCTATGTTGGTGCGACACCAATCAATACCGCCTACGATGCCGCGGCTGCCCAAAAGCATACCGCACAAAACAAGCTCTTTTACTGCGTTGGCGTTAGCGCCAGGAGTGTTAAATACTACGATACCTTCTTCTGCACAGCGGTCAACAGGGATGTTGTTTACGCCGGCACCTGCACGAGCAATTGCGCGGAGTTCTTTTGAGAATTCCATATCATGCATTGCTGCGCTACGAACCAAAATTCCTGCAGACTGAGAAATGTCATCAGTTAGCTCGTAGTTGTCTGTTAAAAGGCTGGTTCCATAAGAAGAGATGTTGTTGAGGCAATGAACATAGCGCATGCGTGCTCCTTAAAACAAAAGGCGAGAGTACGACATGCGTGACGTGCTCTTCGCCATCCTTTTTACCTATCACATCCATAATGCGTTTGCTATGGCTTAATGTCAATAAAAAACCCCGTTAGCGTGCGCATTTAGCCGACTTTAGCTTTGTGTCGAAGTGAGGGGTATTGATTTACGCGAGAAGTACGTGGGCTTTGATATTGGTGTACGTACCTCTCGCGCGTATGTTTTAAAGAGGATGTCTGAAAGAAGATATAGATTGTCTTTAGCTTTGGGTTGAAAGGAAAATTTGCAAGGACATTTGGTCAATCTGGTCTTGCAGTTCTTCCAGCTGATCAAGGTGATTGTCCTCGTCTTTGAGAATGCCTGCCAAAACGTCTCTTGTGGCATGATCCTGTACGCTCACTGCGAGAACAATAGCTTCATTATATTGCCTAATTGAATCAAGCTCCAACGCGTGGTCATTGTTGACCTGTTTAGGCACCTCAGAACCAATATGGATTTTGTTGAGATTCGATACGATAGGAGTACCTTCTAAAAAGAGGATACGTTCGATAAGACGTTCGGCGTGCTTCATTTCGGTAATAGCCCTCATTTTGAATGCACTACTCAGTTTGTTATATCCCCAGTCTTCACACATTTCTGCATGAACCATATATTGATTGACGGCGGTCAGTTCGCTGGCTAATAGATTGTTGAGGGTGTTTACAAGTTCAGTGTTGCCTTTCATGGGAGATGCTCCTTTCGTTTTTTGGCAGATAAGAAGGAAGTGAGAGGACTCCTTCAGGAGCTGTATTCTAATGTGCTCCGCCTTCTAGTCGGGGTCTTTTGATGCTAACGTGAATATCTCGTAGGCATCTTGGTACCTAAATGCAGTCTTTCGTGAATTGAGCACAAACATATCAAGGGGAATTGCGAGGTGTGTTAAAATAAGCGACTGGCAAGAATAATTTTGGAAGGAACGCATATGTCAGGGCACTCAAAATGGGCAACCACTAAACATCGCAAGGCGGCGCAGGATGCAAAACGTTCTGCTTTGTTCTCAAAGCTTTCTCGCAATATTACGGTAGCGGCGAAGGAGGGTGGTGATCCAAGCCCCGAAAACAATGCGTCGTTGGCGGCTGCTATTGAAAAGGCAAAGGGCTATTCGCTTCCTAAAGATAAGATTAAAGCGGCAATCGATAAGGCATTTGGCGCTGGCAAAGATTCTGCAAGTTATGAAACCATCATTTATGAAGGATACGGTCCTTGTGGTGTCGCTGTGTATTGTGAAGCGCTTACCGATAATCGTAACCGCACTGCAGCCGATGTTCGTGCAGCTTTTACGCGTTCTGGTGGAAGCTTGGGCACTTCTGGTTCAGTTGCTTTTCAGTTTGAGCGCAAGGGCCAAATTGTTATAGAAAAAGAACAATGCGCAGACGAAGATGAACTCATGCTTGCCGTTGCGGATGCTGGTGGAGACGACTACGAAGACGCAGGGGAAGAGTGGATTGTTTATACCGGTCCAACCGACCTTATGGCAGTCAAAAGAGCCTTGGAGCAAGAGGGTATCGTGGCGAAGGGCGCCGAATTAACCATGGAGCCAACCACCCCAACTGCAGTTGAAGTTGCCGAGGCAAATAAAGTTATGCGCCTTATTGATAAGTTAGAAGAACTGGAAGACTTGCAAAACGTGTATCACAGCATGGATGTCACCGAAGAGATTGCTGCGGCTCTCGACTAAGTAGGCGCTTTTGGTGCTTGGTATATTTTTATGCGCCATCGTATCACCTGTATGTTTGGCTCACCTTTTGGGTGCACAAATAATGCGCACTTAGATGAAGCGCGCGGAATTTGCGAACAGGGGACATACTGCACGTTTGCTAGTAGCCTTTAAGAGTATTTTGGGATAGGATACAAAGTGCTCACTGTCTTGACTGACAAGGTTTTAATAAGCTCTAAGCGCCTCGTTTGAGGCGTTTTTTTGTCGAGCAAGATAGCTGTTCAGGCCGAAAAATTTTGCAGAGTTATCTAAAGCTTCCCTCTATACAGAGAAGAGTGTGATAAGATAGTAGCGAACAAACGTTTGTATAAAGCAATTTATTGGTAGAGCATAAAGAAGGAAAGCGTGCATGCAACACAATGAGCGAATTATATTAGGTATTGATCCAGGTTTGGCAAATACGGGCTGGGGGGTTGTTGCGCAGAAAGGCTCGCAGCTCAGTTGCGTTGCTTATGGATGTGTAACTACCGATAAAGATGCTCCACTTGCTCATCGCTTGATGAAGATTCATCAGCAAATGGGGGCAGTTATTTCGCGATTTAAACCTCAGTATGTTGGCGTTGAGACAGTATGGTTTGGCGTGAACGTGCAAAGTGCGTTTGCTACTGGTCAGGCTCGAGGAGCCGCTTTGGTTGCTTGTGCAGAGCATGATTTGTACGTAGAAGAATTTTCACCAAGTCAAATTAAACTTGCCGTGGTGGGCAGTGGTTCTGCACAGAAAGATCAAGTTCAGTACATGGTAAGACAATTGTTGGATTTAAAATCTATTCCGCGACCAGATCATGCAGCAGATGCGTTGGCTACCGCAATATGCTTTGTTTCGCATGAAGCTATTGAAGATCGTTAGTTTGGATTTTTCTAGAAAGGATTAACGTGATTGCATTTCTTAAAGGTATCCTTGCGGGGAAAAGTACACATGCTGCTTTCGTGGAGGTTCAAGGTGTGGGATATGCTGTAGGAATGTCTCAAGCTGCTCTTTCAAGATTGCCTGAAGTTGGTAGCTCGGTCTTGATTCATACGTATTTGCAAATGCGTGAAGACGGTGTTTCGCTTTTTGGTTTCTTGACGCTTGAAGAGAAAGCGTTGTTTGAGCGCTTGATTAGCGTGAGTGGCGTTGGGCCAAAAGTTGCTTTATCCGCATTATCTTCCTTTACTTCACAAGTTTTGGTGAGGGCTATTGCTTCACAGGATGTTGCTGCCATACAACAAATACCTGGTGTTGGAAAAAAGACCGCATCACGAATTATCTTAGAGCTTCAAGGCGCGCTCGATCAGGAATTGCTCGATCTGGAAAATAAAGGAACCTTACCTTCAGAATCAGAAAATATTAAGCGTGCTAAAGAAGTTCTTCTATCTATGGAGTTTACCTCTGCAGAAGTAGAACTTGCATTAAAAGATGCTCCACAGGGAATGGATGAAAACAGGCTGTTACAATATGCTTTAAAACGTATAGGTTCGTAAACATGACTGAGTATTAGAATAAGATTGGTTGGTATGTCTCGTAACGATATTGAAATAGAAGGCTTGGTATTTTCTGCAGACAATGACGAATCGCCTGCGGCATCACGCATGGTGTCACCTGATTTGATTGAAGCAGATCTAGCAATTGATCGCAGCTTGCGCCCTAAACGCTTTGGAGACTACTTAGGACAAAGTAAGATAAAAGAGTCTCTCGCAATTCTTATTGAAGCGGCACAGGCTCGCGGCGATGTGGTAGACCATATTTTATTTTCTGGACCGCCTGGATTAGGTAAAACAACATTAGCCTCAGTGGTTGCCAACGAGCTGGGAGCGAATATCAAAATCACAAGTGGCCCAGCAATTGAACGCACGGGAGATTTGGCAGCAATTCTTACCAATCTCGAAGAAGGCGACGTATTGTTTATCGATGAAATACATCGCCTTAATCGTATGGTTGAGGAAGTTCTTTATCCTGCTTTAGAAGATTTTGCGTTAGACATTGTTGTAGGCAAAGGTCCAGCCGCTCGTTCTATTCGTTTAGATTTACCTCGTTTTACCCTAGTGGGAGCCACTACGCGTACGGGACTTTTGACAGGGCCGCTACGCGATAGGTTTGGGGTAGTATTTCGCTTGCAATACTATACTCCCGAAGAACTCGCTCTGATTGTTCATCGCTCGGCAGCTATCTTGGACGTTGGGATTGTAGAAGATGGAGCGCTTGAGATTGCGCGTAGGAGCCGCGGAACGCCGCGTCTCGCAAATAGACTTTTGAAGCGTGTGCGCGATTGGGCGCAGGTGAGAGGCGACGGCTCTATTGACGAAGATGTCGCTGCGCAAGCGCTCTGCTTTTTTGAGGTTGATTCACTTGGTCTTGATGCAGTAGACAATAGAATTTTGGAATTGTTGACGGTGCAATTTGAGGGTCGACCCGTAGGACTCTCAACACTCGCTTCTGCACTTTCCGAAGATCCCGATACGCTTGAAGATGTGTATGAACCATTCTTAATGCAGCAAGGACTCATAGTGCGCACGCCAAAGGGAAGAATTGCAACATCTCGGGCTTATGAGCATAGAGGAATTGTTCAACCAAAAGGATAATGGTAAGTGCATTTGCAGATAAAGCGATTCGTCTTCGTAAAACGTTCTATACCGTGTCTATAGAGAAAGGAACTGCTTGTTATGTTTGAACGAGATTACTTATTGAAGATTATTATGCAATACGGTGAAGCTCTTCGCCGCAGCTGGACGAAGGCGAAGAATGAATGCGACCCAAAAGGTGCAGCAGAAACAATTGAGCGTGCGGTGGGTGAGGCTGTTGAGATTGATGGAGATGTCCTTTTATCTCTTTCTCCCGAATCCATTGCAAGCGTAATGCAGGTATCGGGAGTAGATCCACGAATAACAGAATATATTGCTCGAAGCCTATTGCTTACTTCTTCCTATTTGTTTGAAGCAGGAGACAAGGAATTAGCTGCGCTCCGTGAGCAGCAAGCTTACGCAATTGCAGATGCTTACGAGTTATCGATACCGCGGACGCAAGAAGAATTTAAACAGCTAGAAATAGATGCAAAAGATGGTTTCGAGGGTCTTTTTGAGAAGATTAGTAATGAAGACCATGTTGATCAAGACGAAACTGATTTACGCTGAGTGCTTTTACTGTAGACCCGTCTTCGGGATATTTATTAGTGCTTAATTTAAGGAAATATTGCACAAAATAAGTGAAGAATTAAGCAAAAAAGCGCTGTCTTTTAGGGTTGATTAAGCCAGATAAGAGGCGCTTTTTATGAGGTTGCACTTGCTGATTAAAGAGCGTAACAACTTGGTAAAAATAGCACAAAACAAAGATTCTCGAACCAAACAGCATTGTAATAGCGTATAGTAGTCATGTGTTCTTGATGTGAGAACGAGTGCTGCAGGCTCGCGGCATACAGTGTTGTCTTCCCGAAGGGATGGGAAGAGGAAAGAGGATTTAACATGGCGGAAGGTACTGTAAAGTGGTTTAACCCCGAAAAGGGCTACGGCTTCATCTCTCAGAATGATGGCGAAGATTTGTTCGTACATTTCTCAGAGATTAAGATGGACGGCTTCAAGACGCTCGATGAAGGCTCTGCTGTGCAGTTCGACGTTACGACTGGCCAAAACGGTAAGCTCCAGGCTAGCAACGTAGTAAAAGCATAAATTATTTACTTCTAAATTGCTGAAGCGACTCCGCAGTCATGCGGAGTCGCTTTTCTTTGGTGTGAGAGATACTGTTTTACCTAGGCTTATAGGTAAGCTATAGAGATGCACCTTGGGTAAACGCATTCTTTTCTACAGAAAAGAGTCCATAAGGGCAATAAGGTTTTCTTGACTTGTTTTGTTGTAGGCTGCTGGATGGGGTTGCGAGAAGACGCCATAATCATTGTCAAAATACAAGCCATTTGCTTTGTCAAACTCGTTAGACACAGCTGCACGTATCTCAATATCAGCGCCGATATCAAGAGAGTAACCTTCGCGATTATAGGCTTGTTTTACCATCTTGCTACCTAAAAATGATTTAGGGTTGAGGGCAATGATGCTCGGTCCCGGAGGGTGTTCTTCCGCTAAGGCAAACCCCCACATTATGAGTGCCAACTTGCTTTGCGCGTATGCGTCTCCCTGAGAAAGAGGCATGCCGTTTTCAATTGCAGCAAAATCTACCGGAGCTTGAGCTGCGGACGATATGTTGACTATGCGGCTTTCTTCGTTGAAAAGAGGCATGAGCTTTTTCGTGAGAATATAGGGTGCAAAGGTGTTTACAACAAAACGCACGTCGTAGCCATCGGGTGTAGTGTTTTCTCGGGGGCTTGTGACATACAAGCCGGCATTGTTGATTAGCGTGTCAATGTGACCCACCTGAACTTTTACTTCTTCAGACATAGTTTTTACTTGTGATATGACGGAAAAGTCTGCTGCAAAAGTATGGATACGAGCTTCTTTACTTATTTCTTGCAGGCTCTTTTTGAGCGCTTCAAGTTTTTGTAAGTCGCGTCCATGAAGCAAGAGCGTGTGCCCTTCTGCGGCGAGTCTTTTTGCAGTTTCTTGGCCAATGCCGTCGGTTGCTCCCGTTAGTAAAATTACCTTACTCATAGTTTCTCCTAAATATTTGCACGCTGATACGTAGAGTCTAAAATGCTTGGGTCTATGGATCTCATTTCCTCTTTAAGGATTTTAATAACTTGTTTTTTCTGAGATAGTGGCGCATTTATTGGAATCAGATTGTAGAAATGAGCGCCAAAAAAATATGCATCGGTAAAGTTTAGCTGCTCAAGCAAATTGATCTCTTCTTCAATCTTTTCACGCTCGCTACACTCAATAAAAGATCCCTCACTGCGCATTTTCTCAAGAGGCGTTCCTTTTGAAACAGACGTTGTCATAAGGGACACCAAGTAAGGAGGAAATGTATTAAGAAGTTCAGCGGTTTGTTTGATATGGATGTCGCCTTTACCTTTTCCTGCAACGCCTGTCATGATGATGGCATCCCATTCAAATCCCGCGTGTACTAATTTCTCAATGTTCTCATAAGCTTCCTGCGCGGAAAATCCCTTATTCATTTGGGCCAATGCAGGATCATAGGCAGATTCTAGTCCAATATGAAGTTGGTTAAATTTCAACGCCCGTAGCTCTTTGAGTTCCTCCACAGACTTACGCATTAAAGACTTTATAGAAGCGTAGCAGGTGATAGTCTCGATTTCGGGAAAATAGGAGTTTATTAACGCGCCGATACGAATTAGTTTTTTAACTGGCAAGATAAAGGGTTCTCCATTGACCAAAAATAGGCGTTTTACCTTCCCGTAGGTATCTTTGAGCTCTTGTAAATCTTGCTCAATAAACTCAAGAGAGGAAACTTGGAAGCGTGTCTCTTGATACATGGTACAAAATGAGCATTTGTTGTGAGAACAGCCTGCGGTAATCTCAAGTAGTGGAGTTTGTGCTTCGATGGGGTGGCGGTATACTTGTCCGGTGTAGTGCATAATGTGCTACCTTTTCTTTGTTAGGTTGTGGGAGGTGGGACACTCCCGTGCTTTCCCTGCTAGATTACGGTAGCTTAAAGAGGGAATCAATTATGGATATTATTGTCACTAGGGGCAAATATGTCCGTGATGCATGTTTGCGTGTAGCTTTTTGGGCGTACATGGATTCTCGTGTGATTGTCCCCGCTTCTGATGAAGAAGTTTTCCATGCAGTTGTATTTAGGCATACTTTTGACACGATTGCCCCTCTCCAAAGCCATTGCCATAGCCAGAGCGGCTGTAATTTAGGCATACTTTTGACGCGATTGCCCTCCTGTATACCCGTACGGTCTAGCATCTCGTTGGTCTCTCGTTATAGTCCAAGCCGAACCTTTGACACGATTGCCTTCCTGTCCAACCGTACGGTCTAGCATCTCGTTATGGTTCAGGTGTACCTTCGACAAGATTGTCCTGGTTGCGGATCAA
>CAYJGC010000008.1:44835-46659 GCA_964369725.1 uncultured Eggerthella sp.
CATCTCGTTATGGTTCAGGTGTACCTTCGACAAGATTGTCCTGGTTGCGGATCAAGAATGCTTGCTCACCATGGATTATTCGCAGGTTATGTTGGCGTAGTGATAGAGTTGATTGTAGCGATTGCCCCATTCGGTAAGAGCATTTAAAACGGGCAACACTTCGCGACCAACCGAAGTAAGAGAATACTCAACACGTAACACTTTTTCATCAAAAACTTCGCGATTGATAAGATTAGATGCTTCGAGCGCGCGAAGTTCTCGGGACAGCACGCGTTCGCTTATGTCGGGGAGAAGACGCTTGAGTTCGCCGTAGCGCAACTTTTCATTATTGCCAATGTGAAAGATTAAAATTGGCTTCCATTTCCCCCCAATCAAATCCAGGGTAAGTTCCATATTGCAGTGAAATACTTTGGAGGCTTGTTCCATGGGGTGCTCCTTTGTTGCTACTTAGTTTGAGCGTATTCTACTTGTTTTTGCGCAGGTTAGGTAATTTTGAAGAAAGTTAGCTCATAATTTCACGGTTATGAATAGAATTTAGCAGCTTAAAGTCGATGATATTGAGCAGCTTTGTCACGTGTAAAACCGCTATACTAGAGTGATGCATAAATGCCAAGAGACAGGCTTTGAGTAAGAAAAAGAGATTACGATAGGATAGATATGAGTATTGATAGTTTTGAAACAAGCAAAAAACGTAGTGATGAAATCCGTGCTGATTTTGCTCTCCATCCAGAAAAGTACACCATGTTGACGGGGGATCGCCCAACAGGCCGTTTGCATTTAGGACACTACTTTGGGACTATTCGCGAGCGTGTGGCATTGCAGAACATGGGCATTGCTACCCGAGTAATCATTGCTGATTATCAGGTTATCACTGATCGCGACTCAACGGAGCAGATTCGCGACAATGTGTATAACATGGTTATTGATTATTTAGCATGCGGTCTTGACCCAGAAAAAACAGTCATTTTTACTCATTCTGCAATACCTGCTCTCAACCAGTTAATGCTGCCTTTTTTGTCACTCGTAACCGAATCCGAATTGCAACGCAATCCTACGGTTAAATCTGAAATGGACGCTTCGGGACATGCTTTAACAGGCCTTTTGCTCACCTATCCTGTGCATCAAGCGTGCGATATTTTATTTTGTAAGGGCAATATTGTGCCGGTAGGCAAAGACCAATTGCCTCATATTGAGCAAACGCGACTCATTGCACGCCGCTTTAATGAGCGTTTTGGACAGGTGTTTCCTGAACCTGAGGGCGTATTGAATGATGCGGTTGAAATCCCCGGGCTTGATGGTCGCAAAATGTCTAAGAGTTACGGAAATGCTATTGCTCTTTCTCTTTCAGATGCAGAAACGGCTAAGTTAATCAAAAAATCTCAAACTGACTCTGATCGTATGATTACATATGACAAAGAGAATCGCCCCGGCGTTTCGGCACTGCTCACAACAGCGGCGTTGTGTACGGGTCGCAACGAAGTTGAGATTGCCGAAGAGATTGGTGATGGCGGTTCAGGTACGCTTAAAAAGTATGTGACCGAAAGTGTTAATGGTTTCTTGGCCCCCATTCGTGAACGTAGGGCAGAGCTTGAGCAGGATATGGGATATATTAAAGAAGTGCTTCACGACGGCAATCGCCGAGCTAATGCTATTGCAGAGGCAACTCTTCAAGAGGTTCGCGAAGCTATGAAGATGACGTATTAAGCGATACGTTTTAGGAGAAAGGGTAGCGGAAGGGCTTGAAGATTACTTCTTGTTTGCACGCTACCGCTTTCAGTTGGGCTAAATGAGGCTGCTAAAAATTTTTGAAAACTGTATTGCCAA
>CAYJGC010000009.1:0-10432 GCA_964369725.1 uncultured Eggerthella sp.
TCCCACGGGCATAATGGCAATGCCGGCTTCTTCAAGGGCTGCGCGTGTGCGTCGGACGAAATCAAGGGCGGAGGGAGAGTCTCCGTGAACGCATATAGTGTCAGCGCGCAAATCTATGAGTTTTCCCGTAGCAGAGAGAATTGCGCCATCGTGAATAGCATGTTTAACGCGCTCAATCGCGAGTGCTTCATCGTGAATCATTGCATTTGGTTCTGATCGGTTGACCAGTTTGCCTTCGTCGGTGTAATTGCGATCGGTGAAAAACTCTTCGCCAGTAGAAAGACCCAGTTTGCGGCCCTCTTCAATAAGCTTGCTTCCCGCAAGCCCCACAAGAACCAAGTTTGCATCAATATCACGCACCGCCTGAGCTAAAGCCGCAGCTAATTCGCAATCTATGGCAGCGCGATTGTAAAGCTGACCATGAGGCTTCACATGAGCGAGAGTTACTTGTTCCGCTTGGCAAAACCCCTGCAGTGCTCCTATCTGATAAACCATAAACGCGTAGGCCTCATCGGGGGATAAGTTCATATCGCGACGCCCGAACCCCTGCAAATCGGGATATCCGGGGTGCGCTCCTATGGCCGTATGCGCATTTTTGGCGAGCGCAACAGTTTTACGCATCACGACAGGATCGCCGGCATGCATTCCGCAGGCGATATTGACGCTAGAGACTAAAGGGATTATTTGGTCATCTAGCCCCAAGGTGTATCGCCCAAAACTTTCACCAAGGTCACTATTTAAATCAACGCGGTACATAGGGCATCTCCTTTAATTATTTAGGTAGGGGAAATTTTAATACTTCTTATAGGGATGCTGGTAAAAGACTGTAATATTAACGTGTTTGATGTGGTAATTACGATTGCCGAGGCTTTTGTCAAAAGTAAAGACTAGCGTAAGCTAGCCTTTAAACAAAAGAGAACGGCGGTCTGATATCCCCATATCGCGAATACCGTTTCAGTGATTCGTATTATACATCCGTGCAGGCAACTTAATAGCAAAATTTCAGAACAATCAAGCTTGTTCGATTGTTCTGTAGTTGCAAAACTCAATAAGACATGAGGTAAAAGTTGACTCGCAAGAAATTGGCAGCGCGCTATGCCTCGGGGTTTTCTGCTGGCAGGGCGCCCATCGTTTGTAAATGAGCCATGCTTCCATAGCGAGCAGTAAAGCGAGCAAACTCGTCTTCGTCGTAGAAGTGGCAAGTTCCTTCGCCAAAAGCTTTGGCTGCTTCAATCATGAACGACCCCGCTTCGTCTAAGTCGGTGAGGCGCGTGGCTCCTGTTGCACAGCCGGGGACAGCTGTTTCGGTGGTGATTGCGACGCCTACCACAGGCGCGTCGGTTGCTGTTGAGGGTTGTAAGATGGAATTCAGATGATAGAGCCCGTTGCCATAAGGGGTGATGTCTGCCATTGAAAGAGGATAGGTTCGCGCACGTCGTCCGCTGGCAATCTCGACAAGCGATACTAAATCATCGCTGACGCGTAAGATGCAACCCTGTTTTACCGTCGGCGAAATCATAAAGCCGCGTTCATTCATTATGCGGTTTCCTTTGGTGGTGTCTACGGTGAGGACGGCATCAAGTACGGTTGAGCCGCCAACTTCTTCGCGATTGACATCGGCGGTTGCAACAGGAGAGCCCATGAAGGGCACGGGTTCATGGGGCGTGGTTGGCGCGCAAGGGCACACATGAGTGGAAATAAACACGTCGCCTGGTAGCATGTCGCCGCGTACGCGCATGGATAGTAGTTTTGCGGCGCATGCGAGCGCAACAAGCGCTCCGTCGCCATCGGAAACAAACCCAATGCGCTCAGGGCGAGCGCCAAGACCGCCCAATCGTCCAAGCAGCCCTATAGTTGGCGCGAAATTGCCAGAGATGTCTGTATTTTCGTTTATAGAAGAGAGGTGGGTCTCTTCGAAAGAGGTGTAGATGTCTGCTGCACTTTCCTCTTGCTCTACAATTGCGGAGTTTTGTCGTTCGTTACGCCCTGCAGCTTGTGAGTTGGGAGTGCCGGTCGCTCTCTCCTCCTGGTATGCCTTTTTTTGCTGGGTCGCTTTTTTCGCATTTGAAACCGTGCGACCGCGTGAACCGGGGATATGTATGTGAACCATGTCGGTAGAGCCTTTTGGTCCTTCAAGAGGGTAGGTCTTTGCATCGCATGCAGGGTCGATTGCGTGAAGATAATCAATAACAGCTTGTCCACTAGTGGTTGGTGAGTCAAGGATATCGTAGAGCTCAAGCAGTTGTTTTAAAATCATAAGGTCCTCCAAATAGATTGCTAAGAAGATTCAAGGGAGTTAACTGGCAATGATGGCAAGCATTTTATCAGTTGCTTCGCATAGAGTCATAGCAATAAATCAAGACTTTTGCACGAAATAATAGCGCTTTGTAGAATTCTTGGTTGCATCGCTTTTCAAACGTGCACAATGCGTCATAATGTGCGGGTTGTGCAGCGAATAAGAAAGGTCTCAACACGCATGAGAAGGAAAATTGGAGTCAAAGAAATTGAGGATATGGCGCTCGGTGCAACCATCCTTGGTGCAGGTGGCGGCGGAGATCCGTATGTTGGTAAACTCATGGCTATCGAAGCCATTCAAAAATATGGTGAAGTGGAACTCATAACACCGGATGAAGTACCCGACGATGCGCTGGTTGTTGTATCGCAAATGATGGGTGCTCCCACTATCATGGTTGAGAAAATCTGCAGCGGAGAAGAGCCTTTGGCAACGTATGACGAGCTCGTTCGAGAGCTTGGGCAAGAGCCTTATGCAGTATATGCTGTTGAAGCGGGCGGCGTGAATTCTACGATTCCTTTTATTTTGGCGGCAATTCGCCAAATTCCGGTTGTTGATTGTGACCTTATGGGTCGCGCGTTCCCCGAGCTACAAATGACCACCCTTGGCATAGCTGGTCTGCAAGGACGCACGGCTGTTTTGGCTGATGAAAAGGGCAACACCGTGACGGTGCGTGCTATTGATGATCGTTGGCTTGAGCGCATTGCTCGCCAGGCAACTTCAGTCATGGGTGGGTATACCATTTTGGCATCATATCCTTGTACGGGAAAAGAGCTCAAAGATTACTGCATTCCCAACACGCCCACGCTTTGCGAGAATATTGGGCGCATGTTGCGCGAAGCACGCGAGCAGCATGCTAATCCTATTGATGCGGTGCTTGAGGCAACTTCGGGATTTCGCCTATTCCGCGGTAAGGTGGTTGACGTGGAGCGCAAGACAGACGGCATGTTTGTGCGCGGACGTGCGGTTGTAGACGGTCTTGACCAGGACAAAGGCAGCCAGCTTGTTATTGAATTCCAAAATGAAAACCTTATTGCATTGCGCGATGGCAAGGCGCTCACCACTTCGCCCGACCTCGTCATGTCTCTTGACATGGAATCAGGAACGCCCGTAACAACTGAGGGTTTGAAATATGGCGCTCGCGTCGTTGTAATTGGCATGCCGTGTGCCCCTCAGTGGCGCACGCCTGAAGGCTTGGCGGTAGTGGGCCCCCGTGCTTTTGGATATGACTTAGATTATGTGCCTATTGAAGAGCGCATGGCAACAGAGGAGGCATAGGCGCATGACAGAAATGAAGCGATTGTGGCGCATCGGCATCGACGTTGGTGGAACTAATACCGACGCGGTTATTATTGACGAGACCTTAAACTTGGTAGCATCTACCAAAAGTCCTACGACTGAAGATGTTATGAGCGGCATTGCGGCGGCCATGCATGAAGTTCTTTTGCAGATTGGTCCCGAGGCGGCAAAAAACATTGGTTTTGCAATGTTGGGTACTACGCATTGCACCAACGCTATCGTTGAGCGCAAGCGCCTGAACAAAGTTGCTGCATTGCGTGTGGGTGCGCCGGCAACTACAGCAATTAGCTGTATGGCAGACTGGCCAGCAGAGCTCAAGGGCGCCATGCGCGTACAAGATTTTTTGGTGCATGGCGGCAATGAGTTTGACGGTCGCGAAATAAGTGAGCTTTCCGAAGACGAAATTCGTGCGGTTGCCGCAACGATTCGCGCCGAAGGTTTTGAAACGGCAGCAGTGACAAGCGTGTTTTCGCCGGTATCTGACGCTCACGAAAAACGCGCGGTAGCGGTTTTGCGCGAAGAGCTTGGTGAAGATTTCCCCTTGACGCTTTCTTCGGAAATAGGTTCTTTGGGATTTTTGGAACGCGAAAATGCCGCTATCTTGAATGCGGCTCTCTATGATGTGGCTCGCACGACAGCAGACGGTTTTGAGCAGGCATTAGCGCTAGAAAACTTGACTGATGTTGCGGTGTTTTTGGGTCAAAATGACGGAACGCTTATGTCAGTTGATTACGCAAAGCGCTACCCAATTTTCACCATCGCTTGCGGGCCGACCAATTCTATCCGCGGTGCATCTTTTTTGACTAACGAAAAAGATGCGGTAGTAGTGGATATCGGTGGAACTACGACTGACGTAGGCGTGCTTGCCAATGGATTTCCTCGTGAGAGCATGGTTGCCGTTGAGATTGGCGATGTACGTACTAACTTCCGCATGCCCGACTTGGTGTCGGTGGGACTTGGCGGAGGCTCTTTGGTGCGTCAGCATGAAGACGGCAGCGTGACGCTCGGCCCTGATAGTGTGGGATATCGTGTAACGCGCGAGGCAAAGTGTTTTGGCGGCAACACGCTTACCGCAACAGACATTATTGTGGCAAAAGGGCTGGCAGAAGGTTTAGGAGATCCAAGCCTGGTAGCAGACCTTGACCCCATAATGGTGGAAGCTGCTTATTCAGAAATGAAGCGCATTATTGAAGATGCAGTGGACGCCATGAAGACATCTATTGATGATGTGACGGTTATTTTGGTGGGTGGCGGCTCCATTTTGTCACCTGACTCGCTCGTGGGTGCAGCGCAGGTATTGCGCCCAGAAAACTTTGGTGTGGCAAATGCGGTTGGTTCTGCTATTGCGCAAGTTTCTGGTCAAGTGGTAAAGGTATTCTCGCTGACTGACACACCACGTGAGCACGCGATTGCCCTGTCTAAAGAGCGCGCCTGTGCCGAAGCGGTTGCGGCTGGAGCAAATCCCGAAACGGTTGAAGTGGTAGACGTTGAGGACATTCCTATGGCCTATCTAGGCGATGCTTTGTGTGTTCGCGTAAAAGCAGTGGGCGATTTGATGATTTAACAAGGTTGCACTGCGTGATGAAAAAGCTTGAGCATTTCAGGCTTCGTATGGCAGGAGGAGTGTTATGGATCAAGTGAAAAAAGAAGCACGGTTGGCCTTGGTGCAATTTGAAAGCGCCCTTTGCGAACCAGCTATCAATACTGAAAAAGCATGTCGCATGATTGAGGAAGCAGGACAACAGGGCGCTGATTTGGTGATTTTGCCCGAGCTTTTTTCAACGGGTTATCAGCTCGACATTGTGGGTCCACGAATCAACGAGCTGGCAGAACCAGTTGACGGCCCTACGGTAGAAGCGTTGCGCGCCGCCGCAAAAGCAGCTGGATGCTATGTAGTAGCTGGTCTCGCGCTGACTTACGAGTTGACCGGCGTACCTTACAACAGCGCGGTGTTTATTGATCGCGGTGGTAACCTTATGGGAACTTATGACAAGCAGCATCTCTGGGCGCTTGAGCGTTTTTACTTCCGCTCTGGCAGCGAGAGCCCCGTTTTTGAAACAGATTTTGGCACCGTGGGTGTCATGATTTGCTACGACATTGGCTTCCCAGAAACAGCACGTATGCTGGCTTTGCAGGGTGCTGATGTATTGGTGTGTCCTTCTGCTTGGTGTGAAGCGGATATGGATGTGTGGCGCGTAAATGTGCCTGCGCGTGCGCTGGAAAATACTACTTTTGTGGCAGCTGTTAATCGCTTTGGTGAAGAAGATGGGTTGGTTATGCCTGGCCATTCCCTGGTTTGCAATCCTCGTGGTCACGTTGTGGCTCACATTGAAGAAGAGGCAGAAGGGGTGAAATATGTTGATATTGACTTGTCAACAATTCCCCAGTTTCGAGTAAACAGCCCTTATTTGCGCGACCGACGCCCCGATCTTTATGATTTTGTACTGTTGCCTTAAATGAGTGAGTCTTAACGAAAAGCCGCATGCAGCATTTTGCTGGTGCGGCTTTTTTGCGGAGCCTCTTGCGAAGGTCAATCGCGCCTGCGCTTAAGAGGGAATAGAGGGAATTGCTATGATGAAGCAGGCGCCTTTGTCAGGCAGATTAAGAGCCTCGACGGTTCCGTCATGAAGCTCAACAATCGACTTTACAATGGCAAGTCCAAGACCCGTTCCGCCTGTCCCGCGATAACGTGAAGTGTCTGTGCGGTAAAAGCGATCAAACAGCAGTTTAGGGTTCACGTCACCAAAGCCCGATCCGTCGTCTTTAACGGCAAGGATAGAATTGTTCTGTACTCCAAATAGCTCAATAGTTATATGTCCGCCTTGGCTAATGAAACGACTAGCATTTTCGACAAGATTAGTTATAGCCTGTTTAAGCTGGTCAGGATTGCCTAAAACATCCGGCGCTTGCCCAACAATTTCAACCACAGCATCACGGTTTTTAAGAATAGGATTAAGTACGCCAACAACCTCGGCAGCAAGGTCATGCAGATTTACACGAGAAAGCATGGGGCGCTCAGTGACATTTTCAATGCGCTGGAGATTTAGTAAGTCGTGCGTAAGACGGCTGAGGCGCTCACTTTCACTCACGATGATAGAGCGAAACTTTTCTTGCATCTCTGGCGGTAAATCAGGATCGCTGAGCATTTCAGCGTTTCCGCGTATGGCCGTAAGGGGCGTTTTTAATTCATGGGCAACATCGCTAATAAAATCAGTCTGTCGACGCTCGCGCGCTTCGAGGTCTCGCTGTTGCGTGGCGGTTGACTGGGTAAGTATGCGAAAATCTTCAGTGAGGCGGTCTGCTTCATAGAGGCGCCCTGTTGGAAAAAAAGAAACTTCAGCTCCGGCACGGTAGGCAGCCGTCTTTTTGATAAGGACACGAAGAGGTTCCGACAAAAAAGAGCTAAGCAACAAGCTAAGGGGAAAGGCAATCATTGCAATAACAAACAGCAGCAGGTATGCTTGTGCAGGAATTTCGTACACGAAGACACACACAAGCAAAATAAGCGCGCCTGCTTGAAGTGCAATAAGAGTTGCTAAAATCGCAAAATATGTTTGAAGTCGTTTTATTGCCTAAACCTGTATCCGTAGCCGCGTACTGTTTCCACTAAGCCAGGTTCGTAACCAGCCAAGCCGATTTTATCACGAAGTCGCTTGATGTGGGTATCGACAGTTTTAGTTTCGGTAAGGTATTCCCAGCCCCAGGCATCGCGTAATAAATCTTCACGCGAAACAACTTTGCCAGCATTTTTCATGAGACTTGCAAGGAGCTCAAATTCACGAGGGGTAAGGTCAATCTGTCCAAAATCGCCCGATGCAATGTGGGCGTCTTCGTCCAAAGTAATGCCACCGGCAGTGATGGTGTTGGCTGTCCCAGGGTAGTCGCTGCCAGCGCCGCGACGCAAAAGCGCACGGACGCGGGCAATGAGCTCACGAACGCCAAAAGGTTTAGCAAGGTAGTCGTCGCCACCAATTTCAAGACCAACTACTTTGTCCAATTCGGTGTCGCGCGCCGAAAGGAACAGTACCGGAGCGCCGGTCTTAGAGCGTAGGCGTCGGCATAATTCATAACCGTCCATGCCGGGTAACATAATGTCTAAAACGAACAAATCATAGGAATTAGACGAGGCAAGAGCAAACGCTTCTTCACCGTTGTCGACTACATCGGTGGCAAATCCCTCTTTTTTGAGCGCGTAACTTACAAATTCGGTGATTGATGGTTCGTCGTCTACAATAAGGATACGGCGGGTGGTGTCATTCATAAGGCGCCTTTCTAACGAAGACTTTCTTTGTGTGCTAGTTAGCTATAGATGAGCAGATTGTTATAATACTAGCGTTTTTGTTAGTATTGCAAATCCGAAAAGGAGATTGTTGAGAATATGTTACTTGCGATTGACGTAGGAAACACGCAAACCGTATTTGGCGTTTACGAAGGAGATGCGTTGCGCCATCGTTGGCGTGTTGCCACTAACAAAAAGCATACTTCAGATGAGCTTCGGGTGAAGCTTGCTCCCTTGCTGAGTTCGGCCTGTATTGATAGCAAGGATTTTCATGGGGTAATTTTGGCTTCGGTGGTGCCCTATTTAACAGATGCCTGGCGTGAAGCAATTTTGTATATGACAGGCGAAGAGGCGCTGCTTTGCTCTGCCGAAACGGCAGGCGATTTGTTTTGTGCCAACTACGCTAATACGCGCGAAATTGGTGCCGACCGCGTGGCAGATTCGGTGGCAGCAAAGGCTCTGTATGGGGCGCCGGTAATCGTGGTCGATTTTGGCACAGCAACCAATATAGAAGTGATCGACAAACAGGGAGAGTTTATCGGCGGCGTAATAGCGCCAGGATTTGAAACGTCGGCAAATGCGCTATTTAGTCATGCCACTAAGCTTGCGGCATTAGAGCTGCTTGATCCCCACACCGCCATTGGGCGCAATACCGAAGAGGCCGTGCAGGCAGGCATTGTGTATGGTGAGGCAGACCGCGTTGATGGATTGGTGGTGCGTATTTTTGAGCAGCTGTCATATAAGGCACCTGTTATTGCTACGGGAGGCCTTGCGCCGCGCGTTTCGGCTCAATCTAAAACTATTTCAGCAGTTAATACTGATCTTACGCTTGAAGGTTTGCGACTTATCTACGAATCCTACACACAATAAGCCGTAAGCGCGCTACTTGAAACGTTCGCCGAGAGGTATGTTAATTGGTATTTGAGCACGCTATACTGTCGAAGCTGAAGTTCGTAATCAAACGTATTACCAACGAAAGAAAGGTGAGGGTCTATTATGTTGAGCGATATCGAAATTGCCCAAGCAGCCACCCCCCAACACATCAATGCTATTGCGGAAAAAGCAGGAGTCCCCGAGACTTATTTGGAGCTTTATGGCACCAACAAGGCAAAGGTTGACTACAACTTGCTAACCGATGTAAAGCATGAGCAGGGCAAGCTTGTCTTGGTAACTGCCATTAATCCTACGCCAGCAGGCGAGGGAAAAACTACGACAACCGTTGGCTTGTCTGACGGCTTGGCGTTGCGTAAGAAAAACGTTGTTGTTGCACTTCGAGAGCCCTCGCTCGGTCCCGTATTCGGCGTTAAGGGCGGAGCCGCAGGTGGCGGATATGCTCAAGTTGTTCCTATGGAAGACATTAATCTGCACTTTACGGGCGACTTCCATGCTATTGGCGCAGCCAACAACTTGCTAGCAGCAATGCTTGATAATCATATTCAGCAGGGCAATGAGCTGGGTATAGACGTACGTAAAATCACGTGGAAGCGCGTAGTTGACATGAACGACCGCCAATTGCGCAATATTGTGGATGGCATGGGCGGTAAAGCTCATGGCTTCCCGCGTGAAGACGGCTTTGATATTACCGTTGCTTCAGAAATCATGGCAATTTTCTGCCTTTCGACTTCAATAACTGACCTCAAAGAACGTTTGGCGCGCATTGTGGTGGGATACACGCGTGATGACGCACCGGTAACCGCAGGCGATCTTAAGGCACAAGGTGCGTTGGCGGCTCTTTTGAAGGACGCCTTAAAGCCCAACTTGGTGCAAACGCTTGAGGGTACCCCTGCATTTGTTCATGGTGGACCGTTCGCCAACATTGCTCATGGCTGCAACTCCATTATGGCTACTCGCATGGCTATGGCGTTGGGCGACTACTGTGTAACTGAAGCTGGCTTTGGTGCAGACCTTGGAGCAGAAAAGTTCTTGGATATTAAGTGCCGCTTAGCAGGTCTTAAGCCTGATGCGGTTGTTGTTGTAGCAACTGTTCGCGCTCTGAAGAATCATGGTGGAGTAGCGCGCGCAGACTTGAACGAAGAGAATCTCGACGCGCTCGAGGCAGGACTGCCTAATCTGCTGCAACATGTGGAAAACATCACCAAGGTTTACAACCTTCCTTGCGTTGTGGCAATCAATCGTTTCCCCACAGATACCGAAGCTGAATTGGCACTGGTTGAAGAAAAGTGTAAAGAACTTGGGGTAAATGTTGCGCTGTCCGAAGTATGGGCAAAGGGTGGCGAAGGTGGCGCAGCATTGGCAGACGAAGTAATTCGCCTGTGCGAAGAGCCTAATGACTTTACGTTCTCCTACGAAGATGACCTGCTTCTTTCGGAAAAAATTGAAGCTATTGCTCAGAAAATCTACCGCGCCGATGGCGTTGACTTTGAGCCAAAAGCAATGGCGGAGTTGCAAAAGCTAGAAAACTTGGGATTTGGCAACATGCCGGTGTGTATGGCAAAAACGCAGTACAGCTTCTCAGATGACCAAAAGAAGCTTGGTGCGCCGCGCAATTTCCGCATAACGGTACGCAATGTACGTGTTTCTGCAGGTGCAGGTTTTGTTGT
>CAYJGC010000009.1:10532-45464 GCA_964369725.1 uncultured Eggerthella sp.
ATTTCCGCATAACGGTACGCAATGTACGTGTTTCTGCAGGTGCAGGTTTTGTTGTTGCGCTGACAGGAGACATCATGACCATGCCCGGTTTGCCCAAGGTTCCTGCGGCAGAACGTATTGACGTAGACGAATCGGGAAAGATTTCAGGCTTATTCTAAGCATGAAGGCTAAGAAGGAGTATTGAGGCAGACTGTGTTTAACTTGCTTCGCTTATTTTGTTTCGTTGAAAAGTTTTGAGCTGATTGACAAAAGATTGGCAGGATACCTAGTTTTTTGAGCAGGAACGAAGAGAGCGCTTTTTGCTGCAAAGATAGCTAGTTGGCGCTACGAGCGCAGCCCTGCGCCAGGTAACCAAGGGACAATCCTTTTGCTGCAAAGGCGATTGGCATCGCTGCTTGTGTAGGTGATGGATGGACTGTGCGTTGAGTGCAACCTTTTCGGCGGCATCAACCAATGTGTACACTAGGTAAGCGGGCAGCTTAATGGCTGCCCGACTTATTTATGGAGTGCGCACAGGGTGCCGCAGAGTGTTTGCAAAACGTGCTAGATTGTGACGATGATAGTACGATTCGGGGCGCAGTTCCTTTCGAAAGGGCATACATGGATAAAACGTTTATTGAAGAATTGGCTAGTGCGGCACCTACGCCGGGCGGCGGCGGAGCAAGTGCTTACGCGGGTGCGTTGGCTTCGGCGCTTGCATCTATGGTGGGTAATTTAACGGTCGGAAAAAAAGCGTATGCTTCGGTTGAGGCAGAAGTGTACGTGGTTCTTGAAAAGTTGTCTGACGTGCGCGAGCGCCTGCTTGAATTGGTCGAAGAAGATGCTCGTGCGTTTGAACCGCTCGTTGCAGCCTATAAAATGCCTAAAACAACTCCCGAAGAAGCTGAAGTAAAAGAAGTAGCAATGCAGGCTGCTTTGGTGGATGCCTGTGAAGTTCCGTTAGAGATAATGCGCAATATCGAAAAAGTAATTTCTCTGACAGATTTCTTAGCATACAACGGATCTCGGATGGTTTTATCTGATGCGGGAGTTGCCGCTACCTTTGCTCGTGCAGCTATGGAAGGTGCAAGCTTGAATATTTTTATCAATGCAGCATCTTTGTCCGATAGTGAACTTGCTGCACGTTATTGTAACGAGGCCGAAGCGCTTGTTAAGATTGCGCGCGTCCAATGTGATGGCTTGTTTGCCTACGTTAAAGAAGCGGTTTCGTAGTTCTTGAAAATGCACAGATGCTTGTGAGGCTGTTCGCAGGTATCTTTTGCTGAGTTAGCCGCGTGAGTTAGGTGTTAGGTAGCAAGCACTTAAATAAGCACAGAGGCTCGTGACAGATGGAGAGATATGAAGAGCAAGGTTTTTTGTTGGCGTGAAGAGTGTATAGGAGGAATATTTTCATGGCAGTATTGCTAAAAGGAAAACCTGTAGTTGATGCTATGGCAGGCGATATAACGGCACGCGTCGAAAATCTGAAAGCTCAGGGCATTGTGCCAACGTTGGCAATTGTGCGCGTTGGGCAGCGACCTGACGACTTGTCTTACGAGCGTACAGCAATAAAGCGCGCAGAAAGCTTAGGGATAGAGATTAAGTCTTGCGTATTAGATGAAGAGGTGACGCAAGATGAAATGCGTGCAGCGCTGCAAGGCATTAACGCTGATGCAGATGTGCATGGATGCTTGATGTTCCGCCCGCTTCCGCGTCATCTAAATGAGGCTGAGCTATGCAATACGCTCTCTCTTGAAAAAGATGTTGATGGCATTTCGCAAGCATCATTAGCGTCGGTATTTATGGATTCCGATGAGGGTTTTCCACCCTGCACTGCTGCAGCATGCATCAAAGCGCTGGAGCATTACGATGCGCCTATTACAGGCGCACGCGTAGCGGTAATTGGTCGCAGTTTAGTAATTGGTAAGCCGGTAGCTATGATGCTGCTGCGTCGCAATGCGACGGTAACATTGTGTCATTCACGCACCGAAAACCTCGCAGACGTTTGCCGAAGCGCCGACATTGTTATTTGCGCAACCGGGCGTGCGCGTGCGTATGGCGCTGATTATTTCCGAGAAGGACAAGTGGTGATTGATGTAGGCATCAACTTCGATGAAGAGGGCAACATGTGCGGCGACGTTAATTTCGCCGAAGTGGAGCCGCTGGTTGCTGCAATTACTCCCGTTCCGGGAGGACTTGGTACGGTTACAACATCAACAACTATGCTTCATACGGTGCTTGCTGCGGAAGCTTCTAGAGCTTAGCGGTGCTTGTTTAATGAGTAAGTTTTCGCTGGTCGCGCATATAGGCTCCTACAAGATATTGTTCGAGCAAGGGAATGATGTCGCTTTGATGATCCTTGCGATAAACCAAACAAAGGGGTAACGAGACAAGTTCTTTTGTGCTAACAGGAATGGTGGTAGCAAAAGGATAGAGGGCTTTGAGCTCTTGCGTGGGTACGACAAACATAAGACCACGTTCGTTAGTAAGAAAATTCTTATGAGCCTCAAGAAGTTGAGGGACGAGCGCGTAGGTAAGCTGATATCCCAGGGCACGAGTTTGGCGACTTACTGCTTTGCGGCAGTATCTAATGTCTTCGGGTGCTGCAAGAGGGTAGTTGTGTAAGTCGCTCATGGTAAGCTCTTCTTTATGAGCAAGCGGGTGATTTCCGTCAAGCATTACGCGAGGCTTTAATGATTGGAATTTGGTGCAGGAGACGGAAGGCTTTGCCGTTCGTCCGTAAATAATACCTGCATCAACAGACCCTTCTTCGACTGCGGATAAAGCAGATCCGCTTTCGCAAAACGAAAGGTTGAGTTTTACTAAGGGGTTGCTCTTTTCAAAGGGAGCAAAGCTTTCTGGTGAGAGAGGTTTCCCACGAAGCAAAGAGCCTGCTATAGCAAGAGACAAAGAGCCTTGCGCGGTGCAAGAGTTTGCTTCATTTTGAGCGAGTGTTGTTAAATCGGCCATGCTGGCAACTATTTCAGATGAGCGATGATAAAAAAGCTCTCCAAAAGAAGTAAGCTCAACAGGACGGCTGTTGCGTTGGCAAAGAGGAATTTTGAGTTCGTGTTCGAGGTCGAGAACTGCTCTTGAAACAGCCTGGGGAGCTACGAAGAGCTTGCGAGCTGCAGCCGAAAAGCTACCTTCTTGGGCTGTATTTACAAAATATTCTAGCTGTTTAATATTCACCAGATTTCATCTCCAAACGCTGCCCGTCGAAATGATATTACAGAAAAGTTATCGTAAAACATTAAATATTGCAAGAGCTGCCCCGTGTAATGTCGGATTTTGGCTCTCAATTGTCCATATGAGTTTACAGAGGTTATCGTCTTAAAAGGTAATTTATACTAATGAGTACATTTTTGTTGAAGCCTTGAAAAAGATTGCCGGGGGAGTTTAGGAGTGTCTTCGTCATACTGATGACATGGTAGTGCAAGATTTAAGACTTGCAGTATGTCAGGAGATTGACAATGAAGTTTGCCCAAAGCGTAGTTTCATTCGAGTTTGCTGGTATTTCCCTTGTGGGATGCTTGTCGACAGGCTATGTAATTGGTCTCACTCCTCAAGGTGCCTCGGTTTGCTCCCGCATGTTTGAAGAAGATGTTTGCGAAGATGAAATTCATGCGGTCGATGCGCGCTTGCTCGAACACCTTACAAAAGGCGGATTCTTTTCAGATGCGACCCCCGTAGATCAGGTTGTTTGTGCTTATTTGCATGTAACACAGCGCTGTAATCTTACCTGTAAAGGCTGCTATTCATTAGATGATCAGCGCAATTGCTTACCCGATGCCCCGTTGTCTCATTTGTGTCATGCGCTCGACGAGTTGGCTGCGGCAGGCGTGTCTCGTTTGGTGATTTCGGGTGGAGAGCCTTTTATGCGTGCTGATTTGCCGGATATTGTTCAGTATGCAAAGGAAACAGCCAAGATTGCTTCGGTGACCGTGTTGTCTAATGGCTTGTGTTTGACACAAGAGGCATTGAAGCGCTTGGCTCCTTTTGTTGACTGTGTTTCTATTTCTTTTGATGGGTGTTCGGCGGATTCGTCTGCGTACATACGGTCTGAGCAGCGTTTTGACGAACTGGTTGCCGCCGTAAAGATGGTGCAGGCGGCAGGTATAGCAGCGCATATTATTCCCACTATTCACGCACGCAATATCGAAGACACGTACCGCTACGTGACGTTATCTCAGGAATTGGGCGCTTCTCTTAATTTTAGCTTGCTTTCGTGCGAGCCTGCCGACGCTGTTTTGGGGGCTTTGATGCCCAAAGATCAGGAGTTGCGCTATTTGGGTGAGTCATTGCTCACGTTGGGCGAAGGGGTTCCTAGTTTGGCAATGGATTCGCCGGTAAGCATGAGTTTGAGCGTGCGTAGCGGTTGTGGCGCAGGGTATCGCGAGCTCAGCATTGGGGCGGATGGGACTATTTATCCGTGCCACATGCTTCAACGCGCAGAATTTGCTATGGGTAACGCTTTTGAGGGTTCAATCAAGCAGGCGCTTGCAGGGAGCGTGTCGCAAAAGTTTAGGGCATTAGATGCGAGTAAGTTTGACGATTGTCAGGATTGCCGATACCTACACTTCTGTGCCGGTGGTTGCCGCGCTCGCGCCCTCTACGAATCAGGCAATCTGGAGTCGAGGGACTCCTACTGCATAATGACTCAAACGTTTTACGACGCCTTGAGCCAAAAAATGTCCGCATCGATGAAGCAAAGGAGGTGACAACATGGTATTCTACAGCGACGCCGAGCAGGTTTCTGTTTGCTATCCGATTGGACTGAATGGGGGCCCATGCTTTGCTTTGGGTATTTAAGATTGCGTAAAGTTTAAAAAGATTTTCTTATTTTTAACATTAATGGCCTCTTTCGTGTTCTAATGCGAAGAGGTCTTTCTAATGCGAATTTTATTGGGGGAATGAATGGAAAATAGTATTTACGACTGTGGTGAGGATGAATCTAGAAAGGTGCTTAGTAAAACTAATAAAGTTTGTAAATTGATTTATTTTACGATGAAAACAATCTTCGGTTTGTTCTGTGCTTGGTGGATTTTTTCAATTGTTATTATGGTTGCTACAATTGCAGGATTAGATTTATTTATTAATGAGCATCCTGTAACGATGGCTGAGCTAATCATTTTTGTTTTTTCTTGTTTAGTCATGGCTTTTTCTTGCGGTATCCTTATTAAAATCTTCAAAGAAGCTTCCCGTGGTGATACGCCGTTCACGATAAAGTTGGTTTCTAGGTTGAGATTGTTGTCCCTGGCTTTGTTTTTACATTTTATTTGTTCGGTGATGGCTTCTCTGATCATATCAAGCGACGCAGGAGCTCAAACATTTACACTGGATCTCTTTTCGATTGTAGCTGCGGGCGTTGTGTATGCTTTTTCTTTTGTCTTTAAATATGGTGTATTGTTGCAAGAGTTTTCAGAAGACATTATTTAGGAGAAAAGCATGCCTATTGTTGTTACCCTTGACCGCGTTATGGCGGATCGAAAAATTTCACTTAATGACTTATCTGAAAAAGTCGGTATTACTAACGTAAATATGTCGCGTATTAAAACAGGACGTGCAAAAGGCGTGCGCTTTAGTACGCTTTACCATATGTGCGAAGTTTTAAACTGTCAGCCGGGAGACCTGCTTACCTTTGTTCCCGATGGGGAGACCTTAGACGACCCTCTTTATGACGACTCGTCTCAATAAGCGTTAACCCAATGCGATTGTGTCGCTTGAATGCTTCGACGCCGACTTCACTTTGTGGCGACTTGCCTCAATAAGTGTTAACCTAAGGTGCTCTAATTCGATATTGCAAGTACGTAGTTCGGTGGACAGCCACGGCTATCCTCATCAAAGCAGCCTAAGCTACCCCTCGTGCTATAGATCGATATGTTGAGGATGCAGTTCAGTAGGGAGAGCCCCGCTTTGCGGCTTCCTGCTAAGACGGGCATGTCTTAATGAAATGGTGATATGGCTAGGCAGTTAAGTTCTTAAGATAAGAGTTGAGAGTTCAAGTCCCTTCGCCTCTGCCAAAATCAATACAGGAAGCCTGAGTAAGGTGCTTCCTGTATTGATTTTGTTGTCTATAAGAAAATACTGTTTCATCAAGGAGCAGTTTGCCGACTTCTCTCGGTGAGTTTTGGGGCGCATTTTTGCCGTCGCTCGGTGTGGTTGGGAAAATATAGTTTGTCGACTTCGTGCTTTGCCGACTTCGCTCGGTGAGTTTTGAGTAGCGTATCGAAAAGAACAAGCCACAAAACTCACCGCGCAACTGTATAACGCATAACGAATAACGCAGAGTACAGCTGCAGACCGCAAAACGTAAACTGAAAGTGTAAAGCGCAAGTCACAAAGCGCGAAACGCAAGCCACAAAGAGCAGGGCGCGAAACGCAAGCCGCAAGCCACAAGCCACAAAGAGCAAAGCCCAAACCCTTAACCCCTAACCCAAACGCAAAAAACAAACGCCTGTTCTTAAGCAGTAACAACTCACACGAAACTAAGTAGTAGCTAGTGAGGAAAAAACCCTCTATAACCCGCAAAATCCCCCAAAAAAGGTGATGCTCTTTTTTAAGAAACAGGTAAAATTTCTTACCGTTATGTGTTAAAGTGCTTGCGTAACTGGAGGAGGCGTGCGAATGCGCCTCTTTGCAGCGTAAGAGAGTGTAAGCACGAGAGAAGACGAAAGGAGAGAAGAGTATGAACGAAGAGAACGTCAAAGCAGAAACCGATGCCGAAGCAACTGTAGCTGAAGAACCTATGACTGAAGAGGCAGTCCCTCAAAAAAAGAAGGGTAAAAAATGGCCAATCATCACTGGTGTGGTTATTGTTGTATTAATTGCAGCCGGCGCCGGCTTCTGGGTTTGGCACGAGCAGCCAAGCTTCTGTAACGCTATCTGTCACACACCTATGGATCAATACAACGTAACGTATGATCAAGAGCCCGGTGTTGAAGGCGTTGACAAGTGGGGCAACACGGTAGAGGACACTTCTTCAATGCTTGCGGTAACTCACAGAACTGCTAGCATGCTAGAAACTGGAGAAGGCGCAACCTGCATGAGCTGTCATTCACCTGTTATTTCACAGCAGATGGAAGAAGGCATGAAGTGGGTTACGGGCGACTACACCTACCCACTCGAAGAGCGTGACGCTGATGCATTGGTTAAGTGGACCGGCATTGAGCCTGACGAGTTCTGCTTGAACGAGTCATGCCACAATATGACACGCGATGACCTCATTTCTGCAACAAGCAGTCTTGAGTTTAATCCCCATATTGCTATGCACGGTGAAACAGCATGTACGGATTGCCACAAGGCACACCGCGCATCTGTCTACGCTTGCACGCAGTGCCACACTGAAGCTGAAGCGCCAGAAGGCTGGCTGACTGTTGCTGAAGAGAAAGCTCTCGATCAGGCATAGCATGTGCTTTTGCAAGATTTTGGCAAGGTAGAACTTAATAGTACGAGGGGCCCGCATCTAACGCGTAACGTTAGGGCGGGCTTCTTTGTCAAAGAGCCTAACGCGTACTTTTTCGGTTATCAATGCACGGGATTCGTGAGTCTAACGCTATCAATTTATTCCAGATCGCAAAGTAGTGAATTCCCTATTCACTAAAGCCAGTTTAAGTAGTAATGATTTACAAATGACTAGAGCAGGGGTAGTCAAGGAGGTTTGATATGAACACAAAAACCAAACGTCGCATGACCGTAGTAACGGGCATCATTGTAATTGTGCTCATAGTGATACTGGCCGTTGTTGGCGGATCGAGTTCTGCAAAAAGTGTGACGTTTGCCCAAGCGGCGTCGGGCGAGTATGTTGATGAAAAAATCCAAGTTACGGGTATTGTGGTCGATAATTCATTTGAAACAAAAGACAGTATTCTGACCTTTGAGATGTATGACCCTGATTCAGAAACTGCCGAACAGCTGTCGGTGCGTTTTGAAGGTGCCGTTTCGGCAACCTTTGGTAACGGTGTCACCGCCATCTGTACGGGAAAAATAAACACGGAAGGTGTTTTAGAGGTTTCGCAATTGGTGACGCAGTGTCCTTCAAAGTATGAAGACTCTGCAGAAGCGCTAACAGTGAGCGACTTGCTTGGCTATGGTGATGAAGTTCTTGATAAGGTTGTAAAGGTTGCAGGCGTAGTGAAGCCGGGAAGCTTGGTTCCCGCTGGTGAAGGTGATCGCTTTGTCTTGGTTGATGAAACAACCGGGGAAGAGATTGCTGTTCTTTTTGATGATGCCTTATCAGAAGAAATTCAAGATGGATCTGCGCTTGTGCTAACGGGCTCTATGGGTGCAGATGGTAAATTTACGGCAACGGTTGTTGCATTGCAAAGTTAGGTAGTGTTCTAAGCAGAAAAGCGGCTTTGAAAAGGGTCGTTTGAGAGGATATTGTATGTCAACATTTGGTCTAATTGGACTTTTGATAGCGTTTGCGGGCACAGCCGTGTCGGTGGTGTGCTTGGCGTTGGGCGCGTATCTCGGGCACAAACGCAACGAAGGAGCAAGCGAAACGCTTTCTTGGGGAGGTCATGTTGCAGTCATTCTGTCGGCCGTAGCATTGACGTTTTGTTGCGGTATTTTGATCTACTGTTTCATGTCGGGAGACATGAGTATCCAGTATGTTCTCAATAACCATAGTGACTCTTCTGATGGGTTGGGATGGCTGTATAAGCTTTCAGGTCTTTGGGCTGGTCAATCAGGCTCTCTCTTGTTTTGGGCTTGGCTTATTTCGGTATTTAATGCCGTCGTAGCTGTGCGCAATATGTCAAGTTTGCGCAAGCTAGATTCAATGGCTTTGATGGTTTCTCAGTTGGTATTGGCTGCGTTTGTTGGCGTGTTGCTCTTTTCGGAAGATAACATGCCCTTTATAACTACCGCTGCAAAGTATATTAATGCTGACGGAAGCCTTACCTCAAGTGCTTCTATGCTGGGTATGAATGCCCTTCTGGAGCACTGGGCTATGGCGGTGCATCCGCCTACTTTGTTCGTAGGCTATGCAGGAATGACCATTCCATTTGCATACGCTATCGCTGCCCTTATTGTGAATGACCCTTCAAAGGAGTGGGTTATTCGTTCACAGCGTTACCTCATGTTTTCCTGGTTGTTCCTTGGCATAGGTATTGGCCTGGGTTCTGTCTGGGCTTACGTTGTGCTTGGTTGGGGCGGTTACTGGGGCTGGGATCCGGTAGAAAATGCAAGTCTGCTGTCTTGGTTGGTAGGCGTTGCACTCATCCATAGCTTCACCGTGTATCGTCAGCGTGGTGCTTTCAAGCGTTGGAGCATTATGTGCGCCTGCATTACCTTTTCGTTCGTAGTAGTGGGTACGTTTATTACGCGTTCGGGAATTGTGCAGTCGGTTCATGCATTTGGCGGAGACAATGTGTCGCTTTATCTGTTCGGTGCGCTTATTATTTTGTCGGTGGTTGCGGGAATTGTTGGTCTCGTTATCCGTTGGAAGAGCTTTGGTCCAGGAGAATCGGGCGCTGACGACGTAGAAAACATGTTCTCCAAAGACGCGGCATACTACTTCAATAATGTCATCATGCTCGTGTTTGCTTTTCTGTTGGCGTATCTTACGGTTTCTTCGGCAATTCCTACCTGGCTTCCTTTTGGTGGTGAAGTAATTTCCGCAGGTACCTATAATGCCATAGCAAGGCCTTTAGGTATTGTGTATCTTGCCATTTTGGCGCTTTGTCCTTTGCTTGCCTGGGGCAAGACGGATACAAAGAAGTTTTTGCAGCAAGCACGGATTCCGTTTATTTGCGCCGTTGTCCTGTTTGCGGTTTTAATGGCATATTTCGCAACTACTCTGCTTCCCGCATATAACACCATGATCGAAATGGGCGGAACTAATGCAGAAGGCCTTATGGAAGAAGGACCTGCCTGGTATTACAACGGTCTTGCTGTTGTGGGCTTGTTGGTTGCAAGCGTGTTGTTCTTTAACTCGCTGTTCATCTTAGGACGCGGAATTCGCGGATACCAAAAATCTAAAGGTGGTAGCTTGCTATCCGCAGCGTGGGGCATGATGATTAACCGTGCTTCTCAGTTTGGTGGCTTTGTTGCCCATTTTGGTATGGCGGTTATTTTGATTGGTCTTATTGGTTCATCAATGTATGTTACCGAGAAAATTGACTTTGTTGCTTATGATGAAGAAACGAACATTGCTGAAAACGATGTGATAATTGATGATTACACGCTTGTCTACGTAGACAGTGAGACTGAGCTGCAAGACAATGAAGATGATATTTTGTACACCGTTTATTTTGATGTTTATAAAGACGGCGAGTATATTGCATCGGTTGACCCTTCAGTTCAGTTTATTCAGTCAACGCAGCAACAGAAATTGCTTGCAAGCGTAGTATCGTTTCCGACTGAGGACTTGTTTGTTGTGTATCAAGGCGTAGACGACGAAGGCTCTATCGTTTTAGATGTTCGCGTGAATCCTCTGATATATCAAGTTTGGATTGGTTTTGGACTGCTTATGTTGGGAACCTTGATTGCCACGATTGGCAGACGCGGAGCAAGTCGCAAACTGAGCGTGGTTAACGGGCAGGCCTCAGCTTCAAAAGATTCTCAGAACTCACAAGCAGAAACAAAGGCTTCGCAATCAGGCTCAACGGAAGACAAGGCAATGGAAGACAAGGCAAAGGCGTAGTTGTAATGACGTATACCGGCAACGCAATTGAAACTAAAAAGGTGACTAAAGTATTTGGAACACGACGTGCGCTTGATAGCGTTTCGCTCGAAGTTCCTCAGGGTGCATTTTTGTCCATATTTGGTCCTAACGGAGCCGGCAAAACTACTCTTTTGCGCATATTATCTACCTTGTCGCGTGCCTCAACGGGTAAGGCATCTCTCATGGGGATTGATATTAAGGAAGAGCCCGATAAGGCGCGTGACCACATTGGGCTCATTTCACATAACTCAATGCTGTACCCTGATTTATCTGCCTGGCAAAACATGCTCATTTACGCCCAATTATATGGAGTAGAAAACCCCGAAGCGCGTGTTTTGGAGTTACTCGAAGCAGTAGAGCTGAAGCATCGCCGCCTTGATGTCGTCCGCACTTTTTCACGTGGCATGACGCAGCGGCTTTCTATTGCGCGTGCTTTAATTCACAATCCTGACGTAGTTTTTTTGGATGAACCTTATTCGGGGCTTGATCCTCATGCGGTAGAGATTTTTGATGAGTTGATTGAAAAGCAGCGAGAAGGCCGTACTTTTGTCATGGTAAGCCACGACCTCAAAAAGGGATTTGATATGTGCTCACATGCACTTATGCTTGCAAAAGGAAAAGTCGTGGCCTTCGATCAAAAAGAAGCTTGCGATTTCGACGAATTTTCTAAACTGTATTATCAAACCGTTGGCATGGGGGTGGCGTAACGTGACCGTGCCTTTGAAAAAGCCTTCCACGTTTCAACAGTACAAAACGCTTTTGCGCAAAGACTTTGATCAAGAATTTCGCACTAAAGAGATGCTTACTTCTATGGGCATCTACGCTTTTTTAGTTTTGATTGTATATGGTGCGGCACTTGGGCAAACCACGCAAGCTCTGAACGTCATGGAAATCAGCGGAGGGTTATTGTGGGCTTTGGTGGTTTTTACTTCTTTGTTGGGGCTCAATAGATCGTTTTCACAAGAAAAAGAACAAGGCTGCCTCGAAGGAATTTTGTTGGTCCCTTTGGATAGGTCGGTCATCTTTCTTGCGAAGGCAACATCAAATTTGCTGTTTTTGCTGGTGGTAGAGGTTATCACGCTGCCGCTTTTTTACTTCTTCTTCCTTACGGGAGTGCAGCCTTCAGATAGTTTTATGTTGCTTATAGTGCCCCTTTTGGTAGGAACTATAGGAATTGCTGGTATTGGTACGCTTCTTTCAACGATTACGGTTAATACGCGAGGAAAAGACGTTATGCTTGCGGTACTTTTTGTTCCGTTGGTTTTCCCACTTTTGTACGCGTGCGCTTCGGCAACGACTGCAGTTATTGTTGGTGGAGACGCATATATGGACGTGTTTTTCCCTTCAATTATGATGGCTGTGGGATATGACGTAATTATGCTGCTGATTTGCTGGGTATTGTATGATTTTGTAATTTCGGCATAGCAGTAGTGCTGCTTGTGTAACAAATGGTTCGTATAAGTTGGTTGTGTACTATAGGTTTAAGAAAGGATGACCACGGTGTCAAAGGAGAAAGAAAAAACTCTTCGCCTTCCCGAGGCGGGAGGATGGCCCGATCGTATCTCACCTGTTGTGTTAGGCATAGGCGGGGTTTTTCTGATAGTGGGTTTTTTGCTGGCATTTTTGTATGCGGCACCCGCAAATGGTGCGTCGGTTGATGGGGTAGAAATGATTGGCGGTCAAATGGTGACCTCTAAAATTTTGCTGTCTCAAAAAATCTTCTATTTCCATATGCCGGTAGCTTTGGTGTCGTTTGGAGCTTTTGGATTTGCTGGTTACTACTGCGTTCGTTTTTTGATGACAAAGAACCAGCGATTTGATACCTGTGCAAAAGTAAGCATGGAAATCGGGCTTTTGTTTGTCGTGCTTACCATGATTACCGGCGTTTTGTGGACGCGCTTCGAGTGGGGTATTTGGTGGACGTGGGAACCTCGCTTAACAACGTATCTTATTTTGATGCTTATAGTTATTGCTTATTTTGTCTTAAGAAGTGCCATTGAAGAGCCAGAACGTCGGGCAACGTATGCAGCAGTTGTGGGCATTATTGCCGTTGTTGACGTACCAATTTGCTATATGGTAACGCGTTTGATTCCTTCAAGCCTGCATCCCGTGGTGTTGCGCGAAGGTGGCATGACGGCTGACATGGGCTTGACGCTTGGGATTGCTATGTGCGGAATGATTTGTCTGGGATTTGTGCTTTGGCGCGTTCGTTTTAGGCAAAACCGCTTGGCTCAGCGTGTTGAAGCTATCAAAGACCAATTGGATGACTAAAAGCTTGGAAGTATGTAAGCGGTTTAAGAAAAGGAAAAAGGAGCTAAAATGAATCCCGTACTCGTTGAAATTTATAGCACTATCGCACCTTCAGCGCCTTTTATCATTGCAGCGTATGCCTTGATTTTGGCTGCATTGTTCGTGTACGTTTTTATCATGATGCGTGGTTTGAAGAAAAGCGAAGAGCAGATTGCTGTTTTGGAAGAAACGCTCGAGCAGCGTAAAGGTCTATAGGTTTGCAGAAGCATAGGTAAGGCAAAAGCGTCTCTTCGAGGCGCTTTTTTGGTCGCTTTGTATTGTTTTGCTTCGTGCCCTTTTTATGATTTTGCTACTCAGGTGATACAATACGTCAAGAAAATATGAATAGATTTACCTTGCTTATGAACATTGCTTGTTTATGATGCATGAAAAAGGTTTACTTGGGGTTCAAGGTTAAGGTCCAATAACGCATACGTGGCAAATTTCCTCATAGTTTGTGGGACGTGTGTTGGGGCTATTGAGGAGAATGTATGGCGTCAAAAAAGTATAAATCGCAGGGCATTCCTAAGGGCTCTTCGCGCAGCGCTGGTCTGAACGCATCAAAGTCTCGGACGGCCTCCTATGTATCAAAGCACACAAAAACGTTTGGCGCAGGTCAGTCGACTGGCCAGCCCACAACGGCATACTCGCGCAATAGTGAAGTTTACTCACAAGTTTCTGCAAAAAGACGCTCAAGCCGTACGAAAAAAGTTGTTGCCGCGGTTCTTTCGGCCATTTTGTTGGTGGTACTCGGAGGAGGCTCAGCGTTTGCTCTTTGGATTAATTCAATAAACCAACAGCTTAATACAGGCACCAAAACCGAGGAAGAACTTGTAGCAATTCAGGATGCCCTTTCTCCGAGAACAAGCACCTCGTTGACTGAGCCGTTTTACATGATGCTCATAGGAACCGACAGCCTTGATGACGTTCAGGATTCGGGCGGAAGGTCTGACACCAATATCGTGGCTCGCATCGACCCTCAAACCAACACTATTTCGATGGTTTCCATCCCTCGTGATACAAAGATTCAATTGGATGGTTATGGTACGCAGAAGTTTAATGCTGCCTATGCATATTATGGTGCGGCAGGAGCTATTGAGGCTGCAAGCGATTTGTTAGGCGTAGAGATTTCTCACTATGCAGAGATTAATTTTGATGGACTTAAAGAGCTTGTTGATGCTGTTGGCGGTGTGGAAGTTTATGTGAGCGAAACGGTAGACGACCCTGATGCGGACGGAACGTCTGCTCATCCTGAGTGGGATCGTGTGATTATCGAAGAAGGCATGCAAACCCTCAACGGCAACGAAGCGCTTGTATTTGCTCGTAGCCGCAACTATCCCGACGGAGACTTTACCCGTACCGCGAACCAACGACTACTTATTGAGGCAATTGTCGAAAAGGTTTTGGCGATGCCTATAACTCAAATCCCTTCTGTTGTAAGCGCGGGTGCTGCCTGCGTGGTAACAGATCTTTCGGTGACCGATATTATTGGTTTGGCAGAAGAGTTTAGCGATGAAGGTAACTTCAATATTTATTCTGCAATGATTCCTTCCTCAACACAGACTATCGATGGAATTTCTTATGTGGTGAATGACCCCCTTGCAACGGCAGAAATGATTGAGATTATTGAAGCTGGAGGGGACCCGTCAGGAGAATCAGAGGAGGATGTGAGTAGTGATTCCGCAACATCCGGGTCGCAGGGGTCTACAAGCTCTACGGGTTCCACCAGTTCTACAAGTTCTACGGGAGCCCCAAGCGGGAATGGAACACTTTAGATAAGCAAGTCTTGCTGCTCTAAGTGAGTTGGTGATGTTTGTCGATGCTTCACTTGCGGTAAAAAGAGGTAAGGCCAACGCGGTATCTTTTTCTAATTTGAAATCTAAGCTTAACGTAATAATGGTTGCCACTCACGGCAACCATTATTACTGTTTAGGGGATATACGTACTTACGATTCTCTCGTATAAGACTGAATTCACAGCTTTCGTTGAATGTTGTTATTGCTTGGTTGCGTAACCGTCGGGGTTGTTTGACTGCCAACGCCAGCTATCGGCGCACATGCGCGCAAGATCATACTGTGCAACCCAATTAAGTTCGGTTGCAGCTTTGTCGCATGCGGCATAGTTTTCGGCAATATCTCCTGCGCGACGAGGTTTGACCTCGTAAGGAAGAGTTTTGCCACAAGCCTGCTCAAAAGCACGGATAACATCTAAAACGCTTGAGCCGGTACCTGTTCCTAGGTTGAAAATGTTGACCCCGCGACGCGTACCGTCTTCGGCAGGAGTTCCTTGGTGTGTTCCTGCACTGTCTGCTTCGCCTGTTCCAACTTTGCCACCCATCCAGTTTAGCGCAGAAACATGCCCGCGCGCCAAATCTACCACATGGATATAGTCGCGTACGCCCGTTCCGTCAGGCGTTTCATAGTCGCCGCCAAATACGCCAATGCTTTGGAGCTTGCCGACTGCAACTTGAGCTACATAAGGTAGCAAGTTGTTAGGAATGCCCTTGGGGTCTTCGCCAATTTGGCCACTCTCGTGTGCGCCGATGGGGTTGAAGTAGCGCAAAAGCACCACATTCCATTCATTATCGCCAATATAGAGGTCAGTCAAAATTTGCTCAAGCATGCTTTTTGTCCAACCATAAGGATTGGTTGCATCGTGCTTGGGGCACTCTTCGGTAATGGGAATAAAAGCTGGCTCTCCGTAAACGGTTGCGCTTGAGGAGAAGACAATATTTTTTACCCCTGCTTCACGCGCTACCTCGCATAGTACAAGCGTACCTGCAACATTGTTCCAGTAATATTCAAGAGGTTTTTGAACGCTTTCTCCAACCGCTTTGAATCCAGCAAAATGGATAATTGCATCTATGTTGTGTTGAGCGAATATACGAGCAAGAGCATCGCGGTCTAAAATACTTGCTTGATGAAAGGAGAGACGCTCGTCATCGCTCGAGATGCCTGCAATGTTTCGTACGCGGTCAATAGCTACTTCGCTTGAATTGCTTAAGTCGTCAACCACAACAACGCTATAGCCCATTTCTAAAAGCTCCACGCATGTATGTGATCCAATAAATCCTGCACCTCCCGTTACCATAATGCATAAATCTTGCGGGTTTGCAGCAAGGCTTTTATTAGACATGTTTGTCTCCTGTTCCGTGGGTGTATAGGCGGTAATCAAGCTAGCACAATGACCATCGTGAGAACCTATAGTAGCAGGGAGAGCGCGCTGTGTGCTTAATCTCGCGAAAGTAACATGTATGCGAATGTTGGCCTGCGTGTATGGGGTGATGACCAAGGGACAGGAGCTTGGCGTTTTGTTGATATAAGTAAAGCAGGAAAACGAATAGCGCGTTAAATCTAGTCGCATTTATGCGACAGGTTGGTTATTTAAGAATCGACAGCTGCTTCAATGTGTTTAGTACGCTGTTGTGTGTTGTGTGTTGTGTGTTGTGTGTTGTAACGGACTCGCTGGTGACGTTTGAGAGAAACTAATTGTTCGAGTCAGTTTATAATAAGAAGCTGTGCTGCAATCTTGTTATTGGTGCTGCACGCACAGTTGTATACAGAAAGGATACGCAGTGGCAGAAATTAGTTTTGGCACCGATGGATGGCGAGCCATTATCGGAGAAGATTTTACTAACGATAACCTTATTCGCGTTGCCGATGCGGCGGCGCGTATTTTTAAGGAAGACGCGCTGGCGACAGGAGCGAGCGACGACAATCTTGGCACTATTATTGTCGGTCACGATTGTCGCCAAGATGCCCATGCATACGCTCAGTTGGCAGCTCAGGTTGTAGCTTCACAGGGCTTTGAAGTAAAGCTCTCACAAGACTATTGTCCTACGCCTGCGCTTTGTTGGTCGGTAGCACGAGACGACGCTGCTGTTGGCGGCATTATGCTAACGAGCTCCCATAATCCTGCTGAATATTTGGGTGTCAAGTTGCGCTTAGCCGACGGCGGGGCAGCAGGAAAAGAATTTACCGATCGAGTAGAAGCTCAACTTTCAGAACAGGTGAGTGAAGAGCGCGGTGCCTATGTTGAAGTAGATCTTATGGCGGGATACTTAGAAACTCTTAAAGAGCGCGTAGATGCACAGGCTATTCGCAATGCGGGGCTCCGTGTGGTTGTTGATCCGCTTTATGGTGCTGGACGGGTATATTTAGCTCAATTGCTGCGTGATTTGGGTGTGGAAGTTTGCGAGATCAACAATGTCGAAGACCCTACGTTTGATGGTCTTCATCCCGAGCCCATTCCACCATGGGTAAATCGTGGTTTAGCAAAGGTCCCTGAACTGGGATATGATGCTGGCTTCATAACAGATGGCGATGCTGATCGCATTGGAGCCATTGACGAGCAGGGCAACTTTGTGAATCCGCACCGCATCATTACGTTGCTAACGGCTCATTTGGCAGAAGACAAGGGACTGTCGGGTCGTGTGGTTTCAACCATCACTGCTTCGGCTATGCTTACACGACAATGCAAGCGTTTGGGTCTTGAGCTGACTAGCACACCCGTAGGATTCAAGTGGATTTATGCCGAAATGGAAAAAGGCGATGTCATGTTCGGCGGCGAAGAGTCCGGAGGCATTGGCATTCCTAGTCACGTCATGGAGCGTGATGGCTTGCTCATGGCTCTGTTGCTGTGCGAGACCATGGCGCAACGCGGTATGAGCATGGGGCAGCTGCTCGATGATATGTTTGAAAAGATTGGCAAGCTCGAGTTTGAGCGTCGCGGTCTGTCTATTACGGAAGAGCAGATGGCTAACTTCCGCGGCACTATTGTCCCAGGCTATGCACCAGAGGTTATTTGCGATAAACAAGTTGTGGCTATTGATCGCCGCGATGGCGTGAAGTTTAGTCTTGAAGGCGATGCGTGGGTTATGATGCGCCCCTCTGGCACCGAGCCGCTGGTTCGTATTTATGCTGAAGCGGAAAGCAGCGAAGAGGTGCAAGCTCTTTTGGATGCAGCAGCGGCGGTAGTTGTAGCTTAGTTTTAGTTTATGAGGTTTTGAGAGCTTTCTTTATTAAAACTTACAGCAATGGAGTCAAGTTTGAGGAAAGCGCCATTGCTGGTTGCTAGCATATTTGGTCTGGTAGTTATGGACACAAAGTGTCCGCTGAGTGGTTGTCATCGCAGATGGTAACCACTTTTTCGATAGAGGTAGCAAAGGAGCTAAGAGTAATTTTGGGCTCCTTTGCGTATTTGTAGTCATCTTTTTGTTGGGTGTGAGGTCGCATCCCGATAAGTGGTGCAAGAAATCTGTCCACGTCCCGATAAGTGGTGTAAGAAGCCGCTTCTAAAGTAAAAAATCGGGGGCACGGAGAAAAATTTTGCTTCATTTTGCCTCGATTGATTTCACTAAAAAGAAAAACCCTGATGAAGCGCTTGTTGATGCTAGGAGAAAATTCTGCCTTGCAGGCTTTCTCTCCGTGCCCCCGATTTTTCGCTAAACTCTTGCATCTGTTTGCTTGCGGGAAGGTTTCCGTCAGTCGTGTCCCGATAAGTGGTGTGAAAGGCCAAGATCCTTCATAAGTGGGATGCCTTTAATTTTCGATGGTGGGAAGCTTTTTGAGGAGTCCCCAAGCCTCTTGTTTTTTCTGCGGGGAATCAAGCATAGAATCAAATGAGGTAAATGCCGCGCAGAAGCGACCAAAAACACGGGACACCTTTTCAACAAGAAGATCGCAAGCATATGCTTCGCTCAGCAGGGATACTGTTGCTTGATCACTTGCAACTAGGAGAAGCGGATCTGCACCTTCGATAAGCAAGTAGAGAGACTGCTTGTCAAGAGAAGGGTTGTCGAGTGGGTTGAGTGATACAAAAGAGCAAGGGTTTACTCCAAAGCCTTTTGCTTCAAAAGCTTTATTCAGTGCATCGCGACTTCGCTGTGCAAGTGCGTGCTCACTCAAAACGAAAACGAGCAGGGAGTTTTTTTCTTCCAGATAAGAAGAAAAAAGTTCTCTTGTTTCGTCAAGGCTTGCCTCATACATGTTACCGTTTGTGGATTTTTTCACACTGCCCCTTGCGGTGGATGGTACTTCGCCGTATAACGGTAATCATAACAATAAATGCTTGGTTTTGCGCTGTGGTATTTATTGGTTTTAGGTAATGACATATAAGGAGACCTGCGATGTGTACAAACGGTATTAATACAAACCAATTTGAGCAAATGATTGATCAAATTGATGACCATATAAAACTTGAGCGCCGCTGGGCTCATACGCTGGGTCACATGGCGCAAGATGCAGGGTATCCCCATGCATCTACAAAATTGCATGCTGCACAAGCTTTGTTGGACGATGTTCGCGCGTTGCTTGATGAGGCAAAAGATGCTCTAGAGGATGATGCTGAGTCAACAGCAGGCGTAACCGTTAATCTTGTATAGGGTGAACGTATGCCAAACGATCTTATGCGTTTTTCGGTTGCTATGCCAGAAGATTTGCTCATCCGCTTTGACCGCCTTGTAGCGCGTCGCGGGTTGGCAAAAAATCGCAGCGAAGTTGTGCGTGACTTAGTGCGCGATGCTCTTATTGAAGATGAGTGCGCTATTCCAGGAGCTATCGTAGTAGGGACGCTTACTATCATGTTTGACTACCATGCCAACGATGTACAGGAGAAGCTTCATTCTATCCAGCATCAGTATTTCGACATCATTTCATCGTCCATGCATGTTCACCTCGATGAGCGCTACTGTTTAGAAGTAGTGCTGCTTAAAGGCGAAACGGGCATTGTTCAAGATGTTGCAAACCTCATTTTGGGAACAAAAGGTGTGCAGAATGGTCGCCTCGTTGTGACCACTACCGGCGACTACCTATAAGGAGCGATTATGGATACAACAGTTATGCTGGGTCACGGTAGTGGCGGAACTATGATGAAAAGAATAATTGACGAGGTTTTTTTCACGTCATATGGCACAGAGGAGCTGCTGAAGGGCGACGATGCGGCGGTTCTGTGTGCACCAAAACCAGGCGAGCGTCTTGCGTTTTCGACCGATAGCTTTGTCGTAACGCCTCATTTTTTCCCTGGTGGCGATATCGGGCGTCTTGCTGTATGCGGTACGGTTAACGATGTTGCAACGAGTGGGGCTGTTCCTCTCTACTTAAGCTGTGGTTTTATCCTTGAAGAGGGCTTTTCTATAGAAGACTTAAGGCGCATTTGTGAGTCGATGGCACAATGCGCAAAAGAAGCTGGCGTGAAGCTTGTGACGGGGGATACCAAGGTGGTAAACCGCGGTCACGGTGACGGAATTTTTATCAATACGTCTGGTATTGGGATGCTTCCTGAAGGAATTGACCTGAGTGGATCTACTTGTCAACCCGGTGACAAGATTCTTGTTACGGGAACCCTTGGTGACCACGGAATAACCATTATGAGCTGCAGAGAGTCGCTTTCTTTCTCAACAGATATTCAAAGCGATGCTGCGCCTCTCAATCACTTAATTGCAGAAGTTTTGGCCGCCGCTCCTGATACAAGATGCTTTCGCGATCCAACACGAGGCGGTCTTGCATCAACGCTGAACGAGCTAGCTTCGCAGTCTCAGGTTGATATCACGGTGAACGAAGGCGATGTGCCCGTAAAGCCTGCGGTCCTCGGCGCTTGTGAAATGCTTGGCTACGACGTGTTTCAGGTTGCAAATGAAGGAAAAATGGTATGTGTGGTTCCTGCTAAGCAGGCTGAGGCTGCCTTGCAGGCACTGCGTGCAAATTGCTACGGTGTAGATGCCGCTATAATTGGAGAAGTAACACAGGCTCAACCAGAGCGTGGGCCTAAGGCATTTTTGCGCACAACATTTGGTTCGACGCGTATTTTAGATATGTTGGTAGGTGAACAATTGCCGCGTATTTGTTAAAGTGTCTATTGCTGTTGAGTGGTAAGGTTGCCAAAGAAAAGGTATTAGTTTTAGGGCAAATTTATGCCGTGTAAGAAAAAATTTAGCGTTTTTTCTTGAAATTAGCCGGAATAGTGGTATCTTGCGCTCTAATAGTTTTGGAAAATTATCCAACAAGGGGTTGGGATTATCTACTGACGAGAAGGAGTTTTTTAATGGCACATCCAGTTATTGAAGTTGATGAGTGTATTGGTTGCGGTATTTGTGTTGACGCTTGCCCAGAAGAAATTCTTGAGGTAAATGGTGGTGTAGTAGAGCTTGTAAGCGAAGACAGCTGTATCGCCTGCGGCGACTGCGTAGAAGAATGCCCTATGGGAGCAATTCCCGAAATCATTGAGGACTAATCGAGAATTTATTTAGCTCACAAGTTCAATCCCCGCTTTCCTTTAGAGAAGGCGGGGATTTTTTTGGGTGAAAATGCTTCAACCAAAATATAGGCTACATATAGTTTACGACTGAGGTCTTTCCTGTAGGCTGCCCATACCAGCTTTCCAACAGGTTCCTCGTGCCAAATGTCATCTGCAAAACAGCTGACCAAGCAAAGAATAACGGAAGCTGCTCTATCCTGAAGAGATTCAAAGAAAAAAGGTATAGTTGTGAAGATAACATTACTTATATGACAAAATGGTAACTAACTTGACACGTGCAGACTTAGATTATATAGTTTCCCCTGTCGAAAGAAATGTATCGACCGGTAAGTTACTGTAGGTTATAAAAACTCTGTTAGAGAGGAAACGATAATGGGTAAGATTTTAGGAATTGACTTAGGTACCACAAATTCTGCTATGGCTGTTATGGAGGGCTCCGAGCCTGAAATTTTGGTAAACGCAGAAGGCGACCGCACTACTCCTTCGGTTGAAGGCTTCCGCAAGGACGGAGAGCGTGTTGTTGGTAAAGCCGCAAAAAACCAGGCTGTTACCAATCCAGAAAACACCATCTCTTCGGTAAAGCGTTTCATTGGTCGCTCTTTTGCAGAAACGGGCGATGAGCAAAAAACCGTAAGCTACAACGTTGAAAAAGGTAAGGACGGTCGTGCTGTCGTTGATATTGATGGCAAGGATTATACTCCTGAAGAGATTTCAGCTATGGTTTTGCAGAAGCTTAAAAATGATGCTGAGAAGCAGTTGGGTCAAACCATTACGCAGGCTGTTATTACGGTTCCTGCGTACTTCAACGACGCACAGCGTCAAGCTACCAAAGACGCTGGCAAAATTGCTGGCCTTGAGGTTTTGCGTATTATCAATGAGCCTACGGCTGCTGCATTGGCTTACGGCCTCGATAAGACTAACAAAGACGAGAAGATTCTCGTATTTGACCTTGGCGGCGGTACCTTCGATGTATCCATCCTTGAGCTTGGCGACGGTGTGTTTGAGGTAGCTGCAACTGCGGGCGACAATCGTCTGGGTGGCGACGACTGGGATCAGCGCATCATTGACTGGATGGCAGAAAAGTTCAAGTCTGAAAACAGCATCGACCTTCGTCAAGACAAGATGGCTCTTCAGCGTTTGCGCGAAGCTGCAGAAAAAGCAAAGATGGAGCTTTCTACAACTTCACAAGCAAACATCAATCTTCCGTTCATTACGGCAGACGCAACTGGCCCTAAGCACCTTGATTACACGCTTACCCGTGGTGAGTTTGAGCGTATCACCAAAGACTTGCTTGACCGCGTTCGCACCCCTGTTGAGCAGGCTTTGAAAGATGCTGGTCTCACTGCTGGTAATCTTGATCAGGTTATCTTGGTTGGTGGATCAACTCGTATGCCTGCTGTTCAGGATGTTGTTAAAAAGCTTACGGGTAAAGAGCCTAACATGTCAGTTAACCCTGACGAAGTAGTTGCTATGGGTGCTGCTGTTCAGGGCGGTGTTTTAGCTGGTGACGTTTCAGGTATTTTGCTGCTTGACGTAACTCCTTTGTCTTTGGGTGTAGAGACTATGGGTGGCGTTATGACCAAGATGATTGAGCGTAATACCACTATCCCAACACGCAAGACTGAGATTTATTCAACTGCTGCTGACAATCAGACTTCAGTAGAGGTGCATGTATTGCAGGGTGAGCGCCAAATGGCAAACGGCAACAAGACCTTGGGCAAATTCCAGTTGGCAGGCATTCCTGCTGCGCGTCGCGGTGTTCCTCAAATTGAAGTTACCTTCGACATTGACGCAAACGGCATCGTGAATGTTTCAGCTAAGGATTTGGGCACAGGACAGCAGCAGCAGATTACCATCTCTGGCTCTACTGCTCTTAATGATGACGAAGTAGAGCGCATGGTAAAAGATGCTGAGGCTCATGCTGAAGAAGACAGACTGCGTAAAGAAGAAGTAGAGGTTCGCAACAATGCTGACGCGTTGGTGAATGCTACTGAGCAAACTCTCACAGAGGTAGGCGACAAAGCTCCTGAAGACGTAAAAGCTGCTGCTCAGGAAGCAATCGACGAGGCTAAGGCTGCTCTTGCTGGTGATGACATGGAGGCTATTAAGGCTGCAACCGAAAAGATGCAGCAAGCTGGCTATAAGTTGGCAGAGGTTGTGTACTCAACGCAAGATCCTGCTGCTGGCGCTGGTGCACCAGACGTTCAGGCTGCTTCAAACGATGACACTATCGAAGCTGATTATGAAGTTGTCGAAGAAGACAACAAGAACGAAGGGAAGTAATCGCTATGTTTCAACCGAGCAAACCTGTGTCAGGAAGCCCGGTTCAAGGCGATAACGAGAAATCTCCTGTTCAAGACAGCAATGAAAACGTTGCTGTAGAAGTAGATTCTTCTTATGCTGCAGCGGACGGCTCATCTGAGTCGCCCGCCTGTGGCGAGGTTGATGAAGCTCTAGAAGGTGAAGCAGTAGAGGTGGAAGTTTTGCCGGAGCCAGAAGAGGGCGAACTAGCCGCAGCACAGAACCAGGCTAAGGAATGGCAAGATAAGTATATGCGTTTGCATGCGGAATGGGACACCTACCGTCGTCGTACGACCGAGCAGCGCGCCATTGAAAAAGCACGCGCCGCAGAGAAGCTTGTTGAGAGTCTTATTCCGGTGCTCGACGATTTTGACCGCACTATTGATTACGCTGAAAAGAACGGCGAGCAAGGCTTGCTTGAGGGCGTAAGGGCAGTGGGTGTCAAATTTGGTGATGTGCTCGTAAAGGGCGGCGTGCAGGTCATAGACCCAGCGGGTGAAGCCTTCAATGCACTTGAAGCTCAGGCGGTTGCCACCGTAGAAGATACAAGCGTTCCTGATGAGACGGTTGCGCAGGTCTACCAAAAAGGTTACAAGATGGGTGACAAGGTATTGCGTCCGGCCATGGTGACCGTTTCGGCAGGCGGCCCTAAGCGCGAAAAGCCGCAAGAAGATACCGATACAGAGTAATTTGCTAAAGCGGGCGCACCAAATGGTAGCCCGCTTTTGTTAAACGACAACACGATAACGAGACTTTAGTACGAAAGAAATTTTGCAGAGCAATGCAGCCCGGCTATTTGTTCATTGAGCATAAAGCGTGCATTGATGCAAAATCAGATTATGTTTCACTAAGGTCTTTATGTAATGAGAGAAAGGAAGGTGGGGCGCATTATGTCAGCAACTCCGGATTATTATAAAGCGCTGGGCGTTCCACGTACGGCAACTGCAGATGAAATAAAAAAGTCATTTCGCAAACTTGCTCGTACTCATCATCCCGATGCTGGCGGTGATGAATCAAAGTTTAAAGAAATTAATGAAGCATATGAAGTCTTGTCAGACGATAAAAAGCGCACTATGTACGACCAGTATGGCACGGCAAACGAAAACCAGATCCCCCAAGGGTGGGGTGGCAACGTAAACGTTGGAGACATTTTTGGCGGCGGAAGCTGGTCGGAGATTCTTGAAAGTATTCGTCGTGGTGAAGGCGCATTTGGCGCTGACTTTGGTGGTTTTGGCGGGGGGCGTACACCGCGTGCCCGCAAGGGTCAAGATATGAATGTAACCCTTAATGTGAGCTTCGATGAAGCATTTTCAGGAACAGAAAAGCGCGTTACGGTGCGCGTTCCTGGTCGTCCTGAAGCCGATACTTTAACCGTAAAAATTCCTGCAGGTGCAGTTGATGGAGGAAGGCTGCGCTTTAAAGGCAAGGGCGCTCCCGGTGAGAATGGTGGTGCAGCGGGAGATTTACTCATTGTCACGAAGATTGATGAGCATCCTTACTATACGCGCAAAGGTTCGGATGTGCTAATGGATGTTCCGGTCAACATTGCTGAGGCTGCCCTGGGTGCGAGTGTAGTTGTGCCGGTGCCCGATGGTACGAAAGTGCGTGTGAAGGTACCCGTTGGAACACAGGATGGCACAATTTTAACGGTACGCGGCAAAGGTGCGGTAAAGGTTAAGGGTGAAGGTTCGGGCGATTTGAAGATAACCATAAAAGTTATTATTCCAAAGGAGCTCAATGAAACCCAAGAACGTGCAATGCAAGACTTCTTGGACGCTTCAGAGGAAGACATAAGGAGTTGGTCATAGTGGTAAACCGTGAAGATCGAAACAGACCTCTCTATATGATTAGTGTTGCGGCGGATTTAGCGGGAGTTCATCCGCAGACGCTGCGCACGTATGAGCAGAAAGGTCTCGTCTCTCCTCAGCGCACAAGTGGCAATACGCGTATGTATTCTCAGGCAGATATTGAGAGGCTAGAGCTTATCAATGAGTTAACTGCTGAAGGGATTAACCTTTCGGGAGTTATTCGTATTTTGGATTTACAAGGACGTCTTGAAGAGCGTGACAACGAGCTCGATGATTTACACAAGCGCGTTCGTCGATTGGCCGACCGCGTGCACGAGCTTGAAACGCGAGAAAGCGTAAACGCTTTGGTTCGCGTGTCGGATTTGCCTACCATGCTTAGACAGGCGTCTCAGCAACAGTAAAACGTATATTTAGCAAAGGAGGAATTTGCTATGAATATGGGAAATTTAAATAAATTGGCATTGAGTGCACAAGAGGCATTCCAAGAGACTATTACTATTGCGTCCGATGCAGATTCTTCTCAAGCAGAGCCTATTCATATGTTAAAGGCCTTGCTTGGGTCTGAAGAAAATAATTTATCTGCCATCATTAAGCGTATTGGCGCAAACCCTTCTCAGCTTTTGGCAGCAGCAAATGCAGAGATTGACCGAATGCCTAAAGTAGGAGCAAGCGGGGCCATGATGATGAGCGGTCTTCCCGGCCCGGTGCTCTTGGGTGTTATTGACAAGGCAGTAAAAATAGCTGAAAAGCTAGGTGATTCTTATGCGACGAGTGAGCATTTATTAATTGCCCTTTCCGAAGATAAAGGTGTTGCAGGTAAAATTCTTAATGCAGCAGGAGTAGTGCGTAAGTCTATCGAAGCGGCTTACGATGATTTACGCGGCGACACCCGCGTAACGGATCAACAGAATAAAGTGCAGTTTGAAGCGCTTGAGCAGTATGGGCAAAATCTTACGCAACAGGCGCGAGAGGGCAAGCTCGATCCCGTGATTGGACGTGCTGAAGAAATTCGCCGCACTATTCAAGTATTGTCTCGCCGCACCAAGAACAATCCTGTTTTAATTGGCGAACCCGGTACGGGCAAGACTGCAATTGCGGAAGGACTTGCTCAGCGTATTGTTGCAGGTGATGTGCCAACAAGCTTAAGGGATCGCTCTATTGTGACCCTTGATATTGCTGCAATGTTGGCTGGAGCAAAGTATCGCGGTGAATTCGAAGATCGTCTTAAGGCAGTTCTTCGCGAAGTGAAGCAAAGCGATGGGCAAATCATTTTGTTCATTGACGAGCTGCACACTATTGTTGGTGCGGGGTCAACCGGAGACAGCACTATTGATGCGGGAAATATGCTTAAGCCTGCTTTGGCTCGAGGAGAGTTGCATGCTATTGGTGCAACCACGTTAGACGAATACCGCAAGTATATTGAAAAAGATGCAGCACTTGAGCGTCGTTTTCAGCCCGTTTTGATCACGGAGCCTTCGGTAGAAGATACTATTGCCATTTTACGCGGCTTAAAAGAAAAGTATGAAATTCATCACGGTGTGCGTATTACCGATGGTGCCATTGTGGCTGCAGCGGAGCTTTCGAATCGTTACATATCAGACCGTTTTTTGCCTGACAAAGCAATTGACCTCATGGATGAAGCAGCAAGCCGTCTTCGCATAGAAATAGATTCCATGCCAGAAGAGGTTGATGCAGCGGAGCGTAAGTTAACGCAGATGCAAATTGAAGAACAGGCGCTCATGAAGGAAAGCGATCGCGCTTCTAAGGATCGTCTTGATATGCTTCGCCAAGAGATTGCGCTTGCGCGTGAGAGCCTTGATAAAAGTAAGGCAGAATGGCAAAACGAAAAAGATGTTATTGAAAGCGTTCAAACACTCAAGTCCGATCTGGAAACGGCGCAGCTTGAAGAGGAGCGCGCAACGCGCGAGGGCGACTTGTCAAAAGCGTCAGAACTCAGATATGCACGCATTCCTGAACTGCAGCGTCTCTTGAAAGCTGCGGAAGAAGCGCTCAATAGTAAGCAACAAAGTGGCGCCATACTGAAAGAAGAAGTGTCCGACGAAGAAATTGCCGAAGTAGTTTCTGCTTGGACAGGCATTCCTGTTCAAAAGATGATGCAGGGTGAAATGGCGAAGTTGGTGGATCTTGAGGCTAAGTTAAGAGAACGTGTTGTTGGGCAGGACGAAGCAGTTTCCTATGTCGCGGGAGCAATAAGGCGCAACCGCGCTGGGCTGTCTGACCCTGATCATCCTATTGGCAGCTTCTTGTTCTTGGGTCCTACGGGCGTAGGAAAAACCGAGCTTGCAAAAGCATTGGCAGAATATTTGTTTGACAGTGAAAAAGCTATGGTTCGCCTTGATATGTCGGAATACATGGAGAAGTTCAGTGTGCAGCGTTTGATTGGGGCACCTCCAGGGTATGTTGGCTATGACGAAGGCGGTCAGCTCACAGAAGCGGTTCGTCGCAAGCCATATAGCGTGGTGTTGCTCGATGAAATTGAAAAAGCTCACCCTGATGTATTCAATATTTTGCTGCAGGTGCTTGATGATGGACGTTTAACTGACGGCCAAGGTCGTGTTGTGAGTTTTAAGAACGCCATTGTCATTATGACAAGTAATGTTGGGTCGCAATATATTCGTGAATTTGCAGAAAACGGTGATGAAAAAGCCATGAAGCAGGCGATTGACGAATCGTTGCGTGCGACATTCCGTCCTGAGTTTATAAACCGCATTGATGATGTAGTGGTGTTCAATTCGCTGAACATGACCAGTATCGAACCCATTGTTGACTTGCAGCTTGAAGAGGTTCGTTCGCGTTTGGCTGCGCGTCACGTTACACTTGATGTTACGCCGGCAGCAATGGAGCACCTGTCTATTGATGGATATGATCCAATTTTCGGTGCGCGCCCGCTTAAGCGCCTTATTCAGCGTGAAATAGTTGATCGTATTGCCCAGAAAGTTGTTGAGGGTAAGCTTCATGATCGCAGTCATGTGCTGATTGAGCTTGATGCGGAAGGCAATTATATTTGCACTGTTGAAGAGCCTTTCGACTTTGATAATCTATTGCTGGAAAATTAGATTATCAAAGTGTTTTAGGGTAGAGAGAAAAGAAGATGCCGTGTTGTTGGAATTGTGTTATGCATGAAAAGCAACGCGGCATCTTTCTTTTGGAGCGCATGTTTTTGGTGTGGCGTTACCTGGAAAGCATCCTGAGAGACGGTTGCCGTGAGACAATAACGCAACACTCGGCAAGTACGACGCCGATGGCAAGGCGCTTTTGACTTTTGAGAGATGATTTCCGTAAGGAAATAGCGCAACGCTGTAAGAGATGTTTGAGAGATGGGAATTAATAGCTGCATGAAAAGATCGGTTGCACTAAAAACATTGGGTTTAAATGAAGGCGCAAGCGATGACGAGATAAAAAAAGCTCACCGCAAGCTGGTGATTGCTCATCATCCAGATAAATTTCCCCTTGATTCAAAAGAGCGCAGCGATGCCGAGGAGCTAACTAAGCAAATCAACGAATCGCGCGATGTGTTGCTTAATCGGACATGGACGCCAGAATTTGATCCGCGTCGCGATCCTCGACCTTATGCAGGTAATCCGTATGCGCGCCCTACTGGTGTTGCGTACGATGGGCAAGACCCGTTCTCCTCGTGGCCTTTTTCGCAAGGCCAAACCCCAGGAAATACACAAGGACGAACGACGTATGTCTGGACTTCATGGGATGGGTCGCGTAGCACGGGCGGCGCCGCACCTGTTGATTTCGACCCGTACGATCCTTTTGCGCCATTTAGAGCTCAAAGACCACAAAAGACAAACGAGCAAATAAAGACGGAAACAGCTGAGAAGCTACGCCGTGAAGGCTTGATAATTGCAGGAAAGTTCGTTTTGCTAGCTGCTTTGGCTGTGGCGGGTTCGATTGCTTCGGGCTTGTTTCTTTATGTAATGATTTCGCTAATCTATGGCATATGGAAGCGATTGGGCGGTTGTTTGGTTATTTTCGGCATCCCTATTGCAATTGTACTGACGCCTTTTATTTTCCTGATTTCACCTGGCAATGATGGGATAAGCATTGCGCTCGGTCTGGTATTCTTGTTTGCGGTATATTTCGATATAAAAAATATTCGCAATTTGCTACGCATGTACAGTGTGGCGAGAAAAGTGCAAGATGCGCAAAATTCGTAAGGTGCTAGCAGGTTGCGTTTGTTCCAGGTCGCGGCGAAATGATTTATTTAAAACTGCAGGGGTATGCAAAATTTCGTGCTAACAGGCTGCATTTGCTGTAGGTATAGTAAAGAGCCGGGACAAGTATTGGAGAGGAATGCCGCTTGTGTAACGTAAGTAAGAAGTAGGAGCTATTCGTATGATTATTTTAGATGCACCCTATGTGTCAAAGCCGTTGCTGTCGTGGCTGATTCAGTCGCAACATCCAGTCCTCGCAAATGACTATGTGAAACAACTTCAAGAAGCTGATGTGTTGAATTTGGTGACTGAAGAGCAGGCTATCGCAAGTCTCAATGACGGAGAGCGTGTTTATACAAATTCTGAAAATACTCTTGCTTGGATTGCTCAAAATGTAGAAAACGAAAGTTTGACGCGTGCAATTGCTCTGTTCAAAGATAAAGCTGCGACAAGGGAGGCTCTTGCTGCACTTGATCCAGAACTGCTGTTTCAGAAGCATTCTGCCCAAGCATTGGCTTCTCTTAATTTTGACACACTGAAACCACCGTTTGTCTTAAAGCCTACGGTGGGCTTTTGCAGCATGGGCGTTTACGTAGTGAAGTCGCGGGAGGATTGGGATGCGGCACTTGAGGGAATTGTGCGAGACGCAGCGTCATGGAGTGCAATGTATCCCGAGAGCGTTATCGGCTCAAGTGAGTTCATTTTGGAGAGCTATATAGAAGGTGCGGAATATGCGGTGGATGCGTATTTTGACGAAAGGGGCAAGGCGCATTTGCTGAATGTGTTGCGTCATGACTTTGTCTCGCCCGAAGATACGAGTGACCGCATGTATATAACAAGTGCATCTATTTTAAAGGAAATGGTGCCTCTGTTTGAGAATTGGCTTAATGCCGTTAACGAGCTAGTAGGCGCGCGTAATTTCCCTGTTCACGTGGAAGCACGCGTAAAAGAGGGGCACGTGAGCCCCATAGAATTTAATCCTTTGCGTTTTGCGGGATTAGGCGGAACCGATGTAAGTTGGTACGCATATGGATACCGCACCTATCAAGCGTTTTTGGAAGACGATGCGCCGTGTTTCGAAAAACTTCTTGAGGGAAAAGAGGGTAAGGTGTATACCATGTCCCTTCTCAATCCGCCTTCTTGCGCAACGGGCGAAGAGGTTTTCGATTACGAGGCGTTTGAGCAGCGTTTTTCAAAGGTATTGGAGATGCGCCGTTTCGAGGTGAGTGCTGTGGGTAATTACGGATTCCTTTTCCTTGAGACCGACGAAGATTCAGCCGATGAATTGGACTTCTTGATGCATTCAGATTTGGTTGAGTTTCTGCGCTAGGTTTTGTGGATAGCGAGCAGGAAGCGTTAGTGTAAGTAGCAGCGCGGTTTGCACTCAAGATGTCTCGGAGGCGTTCTGGTAGGGGATGAAGAGGACGATTTCTTGTCAACAAATTTTCGAAGAGAAAGCTGTGAGCTATGGGACTCAATGAATTGTTGAAAATTGAAATGATTTCGGTAGACAAGACTCGGGTAGAAGCAACAATGCCTATTATCGAGGAGATTTTGCAGCCGTTTGGGTTTGTGCATGGAGGTGCCACCATTTCGCTGTTGGAATCGGCGGCAAGTGAAGGAACGGCGGCGCATGCCGACTGGGAAACGCAACGCCCTTTCGGAGTTGACATTCATGTAGCGCATCGAAAAGGAGCAAAAGGCAAGCAATTGCGCGGTGTTGCAGAGCTTGAGAAAGAGGAGCTGTCTCGGTCGGGAGCTATTAAGCATTTTTGGAAAGTCACCGCTTATGATGACGAGGGTGACATAGTGTCAGAAGGCAGCGTGTTTGCAATGATAGTGCCACTGGCGCGCCTCGAAGAAAAAGCAAATAAATAGACCTTCAGTTGTAAAAAAGCAATGCTAATAAAGCGGATTTGCTCCGCCACAAAGGCTTGCTAACTGGAACCATCAAATGCTTACCGAATCTTACGCAATTGCAGTCGTTGACTATTCTTGCTTAAGATGGTAGCATGCGTGCCCATATCGGAGGGTACATTATAAAAGTAATTGCTGGATAAGATAGTGCGCAAAAGCGCAAATCTTATCCAGCTTTTTTGTTGTGGGGACAAGTCTTCCGATTGTGGGGGCGTCGGTTGCTGCGAGATGCTGCAGGATTTTGCAGACAAAAGAGACGCTCGAACCTAAGCTAGTGGAGGCAAGCATGGACCTGTTGCGGGACAACGTAAAAAGCGTGTATCTAAAATATTTAGTTGCATCTTTTGGTGGGGCAATTTTGCCATCAGTATACGGACTGGTGGATATGATTGTTGTAGGGCAATACCACGGTCCTATAGGTTCTGCAGCGATGGCTATCGTTGCTCCTATCTGGAATGTTGTGTATGGATTTGGGCTTTTGACGGGTATTGGAGCGTCAATTTCTTTTCAATATTGAAAAGAATACGGCGCAGCGAGATGCAAAACAGGCCAATGTTTACTTTACGGTAGGCACTATCTTGACGGCGTCTATAGCAATTGTTCTATGGGGTCTTCTTGTCTTCTTTGAGAATCAAATCTTGATGCTGCTTGGAGCTGATGAAACATTGCTACCTCTTGCAAAAGTTATCTTATGCCGGTCAAATTTGTACTCCCAGCTTTTCTTTTTATGCAGTTTATGGCTGCTTTTTTGCGTAATGACAATAATCCTTTACTGTCAACAAAAGCAGTGATTGCGGGTGGTGTCTTTAATGTTGCGGGAGATATCTTTTTTGTATTTGTTTTGGATATGGGAATAATGGGTGCCGGCCTTGCTACGTGCCTGGGGGCGGTACTGTCTTTGTTGGTCATGCTTACTCATTTCAAGAGCAGCAAGAACTCACTGAAATTTGTACGCCCGCAAAAGGTTTTCAAGAAAACTAAACGAATAGTTACGTACGGGTTTTCCAGCTTTTTTGTCGATGTGGCAATGGGAATTCTCACTGTACTGTTTAACATTCAAATCATGCATTACTTGGGTATCGATTCCCTTGCCGTGTATGGCATAATCGTAAATATCTCAACATTTGTACAGTGCTGCGCCTATGGTGTAGGGCAGGCTTCCCAACCTCTTTTGTCGGCAAATTTCAGTGCGAAAAACATCGACCGCACCAATAAGACGTTAAAGTGCGGCCTTATATCAGTTGCCGTGGTAAGTGTGGTGTGGATGTTAGTTACTATGCTATTTCCAACCGCTTTTGTGTATGCATTTATGCAGCCAACTGAGTCTGTTTTGGAGATTGCTCCAGGCATTATGAGCGTGTACTGTGCATCATTTTTATTGCTACCATTCAACATTTATGCGACCTATTACTTCCAATCTACCATGAAACCGGAGATTGCCTTCGTGATTTCTGTTGCTCGAGGACTTTTTATTAGTGGCGGATTGATACTAGCTCTGCCGTACTTTTTTGCGGATAGCAGCTTGTGGCTTGCTATGCCAATAACTGAAGTAGTCATTTTCATATTCGCTGTTTACATGATTGCTCGGACGAGGGCTCAAGGGGCGGGTGACGCTCGTAGGGTGTCTTGATTTATTTTAGATGCTGCGTTGTGTGTTGATAAGGAGGCTCATTGCTGCAAGTAGACATCAAAAGCTGTACTGGCTCGTCTGATTGTTGTTGTGTTTAAAGGTGTTGCGTCTGCCAATTTTTACGAGATTCATGTCCAGTGTCTACAAAGCTTGACAAGTGCAAGTTTTGCTAGCTGCTCTTTCAACATCTAATTCGCCACCGGGCACTTCCAAGACCACTTCACTCATATACGTTTCTTTTCAGCTTCGTAAGCCTATCTGAGCTGGGGTTGAAGGGCTGAAATACGCGATACCACCCAAAAGGTGTGGGGTATTCTACGAGAAACCACACCTTTTATTGGATTGCTTAAACACCGAAAAACTCTCATTCTTCACAAAGAAGCCTATCGGTGGCTTGATATCGAAATTACACGAACGAAAGGGTTAACATGGAAATATCAAGAAGAAGCTTTCTTCAGGGTTCACTTGTTTCTGGCGCAAGCGTTGCGGCACTTGGTCTACTCGGCGGATGTGCAGCACCGAAGCAAGCTGATTCCGAACAAGAAGAAAAAGAGGACTATGCTTCGCAGGTTACCGCAACCAAATCTGCTGACGTGGTTGTAGTGGGAGCAGGCATGTCTGGATTATCTGCCGCTGTCGCATGCCAAGATGAAGGTGCAAATGTCATAGTTATAGAAGCCGCTAATGCGCCTGGCGGAAACGCCATGATGATTTCTTGCATCATGGGTGTCGATACCCCACAGCAAAGAGCGCAAGGCATCGAGATTACCCCATCAGATATCATTGTGGAAGAGTGCTCGCAGTTCAACTACATGATCGACGGCTCGCGTTGGGCAGATTTGGTGAAAAAATCCCCTAGCAATATCGAATGGCTTATGAGCCAAGGTGTTGTATTCTCAGACCACATTGACAATTACCTGGGATCTGGCAAAGTGGATACAGCCCACTGGTTTTACGCCGACACAATCGCCAATGACCACACGGCTGGACACGATTCCTATGTAGTACCTATGTCTGAAAAAATTGTCGCAAATGGCGGAGAACTTCTAACTAACACACCAGGTAAAGAACTAATCTTGTCCGATGATGGAAAAATTGTAGGTATCTATGCAGAAGCATCTGAAGGAATACTTCAGATCGACGCTCCTGTAGTTATTATCGCTACCGGTGGCTATGCGGACAATGACGATATGCTTGCAGAGCAGGGACTGGACACAAGCACCCTGCAGCGCGTCGCCACGCCTGGACACAATGGCGATGGCATTCAAATGGCGATTGCAGCAGGCGCAAAGAGCTGGTTGCCAAAATCTAGCATCATGTGGTGGGTATCCAACCCCAACACCACGCCTTACTACACCGAAGGCGTTTTGAAAACCAGAATGCTAACCAATCCTGAAACGCTTTGGGTAAACGAGCGTGGAGTTCGATTCGCGGATGAGAGCATTTTCACGCAAGTAAACCCTTGGCCAGGTAATGCAGTTGCCGAGCAGGAGCAGTCCTTTGTAATCTACAACCAGCGTTTGCTTGAAACTCTCAGCGAAGAGGTTCAAGGGGCGCTAAACGAAGAGGTTGAAGAGGGCATTTCCTTTAAAGCTGACACCATCGAAGACCTCGCTCAGCAAGTAGGCCTTGACCCTCAGGAAGTGCGCGCAACTTTTGACGAATATAGCCAGTTTTGCACAGACGGTAAAGACAGTGTATTCGGAAAGCAGGCTGAATTCCTAACTCAACTCGAGCCACCGTTCTATATCTCACAGAGTAACGGACACTGGATTCATTGCACTTTGGGTGGCATTGACACTAATTTCTACAACCAGGTAAAAGCAGGCGATGGCGGCGTAATCGATGGTCTTTACGCGGTTGGAGTTGACGGCGTAGAAATTTTCCGTGGCTTCTATACGA